>DASVQO010000223.1:0-7887 GCA_036389075.1 Chloroflexia bacterium | reverse complement strand
TCCAGCAGGTTGAGCGCGGCCATCGTGGAGTCGGGCGAGGCGTTATAGCTGTCGTCTATGAGGGTAGAGCCGTTGTACCCGGGCACTACCAGCAGGCGCACCTGGGCGTCCAGCCGCTGCAAGGCCATGATAATCGAGTCCCAGTCCATACCCGCCGCGTGCGCCGCACCTGCCGCAGCCAGGGCGGTGTGCACGCTATGCCGCCCCAGCAGAGGCAGCCGGATGCGCCAGCGGTCGCCGGTGGCCTTGACGTGCAAGGTGAAGTGCACGCCCTGCAAGCCCTGGCCCTCTATGTCGGTGGCGTAGATGTCCCACCGTGGGTCGAGGCCGTAGAGGAGCACCCTGGCGGACGCTACCTCGCTCATGCCCCTCACCAGTGGGTCGTCGCCGTTGAGCACAGCCGTGCCGCTGGGGGGCAGGGCGCGCACAAGCTCGCTCTTGTTGAGGGCGATGTTCTCTATCGTGCCCATGCGCTCCAGGTGCACCGGGCCTACCACCGTGACCACCGCGATTTCGGGGCGCGCTATCTCACACAACAAGGTAAGCTCGCCAAGCTGGTAGCCCGCGCCCATCTCAAGCACGGCTTTCCGGTGCTCGGTGTCGAGCCGCAACACGGTGAGGGGGCAGCCTATCTCGTTGTTCAGGTTGCCCTCCGACTTGAGGGTGTTGTAGCGCGTGGAGAGCACCCCGGCTATCACTTCCTTGGTGGAGGTCTTGCCCACGCTGCCCGTAACGCCGACCACCTGCACGTCGAAGCGGGCGCGCCACCAGGCGGCGAAACTTTGCAGCGCGGCGAGGGGGTCGGGCACGCGTATGAGGGCCATACCGGGGGGTAGGGTAGCGGGCGCGGTCCAGTCCTCGCGCACCAACGCGCCGCGAGCGCCATGCCCGGCGGCGTCCAACACAAACTCGTGCCCGTCCACGCGCTCCCCCATGAGGGCCACGAACAGGGCACCGGACAGCGCGGCCCGCGAGTCGATGGCCACGCTGTTGAAGCCCAGCCCGGTCATGGCTAGCGCGCCGGTCGCCTCGTCCAGGCGGCCCCGTGTGCCTTCTAATACGTCGTTGAGGGTGAACATGGAGATTGTAGGGTTACATGTTTTCCACAGCCGGATTTGGCCTTGTCAGGTGCCAGGTAGAAGGATACATCATGTTGGGGAAACGGGCAATCTGGCCGGGTGTGCAATTCCAAAGCGGCGTCTAAACAAAGTGCGCCGCGATTGTTTCTGGGCAAGTGTAATTGGTATGCACTACTGTATTCATCTTCTTGACCATCAAGTGGTTAGGTGCTATCATTTGGTCCAACTATTAAGACATAGAGTGTCTAACCTGGAGGAAATGCTTTCCACCGGCAGGCTATTGACAGCTTAGAGGATAACTTTCTATGTTATAGAAGGTTTGGAATGAGCGTCAAATTTGTCGAATTTTACACCTACGGGGCTAATCCAGTCTTCTCATATAGCTGGAATGGCCTCCGCTAAATGCTTACTACTCGCCTAGCAGGTATCGGAAGATATAAAACGGTACAGTGGAAATAATCAGTAATGGAGATGGCTTATGCAGTTAACCGCCACCCAACAGAAGCAGCTTTATGAAGCCCTGTTAGCTGCTTACCCCACGCTGCCGGACCTGGATAGATTGACTACTCTAATACTAGGTGAGAATCTGTATGCAATTGCAGGCAGAGGCACGTTTCGTCAGGTAGCCCTCGACCTGATTCGCTGGGGAGAAGCACAGGGTAAGTTGGCAATACTGGTGGCCGCAGTTCTAGAACAGGACCCAGGGGACCGGCGACTCAGGTCGCTGCTCAAGGAGGTCAAGCGAGCGTCCAAGCGAGCAGAGCCGGAGTTGGATCGCTTGGATATCCCCTTCAATGTGCCCTTCCCGCGAAATCAGCGCTTTGTTGATCGGGAAGAGGAATTGAACAGGTTGACGCAGACACTGGCATCGAACCAAGCGCTGGCCATAGTGGGTGTGGGGGGCATAGGCAAGACCCAGCTTGCTGTGGAGTTCGCCTATCGCATGTTAGAGAGTGGTGAATATCCAGGGGGTATCTTATGGCTGAATATGAATTCAGTAGCAGCGGTGCCCGCCCAGATTGCTTCACTGGCCGGCCCCGACATCTTAGACTTGCCTGGTTATGATCCGGCGGCCATCGCAGTCAACCTTGCAGCCGTGCAAGCTGCTTTGCAGAGCGAAGAACCACGCCTTCTGATACTCGACGACGTTGCAGACACAGTTCTACTCGAAGAATGGTATCCCGCTCCAGGTGGCAGTAGGGTGATAATAACCACCCGCGATCTTGATCTGTTTATCAGTGTTGATGTGACTCCAATATACCTCGGCCCGCTTTCCCATCAGGCCGCCCTGGAGTTACTCCTCATGCCACGCGCCGCCGGAAAGGATGTACGGTCTCTTCTCTCCGAGGACGCCACGGCTGCGACGGCCGGCGCCATTTGCCAGGAGTTGGGCTATCTCCCACTGGCCTTAAGTCTTGCAGCAGGTTTCCTGGAAACCTATCCACATACATCCCTTGCTAGTTATTACAAGCGACTTAGGTCAGGTGCGGGTGAGAATAACCCCGTATCACCGGAGTTGGGAGCTGCAGGTTGGGCGAGGGTTCACTACAGTGACCTCCTTGACACCTTAGAGGTGAGCTATGGCCGCCTTGACTCGAGCAAGCCTGTGGACGGCATGGCTCTTACCGTGTTGCACCGCGCTGCGCATTTCGCCACCGCTCCAATTCCGCGCCGTCTAATGTTGCGAGCTGCGGGCCTCGATCCTGATGACCCAGACACCACGGGGCAGATTAGCCCGGTCTTTGACCTGCTGCATACGCTGAGCCTGTTGCAGTCCGATCAGAATGGGGCCTGTATTCTCCATCCGCTAATTGCCGCATTCGTTCGTAGCCAGTCTCCCGACGCGACGACCGATATCGCGTCCGACGAAGAAGCATTGATATTCGAAACGCGTGCTCTTAGAGAGTCGGGTTACCCTCCCGGTAGCGCGATCTACCTGGAACACTTGCGCCATGCCGTTGAGCGCGCTGAACCCCGGGCCGACACCCGTGCCGCCAACTTGATGAACAACTTGGCAGCCTTACTACGGAGCCAGGGTGAACGTGAAGCGGCGCGCGATCTCTACGAGCGAGCCCTGGCGATCTGGGAGAACATACCAGGGCTCGATGGCATCAATCCTATAGTAAGCCTGAACAACCTGGCTTCGCTCCTCCAAAGTGAGGGAGAGCTGGTGTCGGCCCGTTCCCTATACGAACGTGCTCTGAGTATAAGCGAACAAGCATCAGGCCCGAACCGCTCTAATACTGCTACCAGCCTTAACAATCTCGCCTCGCTACTACAGATGCAGGGCGATTATGATGCGGCTCGTCCCTTGTACGAGCGTGCCCTTGCCATACGCGAGCAGGTGCTTGGACCCAATCACCCTGAAACCGCCCTGGCCTTGAACAACCTGGCGGGACTTCTTTATAGACAGGAGGATCTATCTACCGCCCGCTCGCTGTTGGAACAGTCTCTCGCCATCCTCCAGCGCGCTTTGGGACCTCAGCACCCCACTGCACGTGTGGTCCAGGACAATGTTGAGGTTCTCAGCCGAGAAACCGCGGAGATAAGAAGTAGTACGGAGGTCAGAGGGTGACGCAGCTAGCTGGGGGATGGCAATGACCTCTAAATATCGCAAGCGCTCTAGATTGACCAGGGCAACTCCTCCGCCTGCGGAAGACGCGCACTATGCAAGCCAGCTTGTGCAAATGGCGAAGATTGCAGAGGCCGATCAATATATGTCCCAGCAAGCTTTCGAAGCCCTAACGAGGATTCTTCGTATTCAAGTAGCGAGTAGCGAGCCAAAGGTTACTTTCGATCAAACCTCATCCGCAACAACATTGGAGCAAGCAGAGATCACCGGGTCCTCCACACTGGTTTCTGTCGAATTTCGCACGCAAGTTTTCATTAGCTATAGCCACAGAGATAGAATTTGGCTCGAGAGGCTCCAGATTCACCTTAAACCGTATAGAATATGGCACAAACTCGATACCTGGGTTGACACAAGCATCAACCCTGGTGCCGAGTGGCGTGATGAGATTACCAAAGCGTTGGCACGAGCAAAAGTTGCTGTGTTACTTGTTTCTCCCGATTTTCTTGCTTCGGAGTTTATCGGGCAGTACGAACTGCCGAAATTTCTCGAGTCAGGCAAGCGACAGGGTCTGACTATTCTTTGGATCCCCATAAGGCCCAGTGCATACAAGCAAACGCCCATTTATGATTACCAGGCGCTGTCTGAACCTACCAGGCCGTTGAGCAGGCTCAATGCCGCACAGCGCGACGACGAATTAGTGAAGATCGCTGAGGCGATCTACCAGGCTGCCAAATAGAGGGCAAAATTGTGGGCTACCGGCCCTCTGTTACAATTGCCTATGTCTATATTTGCCCTCGATAGGAGATGGCACATGGAGTTGACCAGAGAGCAAAACAAGCAATTCTACGAGGCGCTACTAGATGCCTTCCCTACTTTTAGCGACCTGAGTATGCTCGCTGAATTCGAGCTTGGTGTGAACTTGTACGCCGTCGCGGGTACAGGCAACCTGAGCCAGGCGGTCTTTGAACTGATTTCCTGGGCCAGGAGCCGCGGACGCCTGGAAGAGCTAATAGCCGCCGCCTACAGGTACAACAAAGACAACCACGCGTTGAAACGCTTTGTCGAAGAGGTCGGTTCGACCGCTGCAACGACGGCGGCCACCCAGACTCACTCAAAAGACTCAATCGAGCATCCCACGGATTCGGCAACCACTGTCGATGCAACGCGCGATAAGCCAGCCAAAACCAGCATCTTCGTAAGCTATAGCCACAAAGACAAGAAGTGGCTGGACCTTCTACAGACTCACCTGAAACCCCTGATAAGGAGCAAAGGTGGGGCCGTATCGCTCTGGGATGATACAAGCATACAGCCTGGAGCGAAGTGGCGGGATAGTATCAGCCAGGCCCTGGCGCAGGCGCAGGTCGCGGTGCTGCTGGTTTCGCCCGACTTCCTGGCCTCGGACTTTATAGCCACAAACGAACTACCCCAGTTACTACAAAGTGCGGAGAAGCAGGGACTTACCATCATCTGGGTGCCGGTACGCCCAAGCGCATACCGGTTGTCACCTATAGGCGAGTACCAGGCAGCTTATTCACCTGCCCGCCCGCTCAGTGGTCTGTCCCCAAGCGAGCGCGATACCGCTATGGTCGAGATCGCCGAGAAGATCGGAGTCGCGGCCAACGCTAGAGGTTGATAAGGGCAGATACGTGCACCACAATCCCCACACTGCATTCCGTGTATCACGGCTGCGGAGTGGGCGTGGCTACGGGCACGGTTGGCTGCACCTTCATGTAGAGCAGCAGTTCCTTAGCGATCTTGCCCCACGCCGGGGAGGCAGTGTTCTCGCCCCAGCGGCTCGTAGACGGCCGGACCAGCCCAATGTAGAGAGTGAACTTAGGCCCTTGCGACGGGGCGAAACCCACCGCGGAAGCCAGCGTGCCGCCATCGCCATAGCCCCCGTTGACCGCGATGTCAGCCGTACCCGTTTTTACCGACACGTGATAGCCGGGCACCGCGGCCAGTCGCGCTACCAGCTTGTTTTCTACACCGTAGGCCAACATGTTGGCTATTTCAGTTGCGGTCTCCGGTTTGATGACCCGCCCCAGGGCCTGCGGCTCGTTCTTCAGTACTACCTTGCTTCCCTGGTGAATCTCCTGCATCACGTAGGGTTTGTAGAGCGTGCCCCCGTTCGCCACGGCGGACACGGCATTGATGAGTTGCAAGGGGGTAACGTCCACGCCATGCCCGAACGAGTTGGTGTACATGTCCACCGGGCTGTAGTCCGTGTCGCCGGGCAACCTCAGAGTGCCCGTGACCTCGCCCGCTATGTCCACGCCGGTAGGTCTGCCGATGCGGAAAGCCTGCAAGTAGTCATAGTACTTCTTCTCGCCCAGCTTCTCCACTGCGAACATCGAGGCAACGTTGTCCGAACGTCCCAGGCCTTGCAGCATGGTCTGCCAACCCCATTCCGTAAAGGTAGCGTTACACAACTGCGACTTGTACTTGTACACGCACGCCGTACCGTACATGCTGGTGGTTGAAAGCACGGCACCGGCATCTATTGCCGAAGCGTAAGTGAGCACCTTCATCGTGGAACCCGGCTCCACCACGTTGCTGACGGCGACGTTCATGAACCGCGCGTAATTCGTCTCGTTGTAGAAAACATTGGGGTCGTAAGAGGGGTAGTTCGCCATCGCCAGGATAGCCCCGGTATTGGGGTCCTGCACGATCACGTAGCCGCTCTCGGCCTTGTACTCCTCTATCGCCTGCTTCAGCCCGCGCTCCACGATGTACTGCACCGCGCTGTCTACCGTGAGCACCAGGTCGCTACCATCGACCGCCGCCTGCATCTGCGGCTGCTCCAGCACGAGCGGGCGGCCCTGGTTGTCGTGCTCCGCGATTATCCAGCCCGCCTCCCCGGCCAGCTTGTCGTTGTAGTACTCCTCGACGCCGTAGTGCCCCACGTTGGCGTAGTCGGTGTACCCCAGCAGCGATGAGGCCAACGTGCCGCCCGGGTACTGGCGCAACGGCACTTTCCTAAGGCTAATGGTGAAGGCAAAAAGGTCTTCATTTTCGTCAATCAGCTTGCGAATGTTCGCGACCGTGGCGTCGTCTATCTTGGTAGCAACGCGCACGGAGATGGTGTTTGCATCGGCTGACTTGAGCTTCGTAAACAGGGCTTCGGGGTCCTGTCCCAGGACCGGGGCCAGCTTATCCGCCACGGCGTGTTTGCTCGCGTCGTCCTTGTGCCGCGATATATCCACGTCCACGTCGTGCGCGGTGATGTTCCCCGCCAGCAGTTGCCCCCGCGTGTCGTAGATGAGGCCCCGTAGCGGGGGTATTTCGTCGGGCCACTTGATGAGGGTCTCGGCCTTCAGCGAAAGTATGTCGTGCTGCAAGACCTGCACGCTGAACACCCGGTAGGTGTTGTACGCGCCAAAAACCACAAAGAACAGCAGCACCCACACCACGCGCCGAGGGCTGATCCTGTTGGGACGTGCGGCGTGCGCTTTCTGGTTGAGTGTACCGGTCGTGGTTGCCATGCGTGCTCCGGGGGAGAAAGTGTTAATTCTTAATTCTTAATTTTTAATTCTTAATTGATCCAGGCTGTCCAGCAGTTACGTGTTACACGTTGCGTGTCGGGTTAGGGGCTGCCTGGGGGCTGGGCGGCTTCGGACGTTGGTTGTGGGGTCATGGCGGTGAGGGGGCCGGGCGGGATCATCAGGTAGGTGTAGCGGTCTTCGAGGGGGACCATGTGCAGGTTGTTGCGGGCCACCTCCTCTATGTGCGAGAGGGACTGGGCGCGGCCAATCTCTACCTGTAGCTCTTGCTGCTCGCGAATCAGGTCGGCGTGCCCGGCTTGCAGCGCCTGTAGCTCGTAGTTGGCGTTGGCGACGGCCGTCACTTGCCGCAAGTAGATGACGCACACCACCGCCACAATCGCTACCACAAGCAGCAATGTGAGCGCCGGGTGGAAGTCGAAGTAGCGCAAGAAGTTGCGCCGCACCCCCGACACCGACTGCTCGGCGAAGCTAACCGCACTGCGCGTGACGGCGCGAGGCACCACTTTCAACACAGGTCCACTTCTGCGCCTGTTGAGCGGTGCGGCTTGCGATAGGTTTTTGCGTCTTGCGCTCATAGTGATCAGTGGTCAGTGGTCAGTGGTTAGTGGTTAGTGGTTAGTGGTTAGTGGTTAGTGGTTAGTGGTTAGTGGTTAGTGGTTAGTGGTTAGTGGTTAGTGGTTAGTGCGAATATTACAGGACACTCATCGAAACTTGTATCCGCTCTGCGTGTTCT
>DASVQO010000222.1:0-33845 GCA_036389075.1 Chloroflexia bacterium | reverse complement strand
GACTCTCACCTACCCACCTGATCCTTCGCTACGCTCAGGATGACAAGGGCACTCTTGGCTGCTCATGTCGCCGCTTGTGGGACTTGGCAGCCGCCGTGTGCAAATCAGCACTGGGCTTGTTCTTGATTGCTGGGGTATGCCGGTGATGCTATGGGACTATGTAATTATTCGGTGGGGTACCACTGGCTCATTGTGGCTGACCGCAATGTGAGTTAAGCTTGTAGCAACCATCATAGGGACTATACCGCGCTTTACTCACTCGTGTAACATTTGTCAGGCTGTTGTTGGTGGATATTCGCTCAGGTGGGGACCACTCGGATGCATACAAAATGCCGCGACCTGTATTTCTTTGTTCGCCGCTTTACACGGCAGACATTCGCCCTGTTCGTGTGGTACCTGGTCAACGCGGCCTTGCTCGTGAGCGCCTATGGACTTAACCTGTACCTCAGCTTGCTCCTGGCACTGACGCTGGTAGGTGTGTGCGTTGGTATAGCCAACCTGGCGCGATTGCGGCGACTGCGGAGCGAACCTCTTGCACCCAACATGGCCGGTAGGGGGTACCTGGTGCCCGCACCCTGGCTCACCGCGAGCGAGGACGAGGCCGTCACTTCCGGCTTACGACGCTGTTAGAAGCCATCTCTAAAACCACTCTCTAAAACCACATAGTTGAACATCCGCGCCCAAAGCCCCGCCTATGTCATTTCGAACGTAGTGAGAAATCTCGTCCTCCACCCCGATGTGGCTCTTTTCTCATGGGACTCTGTATCGTAAGAAAGGCGGTACCTGGGTGGTGAGGGACGAGATTTCTCGCTACGCTCGAAATGACATAGGCGGGGCTTTGCGTGCTTCTATCCACCATTGTCGTTCTTGAGTCGGCTTCTAGAAACCTATACCTGCTCCCCCAGTTGTATCTCCCGCTTGCGCCGCCGGGTGAAGCGGTAGCTCGGCTCGCTGCCCCAGGCGATGATGCGCCCCGCCTCTATCCCCACGCCCCCGCGCTCGGTGAGGGCCAGCACGGGGAACATGTACTTGTGGATGTACTCGTAGATAAGCGGGTCGTCCTGCTCGCGGTAGTGCACCCAGATGGCATGGCCGCCCACCAGGTCCAGGCCGCGCGTGTCGGTCAGGGCCACCTCGTTGCGGTTGAGGTGGGAGGCGGTGAGCACGTTGCGGCCCAGCACCACGGCCCCCGCGCTACGCCCGTAGATGGCCCCGCCTCGCGCTACGTATTCCGACAGGTGGCTATCGAATCCTGACGACCTCAGCAGGTCCATCAGCAGGAAGGTGTTGCCGCCATCTATGTACACCGAGTCGAAGTCGCGCAACTCCTCCGGCGCGTGCCCATCGAGCCTGGTCCACATCTCGACCTCGCCCACTCCCAGGTCTTTGAACATGCCGGAGACCCGGTCGTGGGTTGATGCGTAGTCTTTACGCGGGTCGCCGCTCATAGCGATGGGCAGGTAGAGCATCCTGCCGCTGCGCCCGGTCCAGGCGGCGAATATCTTGTCTAACTGCGGAGAGTCGTCTGCGCTTCCGCTCCCGGCGAGCATGACGCGTGGCTCTTTCATGTGGGTGCTCCTTGTCTGGACGATGTGCGATAGATGATGAATGATGATAGCATAGGGGCACAGGGGTACTTGTCTGGGCCCTATCCAGCCATTATACTTACCTTGCACTACCCGTACCGCGTTCTACCCCTTCCCAGCTTCGTTGCCGGTACAGCACGCCTCCGCACGACCGTACCTTTGACCTAGCGAATGATACGCCGGTGGCAGTACCAACAGGTCTTGTGTGCTGCCGCTTACCTGTGATATGCTCCTAATGATATGGCAGTAACCAGTGAAGAGCCCCCAATTATCATAAACCCCACCGTCGTGCAGATCGACGAGGTGGAAGCTGAGGTTTCTCAGCGCATCGATACGCCCCTCAAGGTCGTTATAGCGTCCAGCTTCTTGCTGCGCCTGGCGGGGGGCGCGACGGCCCTGCTGCTGGGGGCCTACCTCAAACAGGTGGTCCACGCGGACCCCGCCCTTATCGGCCTGCTGTACGCTGTATTCTACGTGTCGGAGCTTACCCTTTCACCGGTATTCGGCGCGCTTAGCGACTTGCGAGGCAGGCGCTTCCTGCTGGTGCTCGGGCCCCTGGTCGGGGTGATAGCCCTGCCCATCTATCCGCTCACCACGGTCGTTTACGTGCTGGTGCTGGCGCGATTGCTGGAGGGGGTATCCACGGCGGCAAAGGTGCCCAGCGCCCTCGGCTACCTGGCGGATGCGACGTCAGGGCCCGGCAAGAAAATGGCGGCGCTAAGGGGCCGCGTGATGGGCCTGTACGAGATTAGCTTCCTCATCGGCATAGTGGGCGGCAACGGGCTGGTTTCCCTGCTGGACAAGCTGCTTGGCACGTCGGTGGCCTTCCTGGGCTTCTACGTGATCGGCGGCATCTACCTGGCGACCGCCGCGCTCCTCTACTTCATGGTGCCCGAAACGCTGCCTGATGCGGCCCGCGTGCACCAGCAGCAGATCAAGCAGGCGGCCTCGGGCGATCCCCACCCGATACGCACCATGCTGAGCGAGCGCATCAAGTCGTATGGGGAGTTGCTCAAGCAGCCTACCTTGCTGAGTTTTATGCCGGCCTGGCTCGCCGTGAACGCCGTGGTCGGCCTGTGGTCGGCGCACATTCAGCCGCTGATGCTGAAGGCCGAGGGCGACCTGTCCGAGGGGCAGTTGCTGGAAAACAACTTCCAGGTGTGGCAGGTGGGCGCGGGCGCGGTGGTATTCGGCATCCTGTTCATGGTGGGTATCTTCTTATGGAGCCGGGTGTACGCGAAGCTGCGCAAGACCAACATGATGATAGCATCGCTGGCGGGCCTCTTCATCACCTGCTTCGGCCTGCTGGCTATCAACAATAGCTGGCTGCCGTTCGGGGAGCCTGTGGGGCAGTGGCCCCTCGCGCCGCTGGTGGTGGTTGGCTTGCTGCTAATCAGCGGTTTCACCCCCGTGGCCCTGGCCTTCCTCGCCGAGATCTCGGAAGCGCACGTCGAGCATCGCGGGGCGGTCATGGGCCTCTACTCGGTGCTGCTCGGCCTGGGCCAACTGGTCGGCGCTTTCGGCGGCGGCATCTTCATACAGCAGATCGGCCTCGGCTTCAACGGCCTTATCCTCGGCAGCTTCCTCCTCGGCGTGGTCGCCTGGGTAACAGTCCTGCGCCTGCGCTCCAGGTATGGGGTGTAACTCACGATAAGAGACGGAACCGCCAAGACGCCAAGAACGCCAAGAACCACGCCAAGATAGTAAGGGTGTTCCAGGTAAAAGGACCAGGGTACGATAAGATGTGCCCTGGTCCTTTTATGCCCCCTAACCATCCTTATTCTTGGCGTGGTCCTTGGCGTCTTGGCGTCTTGGCGGTTCCGTCTCCTCACCGTTTGGCGATGTCGAAGGGGATGCCGGAGGCGGATTCTTCGTAGCGGGCGAGGATGAAGAGGAGGGAGGAGAGGCGGTTGAGGTAGCGCAGGACGTGGCCCGCGGGCATCTGGCCTTCGTGCACCAGGCGGACGGCGTGGCGCTCGGCCCGGCGCACCATGCCGCGAGCTACGTCTATGGAGGCGGAGGCGGGGCTTGCACCGGGGAGGACGAACTGCCTGGGCAGTTGCACCTCTTGCTCCAGTTCCGTGATGGTGGTGTCGAGCCAGTCGGCCTGCTCGGCGGTGATGCGGTAGGGCAGCTTCTCAAGCGTTTCGAGGGGCACCGCTACCTCGGCCATCAGCAGGTAGACGTCGTGCTGGACGTGGAGCAGTACCTCTTTGACGCGGGTCTGTTGGGAAAGGGCGCGGGCAAGGCCCATCATGCTGGTGGCTTCGTCCAGCGTGCCGTAGGTTTCGGGGCGCAGGTCGTACTTGGCGACCCTCTCGGCCCCCAGCAGGTCGGTGTACCCATCGTCGCCGGTGCCCAGGCGCTGTCCGAACATGATAGCCTCCGGAAATTCTTAATTTTTAATTTTTAATTCTTAATTGTGTTTGCGGTGTTAGCGTGGGTGGTGTTGTGTCAGGGGCTTAGACGACCGCCGCGTACTATTCGGACGAGGCTTGCTACGGCTGCTATTATCGCGACGGCCATGAACAGGCGGAATATTGGCATGCGGAAGGTGAGGGCCATCCAGATGCCAAGCACGATGATGAGCAACGTGTAAGCTACCGCGGCCCAGTTTGTCTCCATCTTGAATGCTGCCTGGTTCGACACGATTGGGCGGCCTTGCGTGGACGTGAGACGGTTCTGTAATGCTGCCAGGAAATCGCGCATATAGCGGTAGTAGAACCCGCCTACATCTCCCAGTATGAAAACCTGTGAAGTAAGGGTCGCGGTTACGGTAGTGCCCAGGTCGTTCTCGTCCAGCTCGATTTCCATGTTCGTAGCGAGGAACAGGGGGTTGGTCTTGACCGTCACTTGGAACAGCGTGCCGTTGTTGAGCCGTCTTACGTTGCGAAAGGCAGGGTTAAGGCCCAGGACTACCTGGGTCTGGTGCGCCACTTCAGCCCTGGGCACAGTGAAGGTCTGCCAGCCTATTTGCCGTACCGTCATGGCCTAGTCCCCTTCAGCCAGCGCGGCGATAATGGCGCGGGAGAAGGCGGGCAGGTCTGCCGGGCCGCGTGAGGTGATCAGGTTGCCGTCGCGCACCACCTCGCGGTCCACTACCTCGGCCCCGGCGTTGCGCAGGTCAACGTGGAGGCTGGAGAAGCCGGTGACGGTGCGCCCCCTCACGATGTCAGCCGTTACGAGCAGCCAGCCCGCGTGGCATATGGCGGCTATGGGCTTGCCCAAGTGGTCCATGTCGCGCACGAAGCTCACCATCGACTCGTGCCTGCGCATCTTGTCGGGTGAGTAGCCCCCAGGCACTATGACCGCGTCATATTCGCCCGGTGTTACGTCGTCGGAGGACTTGTCGCTTTTTACCTCGAAGCCAACCTTGCTCTTGTAGGTCTTGCCCGCGACGGGTGCCACGATGTCCACCTCGGCCCCGGCCTCTCGCATCCTGTATAGCGGGTAGATTAGCTCCTGGTCGTCGAACAGGTCCTCGCACAGCAGGGCTATCTTCTTGCCCGTAAGTTCCATTTTAGGCTCCAATCGGGTATGGGGTGTCAGGCGGTCAGGCGACCCAGTACCAGTTCACGAATCTAATGGTGAACAGGGCCAGCAGCAGGATGCTGGGCCAGAGGATTAGCTGGTGCGCGTAGCGGTTCCTGCCGATGAGGGCCAGTACGATGAACATCGGGAAGAGCACTATCAAAAAGCGCGGGTACGAAAGCAGCGGGTTGTGGGGCGTGGCGGAGAAGAGGGGAAAAAGAATGCCGCTCCACAGGTAGATGCTATAACTGCCCCTGAGCCAGCGCAAGGCCAGCACTCCCAGCACCAGGGCCAGCGCCAGCGAGGCAAAATAGGTCCAGCTCTGGTTTTCGGGCTGGAACTGGAACGGCATGCTCGTGGCCTCCGTCCAGCCGTTCGCTATCGTCTCCCACGGCCAGGAGAAATGCCGGTTCCAGCCGGTCTGCGCCGTAATGGGAGCCAGGGCGTCACCGAAGCGCAGGGAAGCGAACATGAGGAACCCCACGAGCGACAGCATGGGCAGCACTAGGGAGAAGAGGCTGATGGGGCTGGGCCGGGCGGGCGGCATGACGTCCATCTCGGTGGGCATGGGTGGGTGGTAGGCCCGCCACAACTCCCAGGCGAGGGGCAGCAGCAACAGCAGCCCGAACGAGCGGGTCCACACCGCCAGCGATATAGCAATAGAGGCCATCCACCAGCGGTGAGTGCGCGCCGCCAACAGGGTGGCTACCGCCAGCAGGAGGAACAGCGACTCGCTATAGACGGCCCAGAAGAAGAAAGCCATAGGGAAGGCGGCCAGGTAGAAGGTAGTGCGGTGGGCGTCCTCGGGGTGGAAGTCGAGGCGCACCAGGCGGTGGAGCAGCAGCATGGCGGCCAGGAAGAAGAGGCCCGAAATGAGGATGCCCGCCCAGATGAATCGCTCGCCCGCCAGCCAGCCGGTAGCGCGCAGTATCCAGGGGTAGAGCGGGAAGAAGGCCGCCGAGCCGTCGCCGGTCTGGTATCCCTCGGTGGCTATCTTGAGGTACCACTGGCCGTCCCAGCGCGTCCAGACGCCCGCAAGACGGTCCACGAGGCCCGTGAGGGGAGGGCCGCCGGGGGAGCCGTACCAGTTGGCGGTGCCTTTGGGTGGGAGGCCGGGCAGCATCAGCCCCGCGAGGATTGCCAGCAGGGTCAGCCCGAGGCGCGCCCCGAGCCAGACGCTGAAGGGCTGGAACGTGAGCAGGGGCAAGGCCCAGGCGGGCATGGCTCGCCGCAACTCCGTGGTGAGCAGGCCCGGGCGTTCGCCCACCTCCACCGGGCGGGTGAGGGGGCTTCTGTCTCCGGTAGCCGCGCGACGGCGCCAGGGGGGTGGCTTGTCGGGGGCCTGGACGGGGGCGGGCACCTGCACCTGCGTGCCGGTCCACGAGGCCACGGGCATGGGCACCGTCTCCTGCGTCACCTCGCCCTCGGCGGCCCCGTTCTCGGAAGACCCTTTTGCCCTGGGAGGGTCGATCCTGGGTGGCTCTATGACCTTTTTGCCCGCAATCTCCTCCGCCGGACCCTCCACGACGGGCATCTGCCTGGTGTCCCCCGTGGCCGCGTTTCGGCCCTCTCTCTCCTCGTTGTCTGTCGGATGCCTCGGCATAGTGCCCCAGTATAACATAGTCAACTCCTGGGAAAGATGAAAAGGAGACGGAACCGCCAAGACGCCAAGAACGCCAAGAACGCGCCAATAGACGAAAACGCAAAGACGCAAAGGACGCAAAGGACGCGCAAAGAGGATGAAGGTTTGGTGGGTGCAAAAGATGACCAGGGTACGCGGAGTTGTACCCTGGTCCTGTTGTCCAGCACACCATCACTAAACTTGGCGCGCTCTTGGCGTTCTTGGCGTCTTGGCGGTTCCGTCTAATTCCGCTGGACACGCGTGGGGGAGCATGCTAAGATTGGGGTGTGCATGGGGTGGGCGCTCCTGGCACGCAAGGGAGGAATTCGAGCAATGGAGCTTGAGGGCAAAGTAGCATTGGTGACGGGCGGCGGGCGAGGGCTGGGCAGGGCGACGGCGCTGGCGCTGGCCGGGCTGGGGGCCAGGGTCGTGGCCCTGGCGCGGTCGCTGCCCGAGGTGGAGGAGACGGCCCGCCTGGTGCGCGACGAGTATGGCTTCGGGCGCTCGATGGCTATCCGCGCCGATGTGACCCGCGAGTCGGACGTGGTGGAGGCGTTCGAGCAGGTGCGCAGGCGTTGGGGCGGCGTCGATATCCTGGTGAACAACGCGGGCGAGACGGGGGCGACCAAGCCCGTCGGCCAGCTTTCGCTCTCCGAGTGGCGGCACGCTATGGACGTGAACATGACGGGGGTGTTCCTCTGCTCCCGCGAGGCCCTGCCATACATGCAGAGCAGGCGGTGGGGGCGCATCGTCAACGTGTCGTCGGCTTCCGCCTCGGTGGCGGTGCCCTCGATGGCCCCCTACAGCGTAGCCAAAGCCGCCGTGGAGCACTTCACGCGCATCCTGGCAGCCGAGGGCGCGCCCCAGGGCGTTGTAGCGGTGGCCCTGCGCCCCGGCATCGTGGACACCCGCATGCAGGAAGACATGCGCTCGCGCCCCACCGAGGCCATTTCTCCCGAGCTGCGCGCCCTGTACGTCGCCTACGACCGCCGTGGCATGCTCGCCCCGCCCGAACGCCCCGCACGCTTCATCGCCTACCTGTGCACCAACCGGGCAGGCGACATGAACGGTCGCGTGCTGGACGCCGACGAGATGGACGCGCTCCTGACGCGGTAACTTGCCATGAGCCACCCTGAAAATTGCAGCGTGGTGTGATAGTTCCAGTGAGAGACGGAAACGCAAAGACGCAAAGGGCGCAAAGGACGCGCAGAGATTAAGGATAGGGAGATAGGTGCAAAAAGGACCAGGGTACATCAGCAAGTACCCTGGTCCCCTTGTATAAATAACAATCCTCTATCTTGGCGTGGTCCTTGGCGTTCTTGGCGTCTTGGCGGTTCCGTCTCCTGGTATGCTATTGTTGCAGACTAGACCCCCTCGACCACGATCATCTTGCTGTTGGTGGTGCGGTGCCTGATATCCTTGAGGGGAGCGTACTCCTCCGAGTGCCACCACGCCTTTGCTTGCTCCATGCTATCGAATTCCAGCACCACCAGGCGCTTGGGCTGCCAATCGCCCTCAAGCACCTCCGTCTTGCCCCCGCGTACCCTGTAGCGGCCACCCGACGCAAGCACGTTGGCCGCGGCAGGGGCTTTGTATTCCTCGTAGCCCTCGGGGTCCGTCACATCAACCTCGACTATCACGTACGCAACCATCTCAACTACTCCTTGCTAACTCGAGTCTCTCTAGAAGTCTCCTCGTACCGCCAAGGATTCCCCTCCAACCCATGAACCGCCCGTCAGCAAAGTAGGCCACCTTGTCGCGGCCATACTCGACTTTGACCCACTTATTTATCCAGTCGCTGCCCTGCCTGCCCATCGAGATCCTGATGATGTCTGCTGTGGGAATACGCACGCTTCGCCTTCTGCTGCTGTATTCGAGGTAACGCGGTGTGACCAGGAGGGTGCCCACGTCCTGCGGGGCGAACGGAGTCCAGAGCCTTTTGGGAGACCACCTGTACCAGACGCTTGTGTGCGTGCTCCTATCCATCTCCATCTCCTTCGCCCGGCATCGAAGTGCGTGGTAGGGCTATGTGCTTACCCTTCGACCCTTAGCCCTTTGATGAAGTGGGTGGAGCGGAGTTCGCGTTCGAGGATGTAGGTGATGTAGCTTTGGAGGACGGATTGCAGCTCGTGGTGCAAGTCGGGGTCGAGGCGGACGCGGCTCACGGCGCTGTAGGGATTGCGCTGCATCAGCCTGAGCAGCTTGAGGCCGTTCACCGAGAGATCGCGGCCCACGCCGGGCCTGCGGCACGAAGCGCACAGCACCCCGCCCAGCGCGGGGCTGAAGGTGTTCACGGTGGGCTCGATGTCGTTGCGGCATTCCACGCACTTGGTGAGTTCGGGAGTGTAGCCGAGGTAGCCGAGGAGTTGCAATTCCAGCCAGCGCAGCACGCGGGCGGGGTCGGGGTCGGTGCAGAGCAGGCTGAAGCTGTCCACCATGAGCTTGTAGATGGGGTAGCTCTCAAGCTCGTCGGGGGTGAGGGCGTCGAGCAGTTCGGCGGCGTAGAAGGCATTGGCTACGCGGTCGAGGTCGTCGTGCAGAGGGCGATAGCTGTCGAGCGTCTCGCTCTGGGTGACGATGTCAAGGTTGCGGGCCTTGGCGAGGAGCATCTGGCTCCTGGTGAATAGCTCGACGTGCCCGGCCAGGCGGCTGCTTACCTTGCGCACGCCCTTGGCGACCACGCGCAGCTTGCCGAAGTGGGGGGTAAAGATGGTCAGTATCTTGTCGGCCTCCCCGAGGTCCGACCGCCTGATGACCACCGCTTCCGACTTGTATAAATGCTCTCTCGCGCTCATCTTGATACTCGCTTCTATAGCTCTGTTTGCCTCTGCGCCGGGGTGCAACGTACCTACTAATTATACCCGATTACGCGCATCTCGTGTGTAGCGGCCGCAGACTGTTTTGCTACAGCCAGTGTTGGAGGGGAGGGGCAGAGGGGGGACTCTGTCATTCTGAACGCAGTGAAGAATCTAAAGAAGGTGGTAAGGTGAGGCTGTTGCACAGAGGGGCTATGGGGCTGACGATCAACCCTGAGGCATAAGCAGCATCTTAGATTCTTCACTGCGTTCAGAATGACAGAGGGGGCCAGAGTCCTGTAGAAGCGACTGTCAAGAACGGGCGGCTGATCCTTCGCTATGCTCAGGATGACAATGGGGAGGCTTTGGGCCGCATACCGGGGGTTCGGGGCCGTGGGGGCCTTATCGCCGCGCATTAACAAAACCGTAAAATCCTGGTGCGCGCGTCCTCCTTGCCTGGGATGGGCGGTCTGCTGTGCTATACTGAAATATGAGCCGGGTATCGTGTGTGCTATTGCTACTGCTGTTGTTCGCGGGGGTGTTGTCGGGGTGCGAAGTGCCCAAGCCACCACCCGAGCTGCCAACCGCTACCCCAGGCTCCTCCAACCCCGAAAGCCCCAATTTTGAGATAGGCAAGACCCCCGTTCGCATCGAGCAGAACAAGGGCTACACGCCGGTGCCTGGAGCGCCGGGTAACGTCTTCTTCGTGAGATCGACCGGCCTGTGGCGCATATCCCCCGATGGTTCCGGCGAGACCCGGTTGGCATCCCTCGGCGTCACCAACCCGCCCCAACCGTCGCCCGACGGCAGCCTGGTGGCCTTCACCACCACGGATGCCGTGTATGTTATCGCCTCCACGGGGGGCGAACCCCGCAAGCTGGTTTCCGGGAGCATATCAGACCGCCAGCGCCTCGGCTGGACCCCTGACGGCAAGATGGTGGGCTACTTTACCTTCGACGCCACGACGATGGGCAGGGAGATAGCCTGGGCCGCGCCGGTGGAGGGTGGCGACCCAATAGAGATCATGTCGCTCACCGGGTCCGCCGTGTCGCGGGGGCCGCTATACGAGAAATCGGTGCGCTGGTCGCCGGACGGCCTGTTCGTGGCAGTGTCCGGCGTGGACAACCCCTTCTGGCTGCTACGCTGGCCGCTCTCCACGGGGCGCGAGGGTGACATGCGCCAGGTGCCCGGTGGTGAGCCTGAGTGGTCGCCCGATGGCCGCACCATAATCTACGCGGAGACGCTATCGGGCGCGCTGCTGGTGTATGGGGTGTTGCAGGCAGAAGCTACGCCGTTTCGCAACGAGCTACGCTACATCGGCACCGGGCTGGGCGAGTACGCGCAGGGTCCGGGGCCGCGCTTCTCTCCCGCCTCTACCGGGTCGGACAGCGACCTGATAGCCTTCCGCAGCCGCACCCAGCAGGGCGAGCCCCAGGTGGCCCTCAGGCGGCGCAGCGTGGGCGAGCTATCACCCCTCCCTCCACTCACCAACAACCCCGCGTGGTCCCCCGGCGGCGACCGCCTGGTGGTGGAGACGGGCTATCTCAAGGAGTCTACCTTTGGCTTACAGTGGACCCCTACCGGCCTCTCAATCGCCCGCCTGAGCCTCGTAGACGACCAGCCGCACCAGATCTTCCCCTTGGTGAAAGACGCCATGTGGCCCGCATGGGGCAAGTAGGTCCGCAAGTGTGTTCGGAGCGTCACCTGGGCGCGTAAGTGAACATAATGTCGCGGAAGAGCACGTCGTAGCCGTCGCGGATGCTGTCGAGCACGCCGGGGGTGAAAGTGTCGGCGCGGCAGGTGCGGGGAGAGTTTACGTCGCAGGAGAGCACCAGCAGGCCGAACCTGCCCTCACGGAGCATAGTGCGGTAAGCGGCCTCATCCCAACGGCCCGCCTCGGCCAGCGCGGTCATGGTGAACGGGTCGTCGTAGAGGGTTTCCTTCCCGGCGAGGGCCACTATGCCGGGGTCGTCCGAGAAGAAGAGCGTGCCGGGGTTGCGGCTCACGTTGTAGACGATCCTCCCGTACTGCGCCCGTACCTCCGGTGACGGCGCTATGAGGTCGGGGTTGTACCAGCTTGAAGGCGGGGAGGTGATGGCAGCGTACGCAACTACCGCCAGGAGCACCCCGCCCAAAGAGGCCGCAGCACGCGCGGGCGATTTACCCCCCTCGCCCAGCACACCGTTCACCGCCCACGCAAGCGCAGCCCCTACCGCCAGCGATATAGCCAGGCCGGGTATCAACAGGTGGTTGTGGTCGGCCCCAATCACGGCCCCGGTGGGCAATAGCAAGAACGAGGCGATGGCGAAGAGGGCGATTAGCGAGGGGGCCCGCCTGCTTTCACCCACCCTGCGATCTCGCGCCCATGCGAACAGCCGGATGCCCGCGTAAGCCACAGCGACCAGGATGAGCGGCCACTGGTCCTCCCAGAAGGCGAATTGCAGCAGGCGGGTGAGGGTCACCTCGCTCAGGCGCAGCGAGTGGTAGCTGACCATCTTGAGGAAGAACCAGTGCCCGGTGGCCAGGTCGAGCGCAAGGAAGGGCAACAGCACCGCGCCCCCCATGAGGACGCACCAGCGCAGCCCCAGCCGCCAATCGCGCAGCAGCAGGTAAGCCGCGGCGGAGATAGGCCCGGCAAGCGCCGTCTGCTTGGTGAAGAATGCCAGGGAGAAGCACGCCGCGCCGAGCACGAGGGGGGCTGAAACGTGAAAATTCAGGCGCGGCGGCCTGTTCGCCTTGCCGCCAGGCGAGCCGAGGGCGATGCAAAGGAGGCCCGCCGCTGTAAGGGCCAGCATTAGCATGTCGCCCCGGAAGCGGGTGGCCCAGACGGTGGTCTGGGGCAGTGAGAGAAAGACCATGCTGCCCGCCAGCCCGGCGGCCGCGGCCACAAAGAGCCTTTGCCTGGGCCTGTGATGGTGCCCCTCAAAGACGACTACCAGCGGGATGAGAGCGGCGGCAAGCAGAGCCGACAGCAGGGAGATAGTGCGGCCGTCGCGGAAGATGGAGGGCGGCACAGCGGGGCCGGAGAAATCAGGCAATCGGTCGGGGAGGACGGCCGCCGCCAGCCAGTAGTAGATTGGCGGGTAGGGGCCGGAGATGAAGCGTTCGGGGGTGATGGGGGAGTAGATGTCGCCGCCGCGCTTGACCAGCAGCGACTCGTACAGTATCAGCCCCTCAGAACCGGCCCTGGGGTACGGGTAGTCGAGCCAGGCCGCCGAGGACTCGATGAATCGCGACACCGGGGCCACCATGAGCAGCAGGCAAACCGCCACACCCGCGAATGTCGCGCCCCAGGCCCACGGTGCTACCCGGTGCTGCCTTGCTCCAAGCACGCTCGTGCCGCTATCTGTCATCAGGCCGATTGTATCTTGCGCTGTGCCGGGGTGTCAATGGGGCGTCTGACAGGGCGTGTCTTAGGATACAGGTGAATGCCCTACCTGGGGACGCGCTTGTTTTGTATGGGGAGGGCGATGTTGCTGGAGGGGGTGCCGCTGGGGGTAGTTGGCGAAGGTTGGCTTGCCTGGGGCGTGCCGGGTGGGGAAGTGTCGGCGAACATCGTCTGCGCCAGGGTGGTGAGCATCTCCTCGGTGATGCCTTTGTCTTTCTGGCCCACGAAGGTGGCGACGATATCCCCCTTCTCCACCACGAGCACGCTGATCGTGCCCTGGGCCAGCCAGAGCGTGCCTGAGTAGTCCCTGTAAGACTCGCTTTCCCAGAAGACGCCCCTGTGCCCGCCAATCGTCACCTGCTTGAAGGTGCTGATGCCGCTATCGACGGGCACTACCTGCTGCCTGACGTAGAACACCGTGACCTGGCCCAACTGGAAGCTACCCTGCGATGGGGTGCTCCGCGCCAGGTAGGTCAGCCTGGCGCTGGAATAGGGCACGCTGCCCAGTTCGTCGCACGGCGAAATGGCGGTCCCCACCATGCCCAGGCCGTAGAAGGTGCTGCCAACGGTCAGACTGCTGGGCAGGTATTGTAGCGGGAAATCCACGTTCTCCTGGGCCTTCTGAGGGTCGGTGAAGTCGGTGTAATGGCGGAGCACGAAAGGCACGGTATCTGTGACTACGGTGGCGGGGCAGTTGGGCATTTTGTAGCCCCTGGGCAGGTTGGGGGCCGCGACGACGCTGCCGTTCTGGCGCATCTCTATCCAGGTGTAGGGGCTTCTGGCCGCCGGGAAGAAGGTGTTATATGCCACCGCCAGCAGCGTAACCAGCAGCGCGGTGACGAGCACCGATACGATCACCTGCGGGGCGGTGGTGACAAGCTGGGGCAGGTCTTCCTCGGTCTGGGTGAGCACCGGCACGTTCTCGGAGAAGCCCGCCAGGCTCCTGGGTGCCTGTTTGACCTGCTGTTTGGGGGCGGGCAGGCGCTTGCTCAGCCGTTCCAGGGTGTTAGCTTGCAGGCCGGGCGGTAGCTCATCTACACCAGGAGCGTATGCCTGCCGCGCGATGCCGTAGAGGCGGGAGAGGGTGACAATCTCCGGGTCGTCCTCCATTTGCAGCCAGTTGAGGGGCACTCCGCTGCGAAGCTGTTCGAGGGCTTCCTCCAGCTTGCGCTCGCCCTTGCCCAGGCGGGGAGGGCGGGGCTTGAACACCGCGCGCCTGAGGCGTTCAGTGCCCTTCACGGGGAGGCTGACGCGGCGCAGGCTAACCATCGAGGCTCCAGTCTTCGGGCTGGCTGAAGTGGGCCTTGCCAATCCTGCGCAGAGCCTCGCGCAGGCAGCGCATGGCGGTGCGGCGGCTCACCCCCAGCGCGGAGGCGATTTCCCCAGGCGGCATCTCATCGAACAGGGCCAGCGCCACGATTGCACCCTGCCGCCCCTTCAGTTCCGCTACCGCCTCCTCAAGCTCCCACAGGTCGTCTCCCGTCACGTCGATCTCGTCGGAGTGCCCGGGCTTCTTCTTCTTGGCGCGCGCTATCCTGCGGTTGGCAAGCCGGAGCAGCCAGTAGCGCATCGGGACTGTCTTTTCGCCGCGAGGGTAGCGGCGCATGCCTCGCATGGCATCGTCAAAGGCGTCGGAGGTGATGCGGGCGGCAAGCTCGTCCTTGCCCGGCCCCAGCCTGAGCAGCACATAGCGGTACACGGGGGCTAGGTGCCTATGCACCAGCCTCTCCAGGGCCGTCCGGCTGCCCTCGTTTACCTCCGTGGCGAGTGAGATGTCCAGTTCCAGGCTGGGTTGCATGGGTATTCCTGACGAGTGACTGGCCGGGTGCGCGTAGCGTGCGTCACAACCTGGCTAATTACGCACAGATGAGGCCTGGACGCGAGGCATTCCAGACCTCCTTGCATCTATATGACACCCCGTTTCATGTCACTTAGTTCAAACGGACCCTGAATTCAGTCAACATATCCGCAATTGCTCCCAGTGCTATAATACTCCTAAAGACTTTGGTATTTCTGACAGTAGGAAGAGCAGGCACAATCATGGAAATCATAGCTGTTACGGAGCTGGCGGCTAACGTCCTCAAGGTTGTGGAGCTGGCACAACGGGGGATAGTTATCTCGGTTGTTGATAACCTTGGTAAGGTAATTGCTCGCATCGTACCCGCCGATTTACCCACGAACGCGGCACCAGACGATGCCTTTGCGAGGACAAAAGACGAACTCGACCGGCTGATTGCAGACATTGCCCCGTACCTGCCGGGGCAAGTCGATGCAGTTCAGACCTTACGCGAAATCCGGGAGTAGGGCACATGTCCGGCCCGCTCAGATATCCTCAAGTGGTAGTAGATGCAAGCGTTTGGGCGAGCATCTTCATGCAGCAGGACATCAACCACGCGGCCAGTCTTGAATGGTGGCAAGAGTACATCGGAAGAGGTGGGCTTATTCTTGCGCCTGAAATCCTGCTGGTTGAGGTATCAGCCGCTGTCGGTCGCCGCACTCAACAACCGCAGCTAGCCGCCCACTCAGTCTTATTCCTCCAGCGAGCCACCGGCCTTCAACTCGTGGCAGTTGATACGACGCTCATTCTTGATGCCGCCGATCTAGCAGGGCGGTTGCAGATACGGGGCGCTGATGCCATCTATGTCGCCACTGCTCGCCAGAAGGCTTTGCCACTTGTAAGTTGGGATAACGACCAGTTAGAACGCGCCACTATACTGCCTCACACCTTCCTGCCGCGCCTATTCCTCTATTAAGATAGCTTATAATGCTGTAGGTTTCACCGTCTCTGCTATGGTATCCTACATTGCCATGTGCGGACAATGCTTGACATTGCCCTAACAGGCTTTACGTGTTACGCCCTACTCATAACTCAGCCTGTAACTCACCTCGTAAAGGGACTCTGTGACTGTGAGAGCGTTGCTTGCTGCGGTAGGTCGCGGCGCAGGGTGGAAACTCATGTCCGACCTGCTGGGGAGGGTGTTGCAGTATGCCCTCCTGATGCTGGCTGCCCGCAGTCTCGACCTAGGGGGCTTCGGCGACTTCACGTTCGCGCTCAGCGTGGGCATCATGCTGTCGCAGGTGGCCGATTTCGGGCTGCAACTCTACCTGCAACGCGAGCTGGCCCGCCTGGCGATACCCGAGGCGACAGAGCGGCCCTACTTCAGCGACGAACGGGCGGCGGCGCGTCTCGTGGGCGGGGGTCTCGTTATCAAGGCGGGGCTGTCGGCGGTGTCGTTCGCGCTGATGCTCGTTGTGGTCTTGTGGGAGCCGGTGGGCAACAAAGGCCCGGTGCTGCTGATTGGCCTTTCGATGATAGGGCTTACCGCGCTGGAGTACCTGGCCTACTGCTTCCGGGCGTTGCGTAGGCTCAAGCTCGAAGCGATTGCTTACGTCACCGGGCGGGCGATCAACCTGCTGCTGGGGGCGGCCCTCTTGTACGCGGGGTTGGACGTGTGGGCGCTGGCAATCGCGGCCAACATCGCGGCGGTTGTGGCTATCATCTACAGCTACAGCCGCCTGCTGGCCTACGTGCGCCCCGACTACACGGTAGACCGCGCTTACTGGCGGCGCTCGCTCGGGCAGCCGGTGGCGATGGGCCTGGGCATCGTGTTCAGCATGTTCGCTTTTCGGGTGGACAACCTGCTCATCCCGCCACTCGTGGGGGCCGCGCAAGCCAGCGAGACCCTGAGCATCTACAACGCGGCCTACAGGCTGTTCGAGATGACCCTGGTCGTGCCGGGCGTGGTGCTGGCCGCGACCTTTTCGCTGCTGTCTCGGGCGGGCGGCTCCGGTGGCGGGAACGGCGTAGGCGAGGGAGGTTTGCGGCAGGTGCTAGGGCAGACGATGACGGCACTCATGGGCCTCGGGGTGCTCGCTTCTATCACGCTGTGGGCGGGGGCGGTGCCTCTGACTGCCCTGGTCTATGGCGATAGGTACGGCGCGTCGGTGCCCGTGTTGCAAGTCCTGGCCCTCGGCTGCATACCGATGTACGCCAGCTACGGCCTGACGCACGCGCTGGTGGCGATAGACCGGCCCCAGTTGTACGCGGCCTTCACAGGGGTGGGCCTGGTGGTGAACGTGGTTGCTAACCTGTTTTTCATACCGGGCACAGGGGTGCGGGGCGCGGCCCTGGCGACATTGCTGACGGAGGTTGCCCTGGTGGCGTTGTGCGCCGTGGCGGTGTTGAGGCACATGCGCGGGTCGGGTAAGGTGCCGGCGGCCCAGGTGGTGCAGAGCGAGTCGGGTGTAGGAGGTATAGTGTGAGCGCGACGGCCAAGAGGGGCGCTACTGCTACTTCTATCGCCGCGCCCGCGAGCGTGCCCGCGTCGGGTGCGGTTTCCAGGCTGGACGCGCTCACCGACCGTCTGCTCTTCGCCATGCTGTTGCTCGTCCTGCTGGCAAGCCCCTTCGAGATTGGCTATCCTCCCCTGGGCAGGGTGCTGTTCGCCACTTTCACCAACCTGGAAGTGACCCTATTTTGCATGGGCGGGGCCTTGCTCCTGCGGCTTGTGGTATCGGGGGAGTCGCGCAGGGGCTTGCTGCGGATGCCGCTGCTCCTGCCCGCCGTGTCGCTCATCCTGGCCTCGGGGATCTCCACCGTGTTTGGGGAGTACAAGTCGCTGGGCGTGCAGTTCATCTACCGGCTGGCGATGGGGCTGATGGTGTTCGCCTCCGTGTGGCTGGCGCTGAGGGGCAGGCGGCGGGTGCTCATGTCGCTGGGCACGTTCGTGGGGGCAGCGCTCATCTCGGCGTCCATCGGACTGATGGAGTTCCTGCCGGGGGTGAACCTGGAAGGCTGGCTCATGCCGTTCAGGCCGCAACCCACGACCGTGGGGGGCCTGCTCCGGCTGAGCGGCAGCTTTGAGTACGCAAATGGGGCCGCCGTGTACTTCGAGATGGCCTTCCCCGTGCTGCTCGGCCTGGCGGTGCTCTTCTCGTCGCGGCGGCTGGTGGGGGGCGTATTTGGCGAGGGGCGCATCTCACGTAGGTGGCTGCGTGCCATACAGGTGGGCGTGTTCGCCGCGCTTGGTCTACTGACGGTGGCCCTCATCCTCACCTTCAGCCGGGCGTCGTGGGTGGGGGTAGTCGCCTCTTTCGCGGTGTTCGCGCTGGCGGCGTTCTTGCGGCGGCGGGTGCGTGGCGAGGGGTGGCTGTGGTCGGAGGTGTGGCGGCCGCTGGCGGTTGCCGTGGGAGTGCTGGCGCTTGCCATCGCCTATACCTACGTCGCGCACCCGCTGTTGGGCCTGCGCCTCACGGGGGAGAACGACCGGGCGTGGTATAATTACGGCCTGCAACAGGGTAGCTTGCCCTCCATCTCGGTCGGGGACGTTGTAACCGTGCCCGTATCCTTAACCAACATGGGGCCTATGCCCTGGAACGCCGACCGCGTGCCCAAGGTGCACCTGAGCTACCATTGGAAGAAGCCCGGCGACGACTTCTACGCGGTCTTCGAGGGCCTGCGCACAGCGCTTCCGCACGATGTCGGCCCCGGCCAGAGCGTCCAGGTGCAGGCCGTCGTTGAGGCCCCACGCAGCGCGGGCGAGTACGTCCTGGAATGGGACCTGGTGCAGGAAGATGTCACCTGGTTCTATGAGAAGAGCAAGGTGCGCGTCGAGTCTGAGAGAGTGACCGTAGGTGAATCCACCGGGCAGGCCAAAGTGCTTCCTCCCGATACCCCGCCGCCGGTGAGCGTGCGTACAATGGAGTTCTCAGATGCTTCCACCGTGCCGAGGGGCGAGTTGTGGCGGGCGGCCTTTGCTATGTTCCGCGACCACCCGATAACGGGCGTTGGCCCCGATGGGTTCCGCAACCTCTACGGCAAGTACGCGGGCAAGGAGAGTTGGAACAAGAACATCTACACCAACAACATGTACATCGAGATGTTCACCAACCTGGGGCTCCTGGGCGGCCTGGCATTCACGTGGCTGTTGGGCCTCGCCCTCTGGCGCACGGTGCGTAACGCGCTGCTGCCGTTCGAGGGAGGCACCCAGCTGGTGCACGCGGCGGGAGTGTGGGTCGTCTGCGTGGCGGCGGGCGCAGCCCTGCTCGCGTTCTTCCTGCACGGCCTGGTGGACTACTTCCTCTTCTCCACGCCGCTGTACACGATTTTCTGGTTCATCATGGCGATAAGCGCGCTCTGGCCCATACTGATTTTGGATTTTAGATTTTGGATTTTGGGTTCATCAAAATCCAAGATTGCGCAGCAAGAATCTAAAATCCAAAATCCAAAATCCAAAATCTGAAGGGGTCCTGATGCTGGTAGGATTTGAGGCATCTGCTCTGCACGGGCGCAAGTCCGGGGTAGGGTACCATACCGAGAACATGATGGCGAGTATCATGGCGGCCTCGCCTGAGAACCGGTATGTGCTCTTTTCCAGCCGCGACGTGCGCAACGAGGACTACTTCTCGCTGGGTAGCGCGTTGGAGTACAACGACAGGCACTTCCCCGTGCGCGCGGCCTGGATGCAGTCGGTGCTGCCGAGCGCGTTGCGGCAGGTGCGCCCCGACCTGTGCCACTTCACCAACTACCTGGCCCCCGTGCAGTGCCCCTGCCCCTCCATCGTCACTATCTACGACATGACGGTGTTCATCACTCCGCGCTTCCACACGTTCAAGAAGTTCGTGCTCGACCGCACCCTCATTCCTATTGTGGCGAGGCGGGCCGACGCGATTGTCACGGTCTCTAATAGCGCCCGCAACGACATCTTGCGCTACCTGAAAGTGCCCCGCGAGAGGGTGCGGGTGATCCCCGGCGCTGCCTCCTCGCACTTCCGCCCCATCACCGACCAGGCCAGGCTGGAGGACGTTCGCCGCCGCTACAGCCTCGATGCGCCTTACTTCCTGTACGTGGGCACGATAGAGCCGCGCAAGAACCTGGTGCGCCTGGCTCGGGCCTTTGCCCGTCTTAAGAAGCGGGGCCTGCCCAACAAGCTGTTGATAGTGGGGCAGGCGGGGTGGCAGGTGGGGCCGGTGTACGCGGAGGTAGAGCGGCTTGGCCTCACGAAGGATATGATTTTTACGGGCTACGTGCCGCTGGAGGACCTGCCGCCGCTCTACACGATGGCCGAGAGCCTGGCGTTCCCCTCGCTTTACGAGGGCTTCGGGCTGCCCGTAATCGAGGCGATGGCCTGCGGCACACCCGTGGTCACTTCGCGGTCATCGTCGCTGGGCGAGATAGCGGGCGACGCCGCCCTGCTGATAGACCCCCTTTCGGTGGACGAGCTGGAAGACGCCCTCTACCGCCTCCACACCGAGCCTGACCTGCGCGAGTGCCTCTACCAGCAGGGCCTCGCCCGCGCCGCCCAGTTCACCTGGGAGACCACCGCCCGCACTACGCTCGACCTGTACAAGCAGGTACATTCCAGGTCGGTAGGCGTCAAAGGCCAGGAGGCGGGCGTGAGAGAGCGGCACGAGTCCGTGGTGGGGGACTTTTGACGGCGTAAGTAGCGAAGAATAGACGGAAACGCCAAGACGCCAAGAACGCCAAGAACCACGCCAAGATATTAAGGATTGTGGAGCAAGCAAAGGATCAGGGTACGACATCATGTACCCTGGTCCTTTTTATACCCTCCAAACCTTAACAACTTGGCGTGGTTCTTGGCGTTCTTGGCGTCTTGGCGTTTCCGTCTCCTGACGTGGTGCTTGGCCTCTTGGCGGTTTTGTCTGTTCTGTGTTAGCATACCCCCGATGAAGCCTCTGACGATTGGTGTGGCGGGCGGGAGCGGGTCGGGCAAGAGCACGGTGGTGCGCGCCCTGTTGCAGGCGGTGGGGCCGGAAAACGCCGCTTTGCTGCCCCACGACGCTTACTACCGCGACTACCGCCATCTCTCCATCGAAGAGCGCACCCAGGTCAACTGGGACCATCCGGACGCGCTCGAAACCGAGTTGATGGTGCGGCACCTGGCGCAGCTTACCGCCTGGCAGCCCGTCGAGCGCCCCCTCTACGACTTCCGGGAGTACACCCGCCGGTCTGAGACCGAGCGTGTGGAACCGCACCCCGTGGTCATAGTCGAGGGTATACTCATCCTGGTAGAACCCGACCTGCGGGATATGCTTGACATAAAAGCTTTCGTAGATACGGACGCGGACATAAGGTTCATCCGCCGCTTGCAGCGCGATGTGTCCGAGCGTGGCCGCTCTGTCTCGTCAGTGGTCGAGCAGTACCTGGACACGGTGCGCCCCATGCACCTCGACTTCGTGGAGCCGAGCAAGCGTTACGCCGACGTTATCATCCCGCGTGGCGGGCACAACCGCGTGGCAATCGAGATGCTGGTGGCCCGCGTCAGGTCGTCCCTGGAAGGTGGCAGGTAGATTGCTGTATAGCGGGCAACAATACTTACAAGGAGCACGAGTTGTTAGTTGTTAGTTGTTAGTTGTTAGTTGGGGGTGCCCTGCGGGGGTGCCCTGTGGCTAAAGCCACGGGCTGAGAAGAGGCAAAGTCCCCTGCGGGGACTGAGTAACATCATATAGTCTCCCAGTCTCCGAAGGAGACTTCGCTACTTGCCAGCCCGTGGCTTCAGCCACAGGGCGACCATGCAGGGCACCCCCACTAACAACTAACAACTAACAACCAACAACTACCCACCAACATGATACAGACCCCCGAATGGGTACGTGACGCCGTTTTTTACCAGATTTTCCCCGACAGGTTCGCCAAGAGCCCCAGCCTGCACAAGCCCAGGAACCTGGAGCCGTGGAACTCACCGCCTACCTCGCATGGCTTCAAGGGTGGCGACCTTATAGGCGTGGTGGAGCACCTCGATTACCTGCTCGATTTGGGCGTCAACGCCATCTATTTCACACCCATCTTCCAGTCGGCGGCCAACCACCGCTACCACACCTACGACTACTTCAACGTGGACCCCCTGCTTGGCGGCAACGCGGCGCTCAGGGTGCTGCTGGACGAGGCGCACAGGCGCGGGATGCGGGTCATACTGGACGGGGTGTTCAACCACGCCAGCCGGGGCTTCTTCCAGTTCCACGACATCCTGGAGAACGGCAAGGACTCGCCCTACATCGACTGGTTCACCGTGCGCGGCCTGCCCCTGAACGCCTACGACGAGCGCACGCCGCCCAACTACGACGCCTGGTGGTCGCTGCACGCCCTGCCCAAGTTCAACGTCGCCAACCCCGACGTGCGCGAGTACCTCATGCAGGTGGGCGAGTTCTGGGTGCGCTTCGGCATCGACGGTTGGCGGCTCGACGTGCCCTCGGAGATCAACGACGACACCTTCTGGCGCGAGTTCCGCACGCGGGTCAAGGCGATCAACCCGGAAGCCTACATAGTGGGCGAGATCTGGCACGAGGCCCGTCGCTGGCTCCAGGGCGACCAATTTGACGCGGTGATGAACTACCTGTTCACCAGGCTGTGCATAGAGTTCTTCATTGGAAGCAACGTGGAACCCGCGCTCCTGGAGGGTTCTTCGCTGTGGCCCGTGCGGCACATCGAAGCGGTGGAGTTCGGCAAGGAGATAGACGCCCTCCTCAAGCTCTACAGCCGCGAGATTACCGAGGTGCAGATGAACCTGCTCGACAGCCACGACACCGCTCGCTACCTGACGATGGCGCGAGGCGACAAAAGCGCCCTGCAACTTGCTACCCTGTTCCAGATGACCTACCCTGGCGCGCCCTCGGTCTACTACGGCGACGAGGTGAGCGTGGCGGGCGGCAAGGACCCGCTTTCCCGAGCCTCCTTCCCCTGGGACACGTCGCAGTGGGACGCCGATATGCGCGCCTTCTTCAAGCGGGCAATAGCCCTGCGCCACGCCCACCCTGCCCTGCGCCGCGGCGACTACCAGACGCTGTTTGCGCAAGGCTCCCTCTACGTCATGGGCAGGCAGTTAGGCGGCGACCTCGTGGTAGTGGCGTTCAATACGGGCGGCGAGCCGGTGTCGGGCGCCATCCCGGTAGCACCCTTCCTGCAAAACGGCCTGGTGCTCCGCGACGAGTGGACCCGCCAGGCGTTGCAGGTGGATGGCGGCTTGCTGTCGCTGAGTCTCGCTGCCCGCTCGGGTGCTGTATTCGTCCCGGCAGACGCACCGCCCGGCGGCGTCGAGGGCTGAGCTATGCCTGGTAGTTACTCTAACAAAGACCGCTTTCTTGAGGAGCTGGCGGCGCGGGTGCAGCTACGGGGCGGGGCGCAGGATGCAGAGCGGGTGCTGCGGGCCATATTCGAGCGCGAGCAGGACGGGGGGGCGGAGGCGCTGACGGAGCGGGTGCTTGCCCGCATCGCCCGCATGCCGGTGCCGGTAATTGCGGCCATAAGGCGGGAGCTTGAGCAGTCCGAGATGCTGGAACCGGGGCTGTCGATCCAGCTGACCCCCGCCGCGAGGCAGGCGATGGCCGAGGAGTGGGGCTGGCAGCCTTTGCAGCAGACCGCGTTCCTGTCCCCAGCCCCGCGTCCACCACGTACGGAGGACAGGCGCATCGAGGGACCGGAGGTGGGGCAGGTGTGCCGGGCGTGCGAGGGCACGGGTGTAGCGCCTTCCGGCCCGCAGTGGGACGCGGTGCTGGCGGGGCTGCAAAAGCATTTCCTCGGCAAGCCGCGCAAGGTGTCCACTGGTGGCAAAGCGAGGAACCAACCTACACCCGATACCAACCTGCGCCGGGCCGCGCTGCTGCACGAGCAGGGTGCGCTCGCGGGCAAGGACGTGCTGGCGCTGGGCGAGGACGTGACGGTTGCGGCGGCTGTGGCGCTGGCGGGCAAGGCGCTTTCGCCCTCGGGCAGGCTGGCCCGCCGCCTGGTGGCCCTGCACTCAGACGATAAAGCGTTGCGGCAACTAAGGGACATCGCGGTGGGTGAGGGGCTTATTATCGGCCTGGTGACGCACGACCTGCGCCGCCCCCTCATGGCGGACTTGCAGGGCGAGTTCGACACTGTGTTCGTGGACGCGCCGCCGACTTATGCAGGGGCGGTGCTCGCGCTGTCCAGGGCGATTGACGCGGCGAACGTGGAAGGCACTATCTTCTTCTCGTACGGCTCGGAGCGCCAGGGCGACCTGCTTGAGGTGCAGCGTGCGATACTGGAAGCGGGCCTGCTCATCGCGCAGGTAAGCCCCGGCGTCGACCGGTATTCCAACGGCAGCCGCGACCTCTACGTGCTCCGGTTGACCGAGGACAGCCTGCCCCTGGTCGAAGGCGACTACACGGAAGAAATATCGGACGAGCGCCAGACCTACGCCTGCACTAACTGCGGCCGCCAGCTAACGGTGGGCGCGGACGTGGGCGGCCGCTTCGCCACCCTCCCCGACCTGGAGGAGGCGGGCTGCCCCACCTGTGGCGGCCATACCTTCACCCTCATCCCCGCCCATCACCCCGGCGGCAACGGCTCGGGCTAACCAACATCAGAATAGACGAAAACGCCAAGACGCCAAGACGCCAAGAACCACGCCAAGATATTAGGGCTTGGAGAGTACAAAGAGGACCAGGGTATGACAAGACGTACCCTGGTCCTCTTTACGTTGAATACCCTCTTAATCTTGGCGTGGTTCTTGGCGTCTTGGCGTCTTGGCGTTTTCGTCTATTCTCCAGTAGGGTAGAGGGACTGGTCGCAGAGGGGGCGGTAGCCGCAGGCGCGGCAGCGGGCGGGGTGGTTGTGGCTGCGGTCTACTTCGGCCAGGGTGGCGGCGTGACGCATCTCGTCGAGCACTGAGATGAGGTAGGCGCGGGTCTCTTTGTTGTAGTCCACCTGGAAGGTGTTATTGCTGTAGCGCAGGAGGCCGTGGGGTGGGCGCTTGCCCTCCGTCTCCTCGATGAGCAGGCAGTAGGCGAGCACTTGCAGCAGGTGCGACTCGTGCGGCTCGTCCTCGGTGCGTCCCGGCTTCACCTCCACGGGCACTAGCCCGCGCCCCGTCCGCACTATGTAGTCGGGGGTGCCCGCCAGCCCGTAACGCGCCGAGTAGAGCGGCTTGCCCGGCGATCCCCCCGCGCCCGTATCCGACTGCACCACCCCGCCCGCCGGCAGCCCGCTATCCCGCTTCAACCGCGCCGAGTAGCCAAGCGCCAGCACCGCCAGCCCCAGCAAAGCTATTCCTAACAGCACGAACGCCGCTATGCCCATCGTGCTAAGAGGATAGCACCAGGCGGCTACGGGGTACAATATTGTGCACGTGGGGCGTGACGAGTAAGGAGACGGAACCGCCAAGACGCCAAGGACGCCAAGGACACGCCAAGATTAAGTAGGTGTCCCAAGCAAAGAGGACCAGGGTACATGATGTATCCCGGTCCTCTCTGTATCCGCTACCCACAATTATCTTGGCGTGGTCCTTGGCGTCCTTGGCGTCTTGGCGGTTCCGTCTCCTTACTCGTCTACCTCGGTCCCGCGTTGCGCACCTCGTCCGTGACTTGCTCCGCGAACTTGTTGAAGTTATCCTTGAAGCGTTGGGCGAGGTTGCGGGCGGCCTGGTCGTAGGCGTCCTTGTCCTGCCAGGTGTTGCGGGGGACGAGCACCTCGCTGGGGACGCCGGGGCAACTGGTGGGCACTTGCAGGCCGAATATGGGGTCGGCCACGGTGGGCACCTGCGCGAGGGAGCCGTCGAGGGCGGCGCTCACCATAGCGCGGGTGTGGGCGATGCTCATGCGCTTGCCCTTGCCGTAAGCCCCGCCCGACCAGCCGGTGTTCACCAGCCACACGTCCGCACCGTGCTGGCGTATCTTCTCGCCCAGCAGGCGGGCGTAAGTCATGGGGGGCAGGGGTAGGAAGGGCGAGCCGAAGCAGGCCGAGAAGTTCGGCTCAGGCTCGGTCACGCCGCGCTCGGTGCCTGCCAGCTTGGCGGTGTAGCCGGAGAGGAAGTAGTACATCGCCTGCTCGGGTGTGAGCCGTGCGATGGGCGGCATTACTCCGAAGGCGTCGGCGGTGAGCATCATGATGTTCTTCGGGTGCGCCCCGGTGCCGGTGGGCGAGGCGTTGGGGATGAAGTGGATGGGGTAGGCCGAGCGGGTGTTCTCGGTCTTCTCGGCGCTTTCCAGGTTCAGCTCGCGCGTGTCGGGGTGCATCACCACGTTTTCGAGCAGCGTGCCGAAGCGGTGGGACGCGGCCCAGATGTCGGGTTCGGCCTTCTGCGACAGCTTGATCACCTTGGCGTAGCAGCCGCCCTCGAAGTTGAACACGCCCGTGTCGCTCCAGCCGTGCTCGTCGTCACCGATGAGGGTGCGGTTGGGGTCGGCGGAAAGGGTGGTCTTGCCGGTGCCGGAAAGCCCGAAGAAGAGGGCCGTGTCGCCGTTCCTGCCGATGTTGGCCGAGCAGTGCATCGAGAGCACGCCGTTGACGGGCAGGACGTAGTTCATCACCGTGAACATCGACTTCTTGATCTCGCCGCCGTACTCGGTGCCGCCTATGAGCACCAGCCTCTGCGCGAGATTGAGGGCGATGAACGTCTCGGTGCGAGTGCCTTCTTCCGCGGGGTTAGCGTGGAAGGAGGGCACGTCCACCACGGTGAAGTCCGGCTCGAAACCGACGCGCTCGGCCTCGGTGGGCCTGATGAAGAGGTTACGCACGAAGAGGTTGGACCATGCGAACTGGGTGTAAATGCGCACCTTGAGGCGGTAGTTGGGGTCGGCGCCAACGTACACGTCCTGCACGTAGAGCTTCATGCCCTTGTCGCTGACGTAAGCGGTGAGCCGTTCGCGGAGCGCGTCGAACTTCTCAAGGGAGAGGGGTTGGTTCACCGGGCCCCAGGCTATATTGTCCTGGCTGGAAGGCTCCTGGACGACGAACTTGTCCTTGGGGGAGCGTCCGGTGTACTGGCCGGTGCTTACAACCAGCGGTCCCTCGGCGGCGAGGCTGCCCTCGTTGTTGCGGATTGCTTCTTCTACCAGTTGCGCGGCGTTAAGGTTGTGCCTCGTGGGGTCTATCTCTATACCTAAATCGAGAGCAGCCGGCCTATCTGTCACTTGCATCAGTCAACCTCCTTGTTGTACTTGCCCACCGGGTGAGCGTGACCGTGTTCAGCAGTTGGCCTCTTCTATTGCAGACTCGTACCGGGTAAAGAGCAAGTTCTGAGCCTGTTGTGGCTTCATTGCCAACCAACATTGTAAGCCACAACAGGTTGCGTTGGCAAGGCTGCCTGTGAGCAGGTTGCATTGTGTCCAGGTGGTATAACGGGACCGAGCCGCCCTTTGTCATTCTGAGCGCAGCGAAGAATCTCAGATGCCACCTGTGCCCCTACGTTGAATGTCAGCACCATAGCGCGTATCGTTTGACAGCCTACCTGTACGGACTTCTTTAGATTCTTCGCTGCGCTCAGAATGACAGAGGGGGGGCTTGGTCCAGGTGGTCGTGTCAAAGGATTACATTGCACGTAGAAATAGCAGGCTGTAGATGCGGCCTCACGTGGGCGCGGGTACGGGAGTGGGCAGGGAGAGGTACCGAGAGATGCTATAATTGGCTCGCCGGGCAGAATCAGACCGGCGCACCCAGGGTATAGCCAGGTACAGCATCACATGACAGAAGACGCTCTCACAGAGCCTCTCAAGGGGCAAATAATCCGCCTTTACGCCGACGTCGCCACGGTGCAGATTGGCGATGAGAAGGTGACGATCCCTATCCGGGGCAAGCTCTTCAAGGAGGACCCCCCGGCGGTGGGCGACTGGGTGGAATTACAGGGCAAGAAGGAGCATTACGTCATCGCGGGGGTGCTGCCTCGCCGGAGCGTGCTTGCGCGGCGGGCGGCGGGCACCCGGGTCAAGCGCCAGGTGCTGATCGCGAACGTGGACCAGGTGGTCGTGGTGTTCGCGGCCGCGCTGCCCCCGCCCCACCTTGCTATGCTCGACCGCTTTCTGGTGGTTGCGGAGGCCAACCACCTGAGCGCGCGCGTGGTGGTCAACAAGGTCGAGCTTGCGGAGAGCATGGACGATTTGCGGGCCATGTTCGAGCCGGTGAGCATGGCGGGTTATGAGGTGCACTACACCAGCGTTAAGCAGAATATCGGGCTTGAAGCGTTGCACGCGGCGCTGGCGGGCAAGGCTTCGGTGCTGACGGGGCCTTCGGGCGTGGGCAAGTCGAGCCTGCTGAACTCGCTCTATCCCGGCCTCAATCTCAGGGTGGGGCAGGTGAGCGCGGCCTACGGCACGGGGCGGCACACCACGGTAGGAGGCTTCCTGATACGGTTGCCAGGGGATGCGTCGGTGGCCGACACCGCCGGGTTGCGCGAGGTGGGAGTCTGGATGGTGCCACCCGAAGAGCTGCCCGACTGCTTCCCCGAGTTCCGCCCGCACCTGGACAGTTGCCGCTTCAGCGACTGCGCCCACATGTCCGAACCCGGCTGCGCGATACAGGCCGCCGTGGAAGCCGCCGAAATCCACGAGCTACGCTATGAGAGCTACGTCCAGCTCCGAGAAGAAGCCGAAGCCACCTTCCCACGGTGGTAACCTACTGGAAGGAGACGGAAACGCCAAGACGCCAAGACGCCAAGGACCACGCCAAGATTAAGTTGGTGGGTTCTAAGCAGAAGGGCCAGAGTACGACATTACGTACCTTGGCCCTTGTTGTACTCTCTAAACCTTAATTGCTCTGCGCGTCCTTGGCGTCTTGGCGTCTTGGCGTTTAGATCGTCATTGCTTGCCGCAGTAGGGGCAGGCTGCCCAGCGCACGCTGATGGGGCGGCCGCAGTTCTCGCATTCGTCGCGGAGCTTGGTGCGGCAGTGGGGGCAGTAGAGGAATTCGGGGCTGACGCGGCGCTTGCAGGAGGGGCAGATTTCGCTGTCCTCGATGTCCTGCAAGAGGTATTCTTCTTCCAATGCGCGCTCGTAAGCCTCGGACAGGGTCTCTTTGGGCTTGAGGATGTTGTAGATGATAATGCCCGCGAAGGGCACCAGCACCACCAGGGTGATTGCCAGCACGATAGATACAATGTCGCGGGTGCGGGCCGTAATGTCGCGGAAGGTCCAGACGATAGTGGCGAAATAGAGGGCCAGGATGTAGGCCCCCATGCAGGCCAGCAAGATGGTCAGTATAGGACGTAATGCGTCTAGCAAGTCACTCATTAAGCGATTCTACCCTCAATATATGGCTGCGTTATGCATTTGCAATTGCAGTACCACAGTGCTCCCGGCCATCCTGTCATAGAAAAGCGGCCACAGTGCAAGTCTGGGCCACTCCTGGCATCCATTATACACAGGGGCGCAAGGACGTGACGAGAGACGAAACCGCCAAGACGCCAAGGACGCCAAGGGAGCACCAAGATTAGAACGGTTCACCGCAGAGACGCAGAGAGCCTGCCCTGAGCGCAGCCGAAGGGACGCAGAGGTTACGCGGAGATAGGGAAAGTTTGGCCGATACAAGGGGAGCAGGGTATGAGATCACGTACCCTGCTCCCTATGCTTAGAACATCTACTTAATCTTGGCGCGCCCTTGGCGTTCTTGGCGTCTTGGCGGTTCCGTCGCTCACAATGGCTCGAAGTACTCCACATCCACCACCCAGACAGTGGCGCCGCCGACCTGCACTTCTATGGGGCGGGGCATGTAGAACTCGGTGGGGTCGAAGGCGGAGGGGTAGGAGGAGACGTATTCGGCGCGGGTGTGGCAGTTTTCGGCGAGCAGGTCGAGCACCTTGTCGGTCTGGCTGTCATCGACGCCCATGAGGTAGGTGGAGTTACGCTCGCGCAGAAAGCCGCCGGTGCTATCGACCGTGGTGAAGCGTATGTTGTTCTTGCGGAGGGCGATGCTCAAGCGGGCGTTGTCCTCGCCCTGTACCACCGCTACTATGGCTTTCATGCTCGTCTCCAGAGGGACATTTTCCTGAGTGTTGGGAGTAGCCCTGCTATTACGGTGCTATATTGCCATATTATCGGCAGTTACGCTAGTGCACGGGGGGACGGATTGTCAAGCAACGGAGGGCTAATGCAGGGCTGTGTCAAAGCTGGAGAGCAGCACTGTGGTGCCCTTGTCATTCTGAGCGCAGCGAAGAATCTCATCCTACACCGAGATGTTGCAGCTTTCTTACGGCGATAGTGGGAGATGGTGGCGCAAAGAAAGGTGGTATTCGGGTGCTGAAGGACGAGATTCTTCGCTGCGCTCAGAATGACAGGGGCACCTTTAGCCTCTACATTCGACTTTGACAACAGCTCTGAGGCTATGGGAACTTGCCGCCTGCCTCGGCGTAACGCCTGCCTCGGCGTAAATAGTAAGCGCGGCAGGCACCGTTGGTTAGTGCCCACCGCGTCTGTTGCTGTGTGAAGTTAGCCATGCTTCGGGTGGTGCTAGTCCTGGCGGAAGATCCTCACCCGGCGGAAAGGTTCTTTGCCCCGGCTGATGGAGGCCAGGTTGTAGCGCTCGGCCAGCTGGTGTTGCAGCTTGCGGATGGGGGCCGACTGGGGCGTGAGGTCCACCGGGCGGTCGCTCTCCATCACCTGCGAGATGGCGTCCTCGGTTTCTTCGAGGGCGACTGTCACGGGGTCGGCGGGCACCGTCACATCGAACACGCTGGCGATAGCCTGCTGGATTTGCGAGAGGGTGTTGCTCTTGAGCACGAACACAGGCACACCGTCCTGCTCGGCCTGGCGCAGCATCTGCGGGCTTTTGCGGTAGTAGTTCTTGAGCGTCATCACGATGTCGGCGTTGTCCACGTCGCGCACCATCGTGCTGGGCACCCGCAGGTCCTTTATGGCCTGCTCCAGGCGATTGCGGCTCACCCCGAACGGGTAGATGCGTAGCGGCTTGTTTGTGGAGGCGCTGGCCCCTATGCGGGTGGTGCGGCTGGCGATAGGGGCGACCTCGCGGCCACCGTCGCGGCTGCCGTCGCGAGCGCCTTCTTCTTGCCGCACGTCTACGAGGTCGTTTTCGTCGTAGGCTGCGGGCTGTGTGCTAGACTGGGGCGCGCCGAACCCGGCGTTCGACGGTGCTGCGTATCCGGCATCAGCGCGCCCACCCTCAAAAGGGCGATTTCTCCCGCCTCCCTGGGCGTCCTGGAAGTTGCGCCCGGTCAGCCGCTCGCCGCGCATGGTGCCGCCGCCCGGCTGCTGCGTGTTCTGCATCTGCCGCCTGGGAGCGTTGGGCGGGGCCTGGTCGAAGCTGCCGTGGGAGCCGTAGCCGCGCTCGTTGTAGCGGCCGCCCCTGGTCTGCTGCTGCTCGCGGCGCATGGAGGGGCTGCCCGCACGCTCCCGGCTGGGGGCGATATGCGCGATCTCGGTGTGGATCGAGCCGTCCGACTTGCGGGTGCGAATCTCCGGCGGGAGTATGTCGCCCCGCAGGAGCGAGTCTACCATCTCGGCCACGTCGCGGTACACGGCCACGCGCTCGCGGTCGAGTATCTCCACCATGATATCGAAGGTGGGCGGGGCTTTGCGCTCCAGCACCGACTTCTGGGTGCCACGCCGCCTCGCCTCCTCGTCGCCGAGCGTCACGGTCTGGATGCCGCCGACGAGGTCGGAGAGGGTGGGGTTGAGCATCAGGTTTTCGAGGCTGGTGCCGTGGGCGGTGCCCACAAGCTGCACGCCGCGCTCGGCTATAGTGCGGGCGGCCTGGGCCTCAAGCTCGGTGCCTATCTCGTCGATGATGATCACTTCGGGCATGTGGTTCTCCACCGCCTCGATCATCACGGCGTGCTGGCGTTCGGGCAGGGGCACCTGCATCCTGCGCGCACGGCCTATGGACGGGTGGGGGATGTCGCCGTCGCCCGCGATTTCGTTGGAGGTGTCCACGATCACCACACGCTTGCGGACTTCGTCGGAGAGCACGCGGGCGCACTCGCGCAGCAGGGTGGTCTTACCGACGCCGGGCGGCCCCACCATGAGGATGCTCTGGCCGGTCTCGACTAGGTCCTTGATGATGGAGATGGTGCCATATACCGCGCGGCCTATGCGGCAGGTGAGGCCCACTACCTCGCCCCGGCGGTTGCGGATGCAGGAGATGCGGTGCAGGGTGCGCTCGATGCCGGCGCGGTTGTCGCCGCCGAACTCCCCGATGCGCTCGGTGACGTAGTCCAGGTCGGCGCGGCTGACCTCGGACTCGCTGAGCGTGCGCTCCTTGTTGCGATAGCGGGCCTCGGGCGTGCGGCCCAGGTCCATCACCACTTCGAGGAGGTTGACGCGGTCGTTGTATTCCCTGATGGGCTGAATTATGTGAGGTGGAAGGGCCGCTATGAGGGCTTCAAGGTCGTCGGTGACGACGTGCTCGCCGCCGTTTCGGACTACTTCATTGGGGTTTTCGGTAGTCTTGTGCTCCTCGGCGAGGGCCTGGGCAGGAGCAGCGGTGGGGGCCTGGTCGATCCTGGGCAGGTCTGCTTCGAGACCTTCATAGCTACCACGAGCTAGATTTTCATGCATTGTTAAGAGATCACCCCTTTTGGGTTACAAACCGGTCCCAAATGGTCCCGGTGGCGTCTAGGCGCTATATGTGCAAAGTTAGTGCCACAGATGAGTACCGAGTGCCGAGTGCCGAGTTCTGAGTGCCGAGTGGTTCGGCTTGCCCGGTTCTTGCGCCATATCCTCCCACTGTATACGTTAGCATAGACGGTGTGCTAAAACCTCGGTCCCAAGGATGTATTTTCTCTCAGTCCTCAGTCTCGCTTACTCGGCACTCGGCACTCAGACCTCGGCACTGGTCTTAGCCGTGGTGACCAGCTCGCCGGGCGCTCGGGCCAGGAAGGGGGCGAGGACGGGCTGCTTCACTTTTATAGGTTCGGCCAGGTACTTCACGAGCAGGGCTTGCTCGCTGAAGTGATGGAAGCCCCTGGCTTCCAGTATGCCGCTCACTTCGGCCTGGTAATCTCTGACGCCACAATACACCGGTTTGGGGCCGGACCTGGCGGCTTTCCACAGCACGTAGTCGAAGGCCTGCGGGCACACGTCCCTGTTCGCGCCATCGGGGCGGAACATGGTGGTGAGCCAGTGGGCGCGGGCCCCGGTCACCAGGCGTATGTAGCCGCCGAGCGCCTGCTTCTGACCGCTCGCGTCGGGCCACACGTAGGCCCGCTCCACCAAGCCGGAGGAGAGGAGAAGGGGGCGTGGCAGGTAGTTGCGGCGGAAGTTGCGGGCGCTGAGGGTTTCGGCGCGCTGCACGGCTGGTGGCGTCACGGCGGAGTAGAGTTGCAGAAGGTCCCAGGCGTCGGCGTTGCTCTGTTTGCGAAGGGGGGCGTGGCTCGGCTCGTCGGCGGAGGTGCCCTGGCCGCGTTGGGCGAAGTAGAGGTGGCCCCAGATGTGCTCGTTGGTGTAGTGGGTGAAGCCGATGCGGCGGAACTGGGGGAGGTCGGACTCGTCGCTGGGCACTTTCACAAAGAGGCGCAGCACCCCGTACTCGCCCGCCGCCTGCGATACAGCTTCGAGCAGGGCCTCGGACACGTGGTAGGGCGCGCGGTCCAGCGTCGCCAGTGTGGTGACGGCCCACTCGTCGTCGCGCCCCCACCTGGGGCGGGCCTGCACGAAGCCCTGCACGCTGCCCCTCTCTACGTACACCAGCACGCAACCGGCGCGGAGCTTAAAAGGCACCTGGGTGCGCAGTAGCTCCGGCAGTATCGACTGGGGCTGTATCAGGCTGTAGGGGGGATTGAGGCGCAGAGTCCTCTGGCGGCGGCGCGTGGCAACGATTCGCAGCAGGTCCAGGGGCGTGGCTTCGCGTACTAAGCCGCGGCTGGGGTTTTGAGTTTTGAGTGTTGAGTCTTGAATTACGGTCACCTTCTCCCGGCAGTGTAATACATCCGGCGGACTAATTCAAAACTAGGCTTCGATTAGTTGCGTTTTTGCCTCCGGCTGGGAGGGTCCGGGCGATTGCGCTTGCAGCCGCGCCTCTACCATGTCGAGGAAGTAGCGATGGAGGCGGAGGTCGTCAGTGAGTTCAGGGTGGAAGGAGGTGACGAGCATCTGCCCTTGACGGGCTGCTACCGGTGTGCCGTCGGGGAGGGAGGCCAGCACCTCTACCCCCTCTCCTACCCTCCCTATCTTGGGAGCACGTATGAAGATGGCCGGGAATGGCTCCTCTCCCAGGCAGGGTA
>DASVQO010000221.1:0-16524 GCA_036389075.1 Chloroflexia bacterium | reverse complement strand
CCGTCTTCGTGGGCACTGGCGTGCTGGTTGAGGCGGGTGGCCTGTAGGGCGTCTGCGTCGCAGTCGGTGCGGGGGGAGGAGGCGTGCCCCCGCCCGATGGTATCCACATGAGGGCATCGTACCAGACGTTGCGCCCGCTCTCCCCCGTGTAGTCATCGAGGTACACCCTCGTCTCGGTGCCCGCGTTGAAGGAGAACTTGCCCAGGTGCGCCCAGCCGCCCCGGCCCGAGTCGGTGATCGCCTTCTGGCTGACCGCCGCGACGCGCGTGCCGTCGGATGTGTAGAGCGTGTAGCGGGCATTCTCGGTGTCGGCGGTGTTGTTGTCCACATAGGGCACGTAGGCGTAGACGTCGTAGCTACCCGTGCTAGGTAGGTAGGCCGACCACGTAGCCGAGTTCTCGGAGCTTGACTGGCTTGTTACCGACTTGGTAGCCAGCGTGCTCGATCCGCCGTAGCCGCCGCCGTAGCTCCACCACGCGTGCGCAGGATCGACTTGCGAGGGCAGGGGCGAGAAGCCGCCGTCGGTGTTGTCCACCAGGGCGGAACGGTCGCCGTCGTGGCGGACGAGGCTCATGTAGTAGTCCCAGTTCCACTTCGGCCCAGGGTCCTGGTGCGAGGCGCCGGGCACCTCCGAATGCCCGAATATGCGGGTGCGGTCTTTCTTCATGCCGTACCGGTCGGCCAGGGTGGACACCAGCCTTGCCGAGGACTGGTACATGGCCTCAGTGTACCAGCCGTCCTGGCTCATGTAGCCCTCGTGCTCGATGCCGATTGAGCAGATGTTGTACTTCCAAACGCCCGCGTGGTAGCCGGTGTCGGCATTGCGAACCATCTGGGTCATCTGCCCGTCAGAGGAGCGAATGACGTAGTGCGCGCTGACGCCCGAATTGGGGTTCTGGAACCAGTTGATAGCCGAGCTATAGCTTCCCTCGGTGTCGTGGATGACGAAGTACCGGATGCCGCTGCACAGCCCGCTCGACTGCGAATAGGGTCTGCCCGAGGTGTAGTTGTTGGAGTTGGCGGGCACCCAGATGGCCTCGGCGTAGTCCTCGCTGTCCGGCGACTGTGGGTCCGCAGCCGAGGCTGGAACTTGCACCCCTGCTGTCGCGGCAAGCGTGAAAGTCTCGCCCGACGTTAGCCGGGCGCTCGCCCCCTCCCGCAGCACGCGAAATACTTCGCGGGCATACTCCCGGCGCACACCCGGGTCTTGAACACCGGAGTAATCAGCCACTACCTCGAACCAGCTGGCCCACTGCTCGCCCTGCTTGGTGGTAGTTTTAGCTTGTTGGGATATGTAGCTCAACACCGCCGCGCCGCCGTCGATGTTGGCGGCCGCGTTGGTCTTCAGGTCGGCCTCCGATTGTCCGGTCAGCGCGGCTGCTTTCGCCAGCGTGCCCGCTTCACCCTCGACAAGGTGCATGATGCCATACCCGCTGTCGATGGACGCCTGGCCACCACGCTGCTCCCAGTGCGACTCCACGTAACCTATCGCTGTAAGTAGTTCTGCGGGCACCCCCCAGCGCGACGCGGAAGCAGCGAACGCCTCGCGCAGCGTGGAAGCGGGGACCGATGTGGCTTGCGGCTTGATGCTGCCCTCGGGCGTGGGGTGGGGCGTTGCCGCCTGGCTACCTGAGCCAAACAGAAAAGGCACCAGGGCAAGCCATAGGAGGAGCGCTCCCGACCGAGCAAGAAGCGTGCGCCGTGGGCTAGAACACAGGGATAGTTGCGTTACGCGGCTGTCCATAAGCGACCTCTTAGGAGCATATTGGTGTGGGTTTTCCCGGGTCCCCAGGCGAATAGGGAGCTATTCAGGGAAGCAAGCTCAATCAAATCGTTGTACAGATACGACGCATGATAGAGCCTGCGGTTGCGCGAATGTGCTGACATTATGTTAAGGCAGTGCGGGCGCTGGCACAATACGAAATTTGTACCATATTTGTTCCCGCATTCGGTCTCCCCGTCGCATTGTTGGACCTCTAGGGGATATGTACCTTGTGATGGGGCCTCGTCGGCCATTGTGCGCCGCAAGAGAGCCCATACGTGCGGCCAGCCGCCCGATGCACGTCCACATGTCTTGACACGCCGTGGCACGGGAGTATAATGATGCGTAAAGCTACGCCTTTTCACCTGGCCCCGGCCGGGGCACTACTCAGAGGAGGACCCGAGCTAAATGACTTACGTAATTACCGAGCCATGCATCAACGTCAAGGACGCCGCGTGCGTGGACGTGTGCCCGGTAGACTGCATTCACCCGCGCAAGGACGAACCCGGTTTCGGCGAGCCGCTGCAACTCTTCATCAACCCCGACGAGTGCATCGACTGCGGCGCCTGCGAGCCTGAGTGCCCCGTCAACGCCATCTACCCCGAGGACGACGTTCCCGAGGAATACCAGGAGTACATCGCCAAGAACCGCGAGTTCTTCGACCTCTGAACCGTCGAGCGCGGCGCACAACCCGCCCGCCCGAATGCCTGATCTCATGGACCTCCGGCTGGCCTCCGCCGGGGGTCCAGCAATGTCACTCAAGGAATCTTCGTACTCCCGATGGCCATTATCAAGTCGCACGTTTCAACCGGCACAGAGCCGTACCGCGAGAACGCGGCCCACATGTCCGAGCTCGTTTCGCAACTGCGCGAGCGGCTGGAGATCGTGCGCCTGGGCGGCGGGCCGGACTCCATAGCCCGACACAGGGCGCGTGGCAAGCTGCTGGCCCGCGACCGCATAGAGGCGTTGCTCGACCCTGGCACGCCGTTCCTGGAGCTTTCACCTTTAGCTGCATGGGATATGTATGATGGGGATGCGCCCGGGGCGGGTGTGGTGACCGGTATCGGGGTTATTTCGGGGCAGCAGTGCGTGCTTGTCGCCAACGACGCCACGGTCAAGGGCGGCACCTACTACCCGGTGACGGTGAAGAAGCACCTGCGCGCCCAGGAGGTCGCCCTGGAAAACCACCTGCCTTGCATCTACCTCGTAGACTCCGGCGGTGCCTTCCTTCCCCTCCAGGCCGAGGTCTTCCCCGACCGCGACCACTTTGGGCGCATCTTCTACAACCAGGCAAACCTTTCGGCCAAAGGCATCCCGCAGGTCGCTGTAGTCATGGGTTCTTGCACAGCGGGAGGCGCTTACGTCCCCGCCATGTCGGACGAGACGGTCATTGTGAGGGGCACGGGCACGATATTCCTGGGTGGCCCTCCCCTGGTAAAGGCGGCCACGGGCGAGGAGGTCACCGCCGAGGAACTGGGCGGGGGCGAGGTCCACAGCCGCATCAGCGGCGTGACGGACCACCTGGCTGCCGACGACGAGCACGCGCTCGCTATCACCCGCGACATCGTGGCGAACCTCCACCGCCGCAAGGAGCTACCGTGGGACGTAGAGCCACCGGAACCGCCCATCTACGACCCCTCCGAGCTATACGGCATAGTTGAAAAGGACGCCCGCAGGCCGTATGACGTTCGAGAGGTCATTGCGCGCATCGTGGATGGCTCGCGCTTCCACGAGTTCAAATCGCTGTATGGCACCACGCTCGTGTGCGGCTTCGCCCGCATCATGGGCTACCCGGCAGGCATCGTCGCGAACAACGGCATATTATTCTCCGAAAGCGCTCTAAAGGGCGCCCACTTCATCGAGCTTTGCGCTCAGCGCCGCGTGCCGCTCGTGTTTCTGCAAAACATCACCGGCTTCATGGTCGGCAAGGAATACGAGAACAAAGGCATCGCCAAGGACGGCGCGAAAATGGTCACCGCCGTAGCCACCGCCCAGGTGCCCAAGTTCACGGTGATCACCGGAGGCTCGTTCGGTGCCGGGAACTACGCCATGTGTGGGCGCGCCTACCAACCCAGGCAGCTTTGGATGTGGCCCAACGCTCGCATCTCGGTCATGGGCGGGCAACAGGCCGCCAACGTACTGCTTACCGTGCGACGCGACAGCAAAGACCTGACCCCGGAAGAGCAGGCGGAGTTCATGCGGCCCACGCTCGAAAAGTACGAGGAGGAAGGCAACCCCTATTATTCCACCGCTCGTCTCTGGGACGACGGGATTATAGACCCCCTCGACACCCGCATGGTGCTCGGCCTCGGAATCGCCGCCGCCACCAACGCCCCCATACCGGAGACGCAGTTCGGCGTTTTCAGGATGTGATCGCCATGCAGCAACCGCAGCTACTCACCGCCGAGGTCCGCGAAGGGGCTGTCCGCGTTACACTCAACCGGCCCGAGGTACGTAACGCCTTCAACTCGCAGCTAATCGAGGAAATCCGGCTCACCTTCGAGGGCATCAGCCAGGGCTCGCATGGGGAGGTACGTGCGGTAGTCCTCGCCGGGGCCGGGCAGTCGTTCTGCGCGGGTGCGGATGTGAACTGGATGCGGGATAGCCTCAACTTCACGCGCGAGCAGAACTTGGCCGATGCGCTGCACATGGCGAGCATGTTCGAACAGGTCAATCGCTGCCCGGTGCCCGTCATCGGCAGGGTCCACGGAGCGGCGCTCGGGGGCGGCGTGGGCCTTACGGCCGTGTGCGACATCGTGGTGGCGTCCGAGGCTGCTGTGTGGGCCTTCTCAGAGGCAAAGCTGGGCATCGCACCGGCGGTCATATCTCCGTACGTGCTGGCGAAGATTGGCCGCACCCACGCCCGCGCCCTGTTCTTCACTGCCGAGCGCTTCGATACTGCCCGCGCGGTGCAGATAGGGCTTGCCCACATTGCCGTGCCCGACGAAAGGCTGGACGACGAGGTCGAGCGCCTGGTCCACGAGCTTAAGAGTAGCTCCGCGCGGGCCATCGCCTGGGCAAAAGAACTGATTGCCACTGTCCCCTCCCTGCCGCCGCACGAGGCTACGCAACTCACCGCGCAAACCATCGCCGCGCTTCGTGTGAGCCAGGACGGGCAGGAAGGCTTACGTGCGTTCCTCGAAAAGAGGAAGCCAGGGTGGGCAGGCTGATGGTGTTCGGCAAGATACTCATAGCCAACCGCGGCGAGATAGCGGTGCGCATCGCCCGCGCCTGCCTTGCGATGGACATCAAGTCGGTGGCGGTATACTCCGACGCCGACGAACACGCCCTCCACGTTCGCTCCTGCGACGAGGCTTATCACATCGGCCCCGCGCCCGCCCTCGAAAGCTACCTCAGAGGAGACAAGCTAATCGAGGTCGCAAAGCGCGCGAGCTGCGATGCTATTCACCCCGGGTACGGCTTTCTTTCCGAGAATGCCGCCTTCGCAAAGGCCGTGACGCAGGCGGGCCTTACCTGGATTGGCCCCACCCCGGAAGCCATCTCGCTGATGGGTTCCAAAATCGAAGCCAAGAGGCTGGCCGAGCAGGCCGGCGTCCCCGTCGTGCCGGGCTACTACGGAGACGACCAGACGCCCGCGCGCCTTGAGGCGGAGGCGGAACGGGTCGGCTACCCGGTCTTGATCAAGGCCTCGGCGGGCGGCGGAGGCAAGGGCATGCGCGTGGTAGAGAAGCCGGGGGACTTCAGGGACGCGTTGGACGGGGCGAAACGTGAGGCCCTGGCGGCGTTCAAAGACGATTCCGTCATGCTCGAACGCTACCTGACCGAGCCACGCCACATCGAGGTACAGGTGCTGGGCGACCAGTACGGCAACGTCATCCACCTGGGCGAGCGCGAGTGCTCTATTCAGCGAAGGCACCAGAAGGTGGTTGAAGAATCGCCCTCGCCGGTGATAGACGACTCCCTGAGGGCGCAACTCACCGGGGCCGCCTTGAAACTTGCCCGCAAGGCCGGCTACACCAATGCGGGCACAGTGGAGTTCATTTTCCAGGACGGCGCATTCTACTTCCTCGAAATGAACACCCGCTTGCAAGTGGAACACCCTGTCACCGAGCAGGCTCTGAACTTCGACCTAGTCGAGGCTCAGATTCGAGTCGCCGGGGGCGAGCGCTTATGGGTAGCGCAGGACGAAATCGAGTTTGAGGGGCACGCGATCGAGGCCCGGCTCTACGCCGAGGACCCCGAAAAGGGATTCCTGCCAGCAACCGGCACCATTTCTCTTCTGGACGCGCCTTACGACGGCTACGGCATTCGCGTGGACGCCGGAGTATCGCAGGGCGACGAGATTAGCCCGTACTACGACCCTATGGTCGCCAAGATCGTTGCCTCGGGCGATACGCGGCACCAGGCGCTCACCCGCATGCGCGAGATGCTTGGCAGCATGCGGCTGGAAGGGCTACAAACCAACCTGGACTTCCTGCGGTGGCTCTTCTCGCACCCTCAGTTCGAGCTTGGCAACACCTCTACCCGCTTCATCGAGCGCTACTACCGCCCCGGGGCCTTCACGCTCGTCCCAACACAGGTGGTACTTGCAGCCGGTGCCCTGTTCGTGCTTTCTTCGACGGGTGCAGGTACGGACCCGTGGACTTCCAGTGGGTGGCGGCAGCTGGGGCACGGGATGCGCGCCAATGTGCTGGTGGAGGGCCGGTCGTACGGCGTCGAGTTGTCCGCGCGGACCCAGGTGACGAATGGATACGCCGCCAGGATAGTACAGGGCCAGCAGGTGCTCTTCGAGGGGCAGGTCCAGCTGGTCGTCCCCAGGCAGGCAGCGCAAGATAGTGACGTTGCCGGGGTCGGCGCTGTAGTGCGGGTGCGCTTGCAAGATGACGGCCCTACGTACATGCTCGAGTGTGGTTACTCAAGTGACGCGCAAGACGCTTACCTCTACTGGGAGTCCCGCGAATACTGGGTGCGTCGCGCCCCGGCGCTCTCCACCGAGCGCTTGAGTACGTCTCTCAACCTGACGGACGCGGACACACTGGAAAGCCCCATGCCGGGCAAAGTGCTCAAAGTAATGGCGGCCGTTGGCGACGCGGTCACGGACGAACAACCTCTGGTTATAATTGAGGCTATGAAGATGGAGTTCACCGTGCGCGCGCCGCACGCGGGGGTGGTGGCGGCTGTGCGCTTCGCGGAAGGTGCGCAGGTAGCAGCCGGAGACATCCTGATGGAGCTTGAGAAATGAACAGCATGCCTCCATTGCCGCGCCGCGTCACGGTGTACGAAGTCGGCCCGCGCGACGGCCTGCAAAACGAGAAAGTCCAGGTATCCACAGCCGACAAGGTGCGTTACATAGACATGCTGAGCGCGGCGGGCTTTTCGGCAATCGAAGCGACCTCGTTCGTGAGCCCGCGAGCCGTGCCCCAGCTGGCAGATGCCGCCGAGGTGCTGAGTTCCATCAGCCGAGCGCCCGGCGTGAGCTATCCGGTACTGGTGCCGAACGAGAAAGGCATGCTGCGCGCGCTCGAAAGCGGAGCGACAGACGTAGCTGTATTCACCGCGGCTTCCGAGAGCTTCACAAGGGCCAATATCAACTCCACTATTGCGGAATCGCTAGAGAACTTCCGCCCAGTGTTCGCGCTCGCCAGGCAGCACAACGTCCGCGTGCGCGGGTACGTGAGCACCGCGTTCGGCTGCCCGTATGAGGGCGCGGTCGCTCCCGCGAAAGTGCGCGAGGTCGCCTTGGCCCTGGCGGACCTGGGCGTGCAGCAGCTATCTATAGGCGACACCATCGGCGTGGGTACCCCGAACCAAGTCTATGACGTTCTAGGTCCGCTTCTGCGCGACGTGCCTGCGGAGCAGCTTGCAGTGCACTTCCACGACACACGGGGGACCGCCCTGGCGAACGTCCTGGCGGCCCTGGAGATGGGCATCACCACCATAGATTCCTCGTCAGGCGGCCTGGGCGGCTGTCCGTATGCCCCCGGGGCCTCCGGCAACCTGGCGACCGAGGATCTGCTGTACATGCTGTCGGGCCTGGGCGTAGAGACGGGGGTGCAGCTTGAAAGGGTGGTCGAGGCGTCGCGCTTCATAACGGGCGTGTTGAACAAGCCTCCCGCCAGCCGCTACCTACAGGCATACCTGGCACAGTGCGCGGCGTGATTGCAAGGAACTTAGCCGAACCGGATGGAGCACGCGATTGCGTAAGCTGAAAAAAGTCTTGATAGCCAACCGGGGTGAGATCGCCCTGCGTGTCGTGAGGGCCTGCGCAGAAGTCGGCATAGAGTCCGTGGCCGTCTATTCAGAGGCCGACCGCACCTCGCTTCACGTCCGAGCCGCGGACGAGGCCTATCTTATCGGCCCGCCCCAGTCGGCGGACTCCTACCTGCGCGTGGACAGGTTGCTCGAAGTGGCACGCAAGTCCGGGGCCGACGCTATCCACCCGGGCTACGGCTTCCTGGCTGAAAACGCCGATTTCGCGCAGGCCGTGCTCGATGCGGGGTTGACCTGGATAGGCCCGGAGCCGAGGGCCATGCGCATGCTGGGCGATAAGCTTGAAGCCCGCAGGACCGCGCAGGCGGCAGGCGTACCGACCGTCCCCGGCACCGACGTGGCAACAGATGACCTCCAGACAGCGCTCGATGCCGCCGGGCGTATTGGCTACCCCGTGCTTATCAAAGCCTCGGCGGGAGGCGGCGGCAAGGGCATGCGAATTGTGTCGCGCCCTGAGGAGCTTGAAGCCGCCTTGAGAGGCGCTCAGAGCGAAGCCCGCGCCTCGTTCGGTTCGGGAACCGTTTACCTGGAGAAGTACCTGGAATCGGTGCGGCACGTCGAAATTCAACTGCTTGGCGACACCCAGGGCAACGTGATCCACCTGGGCGAGCGCGAATGCTCGGTCCAGCGCCGCTACCAGAAGCTGATCGAGGAGTCCCCCTCGGTGGCCGTCGACCTCGACCTGCGGGAGCGGATGGGCAGCGTGGCGGTGGCCGCCGCGAAGGCCGTGGGCTACTCCTCGGCAGGCACGGTCGAGTTCCTCCTGGACAAGTTCAAGAACTTCTACTTCCTCGAAGTAAACACGCGCCTCCAGGTCGAGCACCCCGTAACGGAGCTTGTCACGGGTGTTGACCTGGTGCTGGAACAGTTTCGCATAGCCTCCGGCCGGCCACTGCGCCTCAAGCAATCTGACGTTCGCCTCAACGGGCACGCGATGGAGTGCCGCATCGCGGCGGAAGACCCCTTCAACAACTTCGCCCCGTCCCTCGGCACTGTCGCGGCCGTTTCGGAGCCGAGCGGGGCGGGCGTGCGCGTGGACAGCAGCGTGTACGCGGGCGGCAAAGTGTCGATCTACTACGACCCCATGGTAGCCAAGCTAATCGTTTGGGCACCGAGCCGGGCGCATGCGATCCTCAGGATGCGTAGGGCGCTCCGAGAGTACCGCGTGGCGGGCATTCAAACCAATATCCCTTTTCACCTGCGTGTCATGCAGTCGCTCGACTTCCAGCGTGGCCGCCTCGACACGAAGTTCGTTGAGCGGTTGCTGGGCGACGGCGGCCGGAGCGTCGAGGCTACGGATGACAACCTGGAAATGATAGCCGCCATGTCCGCCGCCCTGGTAGTGGACCGCAAGCGGGAGGCAGGAGCCGCCTCCACGGTGGGCGCGGCAGCGAAGCCGGGCGTCGCCGGCAGCGCGTGGCGGCTCGCGGGCCGCCGCCAGGGGCTCAGGTAAGTCATGCCCAGGTACTACGTCGAGCTAAACGGCCAGGAGCTTGGTTTTGAGATCTCTCAGGCAGGCGGCGTGACCCATCTTGTCCCCGTTGCGGAAGATAAGGGCGGCAATAACGTGGAGGTGGACTTCGTGCCGGTCCACGCGAACGTAGAAACCGGTGAGGGACTGTATTCGCTGATTGCGAACGCGCGCAGCTACCAGCTATACGTCGAGAAGCGTGACGAACACTACCGGGTGATGATCTGGCGGCACCGGTACGAAGTGAAGGTGCACACAGAGCGCGAATGGCGGCTCATGAAGGTAGCGCCCAAGCAAGCTGCCCAGGGCGGTAGCTTGCTGGTGAAGGCGCCTATGCCTGGGCTTGTGAAAGAGGTGCTCGTGGAAGCCGGGGCGCAAGTAGACGTGGGCACGCGACTTGTAGTGCTCGTAGCCATGAAGATGGAAAATGAAATCACCGCGCCACGCGCGGGGCGAGTGACCCAGGTGCACGTTGAGGCCGGGTCGGTTGTCGAAGCTGACAAGCCACTCGTGACCCTGGAGTAGGTAGGCCACATCATGATTACGTCCGGCGATAGGACCAAGTGGGAAGACAAGGTGCTCAAGCCCGCACTCGAACGGTCGCCGGAGCGGCGGCCCGAGTTCCGCACCGCATCGGACCTGCCGGTGAAGCGCCTGTATACCCCCGAAGACGCGCCCCAGGCTGCATACGAGGAGGAACTGGGCTACCCCGGACAGTACCCTTTCACCCGCGGCGTGCAGGCCACCATGTACCGTGGCCGCCTCTGGACGATGCGCCAGTACGCTGGGTATGGCACGGCCGAAGAGTCGAACCGCCGGTACAAGTACCTCCTCGAACAGGGGCAGACGGGCCTCTCCGTGGCCTTCGACCTGCCGACCCAAATGGGCTACGATGCCGACCACCCTCTCGCCGCCGGTGAGGTGGGCAAGGTGGGCGTGGCGATTTCCTCGCTAAGGGACATGGAGCTGCTTCTGGCGGACATCCCGCTAGACAAAGTCAGCACCTCCATGACGATTAACGCCACCGCCTCGATCCTCCTGGCGATGTACGTGGCAGTGGCCCGAAATCGGGGCATCTCAGATGACGCGCTCACCGGCACCGTGCAGAACGACGTGCTGAAGGAGTACATCGCGCGGGGCACTTACATCTACCCCGCGGCCCCATCGATGCGTCTCGCGGGGGACATCATAGCCTTCTGCGCGGAACAGTTGCCCCAGTGGAACCCCATTTCGATTAGCGGCTACCACATACGCGAAGCAGGCTCGACGGCCGTGCAAGAGGTAGCGTTTACCCTGGCGAACGCGGTCGCCTATGTTGGCGAGGTGCTGAGCAGGGGTATGTCCGTGGATGCGTTCGCCCCGCGCCTGGCTTTCTTCTTCAACGCCCACAGCGACTTCTTCGAGGAGATCGCCAAGTACAGGGCCGCCCGGCGGCTTTGGGCACGGATTATGCGAGATGAGTTTAGCGCGCAGAGTCCTCAGAGCATGATGCTGCGTTTTCACACCCAGACGGCCGGTTCCAGCCTCACCGCGCAGCAGCCGGACAACAACGTCATCCGTGTGGCCTTGCAGGCGCTGTCGGCGGTGTTCGGCGGCACGCAGTCGCTGCACACCAACTCCCTTGACGAGGCCCTGGCGCTACCGACCGAACGGTCTGCCCGCATAGCCCTCCGAACACAGCAGATAATCGCGTACGAAACGGGCGTGGCGTCCACAATCGATCCGCTCGCGGGTTCTTACTACCTGGAATGGCTCACCGGCCGGATCGAGGAGGGCGCGCGAGACTACCTGCGCCGGATCGACGCAATGGGAGGCACCCTGCACGCTATTGAGGAAGGGTTCCAGCAGCAGGAGATACAGGAAGCCTCCTATCGCTGGCAGACTGAGGTTGACAGTGGCGAGCGCGTGATCGTTGGTGTCAACCGCTTCAAATCGGACGAAGTGGAGGCTACCGAAATCCACCGCGTCAATCCTGAGTTGCAGGCCCGGCAGGTAGAGCGTCTGCAAACCCTGCGGCAGGAACGGGACGATGCGGCAGTCACCGCGAACCTGGAGCGGCTGCGTAACGCCGCCGAGCGTAGCGATAACCTGATGCCACTTATCATCGACTGCGTGCAGAGCCTCGCGACGCTGGGCGAGATAAGCGATGCGCTCAGGTCAGTATTCGGCCTCTACGAGGAGCGACGGATAGTTTAGGAGAGCAGCATGGCAGATTCGTACTACCCTACACGGCAAGACCCCGGAATGTCGGGACAGAACGTGGTGCCCGGTCCAGGCGGCCAGGACGTTGATGCTAACCCCGGAGAGCGGGCGCTTACACCTCAAGGGAGCGCCACGGACGCCACCGTGTCGGGCGTCACAGTCGGCAACAAGCAGATTGGCGTCGGGGCGCAGGTCGGCATTCTACGCAACCTTGAATTCACCGCTGGGGGCCGCGCCCACCGGGTGAGCACCGGACCCTATACAAAGGCTTAGCGCTCCTATTCTCCCCGCTCGGAGGCGGTTGAGCCGCTGTGCCGCGCGGCTCGGGCTTCCGCGACCGTGACAGGTTGCAACCGCACCCTGCGTCCCGGTTTTAGTTGCGCCAATGCCGGCCAGTCCGCTCTTGCCACGACCCCTAGCAAGGGGTACCCGCCCGTAGTCTGGTGGTCCGCGCCCAACACCAGGGGTGTGCCTCCAGGCGGCAGTTGGATCGCGCCTCTAACGACCCCAAACGAGGCCAGCTCCCCGCCTCCGCCCTGCAACACCAGTGCATCCTCCGGTACCAATCGCACGCCCATCCTGTCGCTGGCGGGGCTGACTTCGTACTCCTGGCGTTCAGCACGGCCCCTCACGTGGAGCGGAACGCTCGAATCCCCCTCAAAAGGAACGTAGCGGAGTACGGCAACGCCCCGAGGTGGACTCTCCGAGATAGGACGCATCCTCCCGGCAAGCTCGGCGGGTGATTTCAGATGCGGGCGGGCGTGCAGGGTGTCTCTGCTTTGCAACGGCCTCCCACCATAGCCCCCGAAGCTCCCGGGTAAATAAGTAGACCGCGAGCCGAGGGCAGGTACCGCACTAAAGCCTCCTGCCACCGCCAGGTAACACCGCGCGTCGGTGTTGCCATGAGAGGTACGGGTGAACCGCAGCGTGGCGCCCGCCCGCACCAACCAGCTAACCCCGTTTGGAACCGGGCTTCCGTCCACCTTACAACCAAGCTCCCCGCCTGCGACGGCAATCACCGTGGTTGCCAGCGCCCGAAGAACAGGCCCGGACCAGGTGATTTCCAGGCATGCATCTCCTGCGCCATTTCCGACCAGTTGGTTGGCCCCGGCGAGCGTGTAAGGGTCCATTGCACCTCCCACGCTCAGGCCGAAATGGGCGAAACCCGGCCTGCCCAGGTCCTGGACCAGTGTGAGCGCGCCCGGTTCCTCGACCGCAAATACAGGCGTCGTGCCCGGCTCGTGAGGTTCCTTCTCGCGCCTTGCGGTCCCTGGACCGAACGACAGTTCGCCGGTACGGACGAAACGCACTTCATCGGAGGGGGCCAGGAGCGCGGGCGGGTCGCGGTCGATGTCCCACAGGGGCACGTTGGTGCGGCCTATGAGCTGCCACCCGCCGGGGCTTGCCAGGGGATAGATCCCGGTCTGGTCCCCCGCTATTCCGACCGAACCGGCTGGAACTCGGACGCGAGGGCTTCCAAGCCGGGGCGAGGCGATAGAAGGGTCCAGGCCACCCAGGTACGCAAAGCCGGGCATGAACCCCAGGAAGTAGACCCTGTACACAGGCGCGGCGTGGCGGCGCACTACCTCATCAGCACTCAGACCGTGGCTTGCCGCCAGGCGTTCGAGGTCGGGCCCGTGCTCGCCTCCGTACACGACAGGGATATCATGCCTGCGCGCGGGAGTGCTCTCACCGGGTAAGTGCCCGGCTGACAGACGCTCGATGTGCGCGGCCAGAGTCTCTTCATCAATCCGCGTGTCGTCAAAAGTGACAAGCACGCTCGCAAAGGCAGGCACAATATCGAGGACGCCAGGGAGCGCAAGGAGGCGCAGCCTCCCCGCCAGCGCATGTACGCGGCCGTTGAGCGCCGGAGAAACGCCGGTACCCAGGGAGACAAGCAGCGCGCTCTCGCCCATCTGCTGGATTGACGCCGGCCGGCTCGCCTCCACCTCAAGCTATCCTGGGTGCCTCGACAGCATACCCCGCCCGCTCCAACGCCTCCCGCGCCACCCGCGCGAACAGGGCCGCTTCGGGTGTGTCGCTGTGCAAGCAGATGGTATCCACTCGTACCTCCAGGTCGCTGCCGTCTACCGCCCGCACGCGCCCTCCCGCCAGCGCCACCACCTGCTCCGCGACTACACCGGGCTCGTGATGAATGCTGCCGGGCAATTTTCGATCGCGTAACGCTCCATCTGGTTCATACGCGCGGTCGGCAAAGCCCTCTGCCAGGGTCGCCAGGCCCATACCGCGCGACACACCTTCCGCAATGGAACCTGCGAGGCACACAAGTGGTAGGTCGCGTGAGAAGTCTCGCACGGCTACCGCTATGGCCTCCGCTACCTGCGCGTCGCGCGCGGCAACGTTGTACAGCGCACCATGCGGTTTGACGTGCCTCAGTTCAACGCCCTGCGCCCTGGCTATTGCCCAGAGCGCGCCGACCTGGTAGAGCACAAACTGCCGAATTTCGTCAGGCGAGAAGGGAATCACCCGCCGCCCGAAACCGGCCAGGTCGGGGTAGCCGGGGTGCGCCCCCACGCTCACCCCCTGCCGTGCCGCGAGTCGTGTCGTCGCCGCCATGACATTAGGATCGCCCGCATGCCCGCCGCAAGCTATGTTCGCGGACGTGATGTAGGGCATAATGTCGGCATCGTGCCCCATACGCCACGCGCCGAAACTTTCCCCTACATCAGCGTTCAGGTCGATGGTCATTGCGAGGTCAGACATTTTCGCGTGCGCGCCCCCTCAGCATGCGCCACAGTTCGCGCGGGGTAAGGCTGACGCGCCTCACCGCCACGTCGAGCGGGAACAGCAGTATGCCCGCGAGTAGCAGCCAGGGCCAGAGCGCCACCCTTCTAGGCTCAGGGGATATGTCGTGGCTGAAGGCCAGGCTGGGTTGCGTGATTTCGAACACCTTGCCACCTCCTAGCTGCGCCAGGTCCGCCAGCAATGTCTGCGCGCCCGCCGCCGTGCCCTCGGACAGGCGGTACTCGCTCGGGTAGGGCACTACGAACCCCGTGTCGAGGCGCTCCTGCAGCTCGCCCGTGCCGGCGTCTCGCTGCTCCACGGTTGCGGCGTACGCGCCCGGACTCAAACCGTGCGCTACTCCATCGTACACGCCTGGCGAGCGTGGGGACACTATCAAGGTAGTTGTCAGGCCGTCAGTCCCCGTGATGACCAGGCTGGTCGGCATGAAGCCGCGTGGCGCGCCCGTGGCCGTCACGGTGTCTACACGCACGCCCAACTCCTGCCCGCCACCCCAGGTGTCGGGACGGGCTGAGAAGCTAGCCTCAAGGAGCGCGTTCTCCTGCCTCGGCAGGGTCCAGCTCACCATCTGACTCATGAATTTACCGAACTGCGGCCACGCGACCCAGTCCGCCGCCCATTGTCCCTTAGCGTCGGAGGTCCAGGCCACCGCCCTTCCGAGGCCGTACTGCCACTGCGCGAGAAGCGGGTCCCCCCGTGGTGAGCGGAGCACCATATCGGCGTCCGGCTTCAGTGTGCTGGCGTTGTATCCCAACAGCGGAGGCATCGCGCCTGTGTCTATCCCGTTCAGGATAGGGCTCGCACGAGCCACGGCCGGCACGAGCGCCTCTTCAACATAGTACGAACCTGCAAGCCGGATCGTTTCTTTCAGTAGCACGTCAGGCACGGTTCGCACGTCGTCAGCCTGGTAATACTGTCCGCCTCCCCTGGTGGCGAGATCGTGCATCAGTTCGTCCGCGCCGTCTCCCACGCCGATGGTGGAGAGGGTTATGTTACTCGCGGACATGCGAGCCAAGAGGGGGTCAAACTCGGCGTGCTTGGTCCAACCGTCTCCCAGCAGCACAATGTGCTTGAGTTGCGCATTGCTGCCTTCCAGCGCCTCCACAGACTGGGACAGGGCCCCAAACATCTCCGTGTTACCCTCGGCTTCAACGGGCAGCAGCAACTGTTCCAGGCGCTGCTCTCCAAGGTTGCTAAGCGGTTGAAGTCGGGCCAGCCAGTTAGGCTGCTCGTCAAAAGTTACGACGCCCACCTGGTCGTTCGAGTTCAGGAGAGCCGTGGCCTTGCCTATAGCCCGCTTCACCAGTTCTATCTTGCTGTCACCGAATTCGGTGCGCAGGCTGGGATCGAATTGTTGATTGCCGCCGCAGTGACAGCGGCCCATGCTGCCGCTCTTGTCTATCACGAAGGTCATCGCGAGGGAAGCCCTCTCCTCCGACGTGCGCGCGTCCATCCGCACCGGGAGCACCTCTTCTATGGGCGTGCGTGCGTAGCCCCCGGCCCCGTAACTGAGGTCGCCACCAACCATGACAAGCCCACGCCCCAGGTCGCGCACGTAGCTCTGTAGTACCTGCTGCCCCTCTGTTTCCAGGGTCTCGGCGGAGACGTTGGCGAGCACCACGGCGTCGTACTTCTCCAGGTTGGCAGGCTCCCGGGGCAACTCCACGGGTTCCGCGACGCGTACCTCTATGCCGCTCGATTCCAGCGCGTTCTTCAAGGGTAACGCGTCGGCCTCCGTGGTAGCAAGTATTAGCACGGACGGCGGCCGCTTCACAATCGTGAACGATAATGCCTCGTTGTTCTCGCTGAAGCGGTCGTCCACCGAATCGACTCGGGCCTTGAGCACGTGGAACCCCTGCTCGCGCGCTTCGGTACTGAAAGTCAAAACGTTGTCGCCCGCCCTGACATCAACGTCCTGTGTGGCGACGGGTGTCTCTCCATCGTAAAGGGTGACGCTGGCTGCGCGGTCGCTGTTGCTGCGTACGAGCACGCGCACCGGTATCTGCTGCCCTGCCGGGACGCTGTTTGGGCTGACCACTCTGTCCACGGCCACTTCATTACGGGCGGTATCACCTAGCGGCACTACCGACAACTG
>DASVQO010000220.1:0-10464 GCA_036389075.1 Chloroflexia bacterium | reverse complement strand
AAGATACCATAATTGCTTTACCCTGCTCATTGATTACACTAATATTTCCACGGGTTACTAAGTCTCGAAGATGCTCCTTTTTCAGAGCTAGCTTGAGACGTGTCTCTGAACCTCGGGCCATAGGATAGAACTTACTTATCTTCTTCAAACTCCCAACGATGTTAAAACGAAGGAACATTTCAAGATAGCTGCGGGGAAAGGTATTGAGGATCTGCATAATTCCAACAGACGTGGACTCGCCTATAATTTCCCTGCGGACAGCAAAGAGCGATCTCGATGCCACGTCTGATAGATTCAAAACAACGAAGAACACGCGGGCAATAGCCATTGCTCGAAAAGCTACTGCGCCTATGGAAAAGAGCATGGCAGAAGCCAGAACGATCCAAAATCCAGTATATACAGAGGGTGGTATCGTACTGGGGTCAAGAATGTCACCGAGAAACTGTAGTGAACCAGGCTCCCCGTAAATTCCGAAACTCAGAATAACAAAGTAGGCTATCCAACCTAGGCTAGCCACAAGTATACCCTTCTTTCTGGTTGCCCGGAAACTTGAGGGTGGCGGCGTATTCCGCAGCGCATCTACAAGAAGTAAAGCTTCGCCGAACCTGTAGTCGGTGCTGTTCGCTATAGAAATAAGTTGAGTATACAATGTTTGCGGAAACAGCCCTGGCTTGAACCACAACTTGTTTGCAGACACATTCTGGCGAATATATTGTGAGAGATCTGAGTTTGGGGGAGTATCTTGCAGCCATGTGGCAACTGCTCTAGAAACAAGTCCGGCTTCTGTAAAAAGGGTTGCCCATATTCCGATTCTTGGTTTATCATCAAGTGCCTGCTGAAGTGCCAATGCAAGAAACGGCTTTTGATCTAAGTTAGAAATAATAAGCTGTGGAAAGGTGCTCACGATGTCTAGGCCGCTTAATCTCGCAAGTCTGAAAGCTGCGGCTGCATCTTGATTTGCGTAGGCTGAAAAGAGCTTAAGGAGACTGCCCTGTTGTACTGCTACTAGCTTCCTATAAAATCCATCTAGTTGAACCGTCGGATGAACTTGTGCCATGTGAGTAGCACTTTGTTCTGCATCAGCCACTACAGCGTTGAAAAGGTGCAGACCTCGCAGCCATTCAGTATCCCAATATGCTTCTGGTACGCTCAATAACAAATCGTGTGTCTCTTGTGCAAACGTGGCCCATTCAGGATCTCTATACAGTTTTGTTTCAAGGAACGCGCGCGCTGTCAGTCTCCAATCACCTAGCGCAACCACATCCTTCAACGCTTCTGGCCGATCTTTACGTGGCAACAATCCGATTGCAAATGGTATGACTTCGACTAGCCTGCTATGAAGTTGCTTCTCTGGACTAGCAAGAAGCTTCTTGTGTGTCGAAATAAGTTCATCCCAGCCATTTACCTGTCCTTGGACAGCTTCGTATGCCGCTAGATATTCAGCAAAGGTGAGGTGGATAAATCGAAAGGTCTCTTTAGGGCGCTCTTCTGTGACCAACCCAGTCTCTGTGGCTAATTCCCGGAAGGCGGCTTCGGACTTTTCTGGACGGCACCCTGTGACGGTTGTCATTACTTCTAGAGCTGTTGGCCAGTTGAGCGAATTGGCAGGTTGATTCACATCTAGTAAGTGTTGGTATGCTAGGGTACCTAGGATCCGCTCACGCTGTTCTCTCAATGTGTCTCTCGCTACGCCGGGACCAATTTGCTTAGATCTTCGCAAGATAAGAAGTTCCTCAGTTACCTTCGTGTAGAACCCAGTTCGGGTATCGGGAGCAACTTCTTCCCCACTGGCTTCTACTTCAGCGACGTACATGGAGAGCACGAGTGGGTTGCTGCACATCTCTCTCAATGAAGGTCTATCTGAGAGTGAATCGAAGATGGCTGCAATTCTCCGCTGTGCGTTAGCATGGAAAGGCCATCGTGTAAGAAATTCATAGATATCTGTAGGACTAAATGGCTTTAGGAACATGACAGCGGGGAAACTATCTCGATAGGTGCCTTTTATTTGCTGCTGGAACTGTGTTCTCATAGTAAGCACAAGTGAGTTTTCTGGAGAAGTGTTGAGCTTCTCACTCAATGCTTCAATAGACTTCCAAATCCTAGGAAAATGCTGGTTACTTACTTCATCTAAGCCATCCAGCAACACCAGTAGCCCGGTGCTGTGTGAGTAGTCATCAAAAGCTTCCTCTATCTTGAAAACATGCGTTTCTGCTACTTTCTTGCGAAGTTCAGCCAAGAACCAATCCCCCAGATCCTTATCCTCTATGCTTGCTGGGATCTGCACGCGACGCAACTCTATCAATACTGGTAGCCTAGAAGCTGATGCATTCCGCAGAGCAAAATGGCATGTGTCTCGAAGTAGTCGCTTGACTAATGAGGACTTGCCGGATCCTGGATCACCCGCGACAATTATTCTATTCCCAACCGTCAGAAGATCCTCATGAGTAAAGGACCGCTCCCGCATGCCCTGTTGTTCCATGAACAATGGCACATAGGTCTTGTCTGTATTAAGACTTATCTCCTTACGAGATGGCACTTGTAAGTGCTCGCTGTTACCCTTTAACTGAAGCGCACAATAGTGCCTTAGAGAAAATCTTGCTGCCCCGGAGTGCTTGAACAACCGCCCGGAGTAATAAAGGGGACCTCCAATCCAATATAAGCTCCATTCCTTGAGAGCCGCTCGTATCTGTTTTCCGACAAAATAAGCAACCGGAACTATGACAGCGCTCATGACAATCGTCATCAAGGCAGTTGTAACGTCGGGTACCCAGCCGGTTACATTAGTTATAGTGTCGGTGGTTGTAAAAGGTGAGGTAGGAACGACAGTACTGGTCAACGGGCTTGTTTGTGCTATCAGCATATCCCAAAAGTTTTTCATGTACAGCTCCATACTTTCGAAGGTGAAATAGAGCATATATATATACTATTAGAGGTGAGTGCTTGATTCGCTAGTATTATAACCTTTGAGTCAATGTGCGATTCGAAAACTACCTAGAACTTGTTCCAGTATGTCCGATTTGCTGGAAATAAGAGAGACATCAGCCAAAGGGAGATAGGTTACTTGATGTCCTGGTCTGCTGCTGGAAGGGTGTGGGCGTTAAGAGCTACAGAGTTGCTAAGCGTGGACTTGGACAAGTGCGTTGTGACGCATTGACTGCTTTTTGCGTCGCCGATCTGTAAGCTCACACATGTTCTCCCAATACTTACTCGTCACTCTCCGGGCTTTGTGGTACAGTAAACGTATGGACGCGCCGATGGGAGAGCTTTTTGTGGTAGTGGGTGGTGGCTGCTTCGGCTCCCATCATGTGAGGCATTTGGAGAAGGGCCGCAAGCGTGGCCGTATCTCGGCGGATGCCCGCATTATCATGGTGGACCGCAACGAGCGCCCTCCCGCGATGGACGTGCCGGAGGTGGGCGAGAACCCCTATCTCAGCCTGGTGCGCAGCGACTGGCTTGAGTACATGAAGGCCAATTGGGACGTGCTGCCGCCCGACACGCAGGTGGTGCCCGCGCCGGTGGCCCCGCACCTGGCCTTTGAGTGGCTGGTGTGGAGCCTGCACGAGCGGCTGGGAGCGCCTGAGGCGGTGCGCGTCGAGCCGATGGACCATGAGTTCGGCGGCTTACCCTATGAGTACCTGGCCCCGAGTGGCGCGCGCTTTATCAGCGCCGCCGACTGGATTTGCCCCACCAACTGCCGCGCCCCGCACATCTGCCCGATGACGCGCGACGTGCGCTTCTGGGACCTGGAGGACACGGTCAAGGGCTATGCCGCGTCGCACCCCGAGGGCGTGGTGAGTGCCGTGGTGTTCAAGCCGAAGTTCCGTGTGCCGGGGGTGGATGTGTTGCGAATAAGCGAGTACACCGCCGAGCGCGACCGGTTGCTGGAACTTTACAGGGAGCCTGCGTCGGTGGGGAAGGGTGTGGTAGTGGGCACCGTGTCGCCATGCCACGGGGCGGTGAGCCTGCTGAGGTTTGGCATGGTGCCTGCAACTATCCAGCCCTGAGCGGCGTTCTTACATTGTCGCTATTGAACCCCAACGGTTGGGCAGACCACCTCCCAGGTCGCCGCTGACCTCATCGCGCCGCCCCGACCCCGTAACGAAGGAGCTTTCAGTGCGTAGGCTACCCCGGCTGCGCGCAGGCCTGTGGCTGTTTCTAGTGCTCTGCATAGGCCTGACCGCGTGCGACCTCTCGCCCCAACCCACAGCGACCCCACGGCCGCAACAGTCCACCACGCCCGCCGGTAACGCCCCGTTACCCCCACCCACCATGCTCACGACGCTGGACGTAAGCGCCACGCCCCGCATAGTGTCGAACACGCCCGATGCCTCGATTACTCCCCAGGTGGATGGCGCTGATGACCAGGCGTCCGGGGCGTTCCTCTCGGATGTGGACGCGTACTTGAACGATTTGCTGGGTAAGGGGGAGTTCTCAGGTTCGGTGTTGCTGGCGCGCGACGGCAAGGTGCTGTTGAGCAAGGGCTACGGCATGGCGGATATCGAGAACGACGTGCCGAACAGCCAGCGCACTAAGTTCCGCATCGCCTCGCTCACCAAGCAGTTTACGGCCGCGGGCATTATGCTCCTGCAACAAGAGGGCAAGCTCAACGTGCAGGACTCGGTGTGCAAGTTCATAGAGGACTGCCCCGAAGCCTGGCAGCCTATAACGCTGCACCACCTGCTGACGCATACTTCGGGCCTGCCGGAGAACTTCAGCATACAGGACTTGATGGCCCTCACGCTGTCGCGCAACCCCATGCGGGAGGGTATGGAGATGCTCAAGACGCGGCCGTTGCAGTCGGAGCCGGGAGAGACATACCAGTACAGCAACGTGGGCTACAACATGCTCGGTTACATAGTGGAGCAGGTATCGGGCAAGGGGTACGAAGAGTACCTGCGCGAGAAGATATGGTCGCCGCTGGGCATGAACGACACGGGGCAGGACCACGAGAGCTTGTTGATCAAGCGCCGGGCGACGGGCTATTTCAGCCCTACGGCCAAAGCCCAGTACCTGCCTATCGACCTCGCGGCATATGCGGGCGGGCTGTACTCCACCGTGGAGGACCTGTACAGGTGGGACCAGGCGCTGTATACGGAGCAGTTGCTGCCCAAGGCTGTGCTGGACGTGGTATTCACGCCGCACCAGGGGGACTACGGCTACGGCTGGACGATCAACCAGGGCGAGTGGGGCACGGTGATAGCCCACAACGGCGGGGTGCCCGGCTTTGCATCGAACATCAGCCGCTACCCGGAGCGCAGGGCGACGGTCATCATCCTGAGCAACCTGGAGTCGGCCCCGGTCGGCCAGATGGTGGCGGACCTGACTCCCAAGGTGATGCAGGTGCCGTGAAGGTATGATGACAGCAGGCATCTCCATAGCTACATGGTATAAGATAGCAATGAAGAGTCTGGTGCTGTTACCGAGATCATGATAGCGAGGAGATGTCGCCATGCTGACGAGCTATATCAAGGCAGCGATGAGACAGGCCAGTTACGAAATACTGCCTGAAGATAAGACATACTACGGAGAGATACCAGGCTTTACAGGTGTATATGCTAACAGCGATACACTGGAAGCCTGCCGTGAGGAGTTAGAGGAAGTTCTGGAGGAGTGGATACTTCTCAGAGTATCGCGCAATCTCCCGCTGCCGGTCATAGAGGGCATTGAGCTAACGATCAAGGAAGTTGCTTGATGCCACGGTTCGGTCCAATCGGGCGGGATGACCTTATACGCTACATGCGCCAACTGGGCTTCGAGGGGCCGTACTCAGGTGGCAGGCACCCATTCATGATCAAGGGGGATATCACTATTCGGGTACCCAACCCGCATCGCGCTGACATCGGTAGAGATTTGTTAAGCCGGATTCTGCGGCAAGCAGGTATCAGCAGGGAAGAGTGGGAACAACTCTAAGCCTGAAAACAGCCTAGACCCCCAGGTCGCCCTCGTTGCGCCTCCCCAGGAAGGCAGACATCACCAACCCCACCGCGTATATGACCACCGCCGCGCCTATGACTGCGCCTGCCGCGACCAGTGAGGCCGTTTCCACGGTTGGGTAGTCGAAACGGGGGCTTGCGGGGAAGGCCGCGTAGAAGCGTTCGACCAGGGGTGCCGTGATCGCGTATATGGCTCCGGGCAGGGGCACGTCGCCACGCACGCCTATGAAGCGCATGCCGAAACGCAGGCCGAGGAGCGCGACGATTGCGCCCGTGAGCGCCCACAGCGCGGTGGGGGCGTAGGCGGGTAAGGACCGGGACAGGGAGTCGAGCAGGCGGCCCGTGCCGGGAGAGAAGCCACGGCGTACCGCTACCGCTCTCCTCCTGACGACGGGCCGACGCGAGTACATGCCGTCTACGCCCTTTCCTCGACCCGCACCTGGTTCATCTTGTCGCCGATGGCGATCTTCTTCACCACGTCCATGCCCGAAATCACCTGGCCGAAGTTGGTGTACTCCCTATCGAGGAAGGTGGAGTCGGTCTTGACGATGAAGAACTGGCAGTCGCTGTTGAGGCGCTTGTCTCCACCGCGAGCCACGCCGAGGGCACCCTCGTAGAAGGGCAGGCTGTTGTACTCGGCGTTTATCTTGCCGCCGCCGCTGCCGGTGCCTGTGGGGTCGCCGCCCTGGATGACCCAGTGTTCCACGCGGTGGAACTTCAGGCCGTCGAAGAAGCCCTCGGCTGCTCGCTTCTCGAAGTGGGCGATGGTGTTGTCCACGCCCGCGCCCGAAGCCAGGCTGCACTCGATGGTGCCCTTGTCAGTGTCTATTACCATTACTTTCATGGAAAGTCCTCCTTGTACCTGCTGCCTTTGGAAAGGCTCCTGGTTGAGGGGCGGGAGAAAAACCGGGGTATCGCTGGCAGCGCCAGGGAGCAACCCGCACCCTCCGACCCTTGTTGATAACGCCGCTACTTCTTCTCCACCACGGCGGCGGCGTTGATCTTGTCGCCAATGTCTATCTTGTTGACCACGTCCATGCCCTGCACCACTTCGCCCCAGTTGGTGTACTGCCCGTTCAACGTCTCAGCGGGGGACTTTGTGATGAAGAACTGGCTGTCGTTGTTCTGGGCGGGGTCGTCGCCCCTGGCGATGCCGAGGGAACCGGCCTTGAAGGGGAGATTGTTGTACTCCGAGGGCATCCTTTCGCCGCCCCTGCCTGTGCCCGTGGGGTCGCCGCCCTGGATGACCCAGTCCTCCACGCGGTGGAAGATCAGGCCGTTGAAGTAGCCCGAGTTGGCCTTTTGCTCGAAGTTGGCGATGGTCTTGCCCACGTTGGCGGTGGCTTCGGTGTAGAGCTTGTTGACGATACAGCCCTTGGATGTATCCAGAACGAAGTACTTGCCCGGTTGGTCCGGGGCTGGGCAATTGCCCGCGCCTGTAGGGCCCGGGGCACCACCGTTGTTCCCCGAGGGCCGCAAGAGCAAGAAAAGCACCAGCGCGAGGGGTATCATCATCAGCACCCAGATAGCGGCATAGCGCCGGATGCTGAACGGGGGCAAAGTGCGGTCTATCGTGGCCCTGAAGCCGGACGGGGGCGGCGTGGCAGCCTCGCGCCGGACAGGGGGGCGGCTTCCACCCCCGGGCCTGCTGCCGCCGGTCCTTCCCTGCGACTGAGAGGTGGGCCGGCGTGACTGCCCGCCAGTGCTGCCTGGTGGCCTGTTGCTGCTATTCGAGGGTCCATTGACTCCCGGCCTGCCCCCACCGCTTGTACGACCTGTCCCACCGCGTCCGGCGTTTCCACCCGAGCCTGATTGTCCCATTTGGAAGAACCCTCACTTGAGAACGCTTATAATTATGACGTTGGCCCCATCTGCCGGGCAACGGCACTTTGTAACACATAGGCTTCAGCGAAGTCAAGAGAAGCGAGGAGAGGTATTCGACTGTGATCTATTACCGGCCCGTGACATTGGACGACTACCAGGAGGTAAAGGGGCTGCTGGAAGCGTGCGGCCTGGAGGGGCGGCACTCAGAGGAGTCGCGCTTGCGCCGCATGATAGACAACGCCGACCGCACGGTGGGGGCGTTCGACGGCGAGCGCCTAGTGGGGTTCGCGAGCGCCCTGTGCGACGAGGCGTTTTATGGCTACATCGGCACGGTGTGCGTCCACCCTGCCTACCGGCGCCAGGGCACCGGCACGGAGCTAATCAACCAGCTAACCGAGGACAGCCCTGAAATCACCTGGCTGGTTAGGGCGGCGCATGAGGCGGCCACCTTCTGGGAAAGACACGGCTTCACCCACTCTGAAGCAGGCATGGAAAGACTCCGGGAACGTTAGGGGAATTACGAATTACGAATTACGAATTACGAATTACGGGTCACTCGTCGCTTTACCGTAATTCGTAATTGGTAATTCGTAATTCGTAATTGCGTCTCGCGTCCCCATCTGCTATACTCGGCCTCGGTAAGGGGGTAGTACGTGGCTTGCGCTGTAGCGGTGGTTCCCTGCGCCTGATTTGCACGGGATGGAGGTCGATATGACGGTGGCTATTGACCAGGAGGACTGGAAGAAAGTGCTCGCCGAATTGGTCGGCACCTTTTTCTTCTTTTTCGTGGGTATCGGCAGCATAGCGGGGGCGAGCCAGTCGGGCACGGTGGGGCTGCTGGTAATAGCCCTGGCGCACGGCCTGGCCCTGGCCATCGCGATCACGGCGCTAGGGCCTATATCGGGGGGCCATTTCAACCCGGCGGTGACGATCTCCCTCATGGTGGCTCGCAAGATCAGCCCTGTGCTGTCGCTGCTCTACATACTGGGACAGCTTATGGGGGGTGTGGCGGCCTGCCTGGCGCTCGTGATGGTGCTGCCTCGTGGTATCTGGGAAAGCTTCGACCTGGGCACGCCGGGGGTGGCGGTGATAGGCACGGGGCAGGCTGTGCTGCTCGAAGCGGTGATGACGTTTTTCCTGGTGCTGGCGGTGTTCGGCACGGCGGTGGACCCTCGCGCCCCCAAGATTGGCGGCTTCGGGATCGGCCTCACGGTGTTCGTGGACATCCTGGTGGGTGGGCCTTTCACGGGCGGCGTGATGAACCCGGCCCGCGCCATTACCCCGGCTATCGTGTCGGGCCTGTGGAACGACGTGTGGTGGATCTACTGGGTTGGGCCCATCCTCGGGGGCATCGTAGCGGCCCTGCTCTACCGGTACATCTTCCTGCCGCGCGAGGGCGATAGGGTGGTCACCGCGCCACCCGTGAGCGACGGCCCGCAAGAGCCACCCTTCAGCGAGCCGAACCTGACCGACCTCAAGCAAGACGACTGGCTGGCGCGGCCTAAATGACGCGCTGTGCATTCTGCGCTGGAGCCCGAACAACCTTGACGCCACGCCTGGGAAGATGGTATACTCGGTAGGCTGCATCGTGCCGTTATGAGCACGGGGCGGCGTACCGGGCCTGTAGCTCAGTTGGGAGAGCGCTACAATCGCACTGTAGAAGTCAGGAGTTCGAGTCTCCTCAGGTCCACCGCAGATTTTAGGCACGAATAGGCACAGAAAAGCCCCTGGGGAGAAGGTTCCCCAGGGGCTTTGTTTTGCTCATGACACCTGATTTGACACCCCATCCCACGCAAAATGTGTCAGAGGGACGTCCGTCGAGGGGAATTGCCCCATAGCAGATCGTCCATGCGCTCGGCTACTTCGGCGCGCTGCTCATCGAGCACATGCGCGTACAGGTCGAGGGTGACCCGGACACTGGCATGGCCAAGAGTCTCGGAAACTACCTTCACAGGCGTCCCGCTCTTCAGCATTAGCGTGGCAGCGGTGTGTCGTAGATCATGGACACGTATGCGGGGCACGCCCGCTTTCTTGGCTAACCTAGTCAGGTCGCGGAGCAGGTTGTTCGGCGTCATCGGGCCGCCTACGAACGTGGTAAAGACCATGCCGGTATTCTTCCAGTCCCCGCCAGCGCGCAGCTCGTTCGCCTTCTGCTTGGCTCGATGCCTCTTGAGGATGCTGACCAGGGTACGCGGTAAGTGTATAGTTCTCCGGCTCCCTTTCGTCTTCGGCTCGCCCAGTTCCGCACCGTGCTCGATCCGCGTGAGGCTGGCGCGTACCAGGAGCGTCCCCTTTTCCAGGTCCACGTCGCGCCACGACAGGCCGAGCAGCTCGCCCCGGCGGAGGCCGAGGCTGAGCGCCACCGTGAATAGCACCTCTAAGCGATCCCCCTGGATGCTCTCAAGGAATTGTCGGGTTTGCGCCTGGTCCCAGACTTTCATCTCTCTCTTGGGAGTTCGGGGCACCACCGCCAACATCGCGACGTTCCGAGCGATGAGATTCTCGCGGACAGCATCGTTCAGGGCGCGACTGAGGACCGCCTTCGTATATCGGATGTAGGAACTGGCGAGACCTCGATCATACTGTGCGTTCAGCATAGCCTGTACATGAACAAGAGAGAGGTTCTTTAATTGGACACCCCCCACGGCCGGCACGATATGGTTGCGAATGTGGCTGCTATAGGTCGCGTAGGTGGACTTCCTCAGGG
>DASVQO010000219.1:0-12155 GCA_036389075.1 Chloroflexia bacterium | reverse complement strand
CGCAGTGAAGGATCTAAAGAAGCTGGTATTGGGGTGTTGCTGAACTAATAGCTACAATGGTGATGGTGCTGAAGGTCTGACAGAATCGTTAGGGCAACATCTTAGATCCTTCACTACGCTCAGGATGACAGAGGGGCGCTTGGTCTCGTACGTTCAACAAAGGGCACCCGGCAGCACATGCTTTGCCCTACCCCGGCGATAGATAGTTATGAGCAACCACATTTACTACGCCGATAACCTGCCCCTGCTACAGAGCATGCCTGACGCCTCTGTGGACCTCATTTACATCGACCCGCCCTTCAACACTGGCAAGAAGCAGCAGCGCAACTCCCTGCAAACCGTGCGCTCGGAGAACGGCAATCGCACCGGCTTCGGCGGCCAGCGCTACGAGACGGTGAACCTCGCCACCCGCGCCTACGCCGATGCTTTCGACGATTACCTGGCCTTCCTCCAGCCCCGCCTGCTCGAAGCTTACAGGGTGCTCTCGCCCACGGGCAGCCTCTACTTCCACATCGACTATCGCGAGGTGCACTATTGCAAGCTGCTGCTGGACGGCATATTCGGGCGCGAGTGCTTCCTGAACGAGATCATCTGGGCCTACGACTACGGGGCGCGCACCACCCGCAAGTGGCCCCCCAAGCACAACAACATCCTCCTCTACGTCAAAGACCCCGACCGCTACACCTTCAACGCGGACGCGGTGGACCGCATCCCCTACATGGCCCCGGAACTGGTTGGGCCTGAGAAGGCGGCGCGAGGTAAGACCCCGACCTCCGTCTGGTGGCATACAATTGTGCCCACCAACGGCAAGGAGAAGACCGGCTACCCCACCCAGAAGCCCCTCGGCATCCTGCGCCGCATACTGGTCGCCTCCTCCAACCCCGGCGATACGGTGCTCGACTTCTTCGCGGGCAGCGGCACCACCGGCGCGGCATGCCTGGAACTGGGTAGACACTTCATCCTGGTGGACAACAACGAGCAAGCTCTCAACACCATGTCCCACCGCTTCAAAGACGCGCCTGACATAGAATGGCACAACTACGACCCCACCCACCAAACCCGAGATTCCGACCTTCAAATCCAAGATCCAAAACCTAAAATCCCAAATCCATGAGAGTGCTGGGTGTGGACATAGGCAAGCGGCGCATCGGCGTGGCGGTCAGCGACGAGCTAGGCTACCTCGCCCGCCCTGTGCAGACGGTGCAGAGCGTGTCGCTCAACGTGGACGTGCAGCGGATAGCCGAGCTAGCACGAGAGCTTGGGGCCGAGCTGGTGGTGGTGGGCGATCCCCTGCATATGAGCGGCGACCCCAGCACCATGTCGGGCCGGGCGCGCAAGTTCGGGGAGACGCTGCAAGCCACCTCCGGGCTGCCCGTGGAGTACTGCGACGAGCGCCTGACCAGCGTGGAGGCCGAGCGCATCCTGCGCGACCAGGGCGTGCCCCACAAGAAGGTGCGCGAGCAAATAGACGCGATGGCCGCCTCGGTCATCCTCCAGAGCTACCTCAACGGCAAAAAGCCTCCCCGCAGCCCCGATGCACCCCTTGAGGATAGGTACTGGTAGACGATAGATGAAACTTGTGTGGAGACGGAACCACCAAGACCCCAAGGACGCCAAGGGCGCGCCAAGATTAAGGTAGGTGTTCTTAGTAAAGAGGAGCAGGGTACGTGATGTCGTACTCTGCTCCTCTTTGCACTACCTTAACCTTAGTCCTTCTCTGCGTACCTCTGCGCCCTCTGCGTCTCTGCGGTGAACCGTTCTTATGCCTCTTGGCGTACTTGGCGGTCTTGGCGTCTTGGCGTCTTGGCGTCTTGGCGGTTTCGTCTCCTATCCTCTAGCGTCTATCGTTCGCACGGCTCGCCGTACTGCGCCACCAGCGTCGATGCCGCCCGGTTTGCGAGGTCGTGGTAGCCTACCGCCCAGACGCTTGTGGGGTTGAGCGCGGTGACGGACTTGAGGTTGTTGGTGGTTGCGCCGTTGCCGGGGCTTGCAGTCCGGCTCCACTCTTCTCCGTCCCAGTGTGCCACCAGCGACTTGTTCGTCCTGTCGGGCTGGCCGTTGATGCCTGCTACCCATACGTCGTCCTCCGCTGTCGCGGACACGCTGTTGAGCACCACGTATTCAGAGTCTACCTGAGGGCTGTCCATTGTGCGCCACTCTACGCCGTCCCACCTGAGCAATAAGGGGATTACGGGCCCACTACCGTTGTACTGGTAGCCTGCCGCCCATACGTCCGTTGACCCGGCCAGGGTAACGTCGTACAGGTAGTTCGAGACTTTGCCCGGAGCGGGGGCCTCTACCATGCGCCACTCTTTGCCGTTCCAGTGCATCGTTACTGGTACGTACTGGTTCTTCTCCGCAACCCGGTAGCCCACGGCCCACACGTCGTCGGTAGCGCGCATAACAACGCCGGTGAGCGTGTTCGGGCGCTGTCCCACGCTGGGTGTGGGCACCGTGCTCCACTCTTTGCCGTCCCAGTGCTGCGCGAGCGTGCGGGAGATGCCGCGCTCGTCGGTGTAGTAGCCCACCGCCCAGGCGTCGCTCTCCGTAAGCGCCGCCACGCCGTTGAAGATGCCGACCGTCGCGCTGACGGGCGCGGGCGCAACCAGGCCCCATTCGCTCCCGTTCCACCGCTCGATGAGGGGCACCGTGTGGCCGTTCAGCAGGTATCCGCCCACCGCCCACACATCACCGGGCGACACCGCCGCCACGCTGTTGAACTGGCTGCCACGCGAAGCGACCACCTGGCTGAAGGCGATTCGCCACTCCTTGCCGTCCCAGTGCTCCACCAGGGTCTCGACCAGCAGCCCGCTGTGGCTGGAACCTACCGCCCAGGCGTCGTTCGGGGCCAGCGCGGCCACGTCCGCCAGCACGCTGCCGCCCCTCTCTTCGCCTTCATCTCCGGTAGGTCCCTCTCCTGCCTCCCCGCCTGGCACTGCCGGTCCAGCCAGGTTGGGGCTGCCCACCACGCGCCAGGAGCGGCCCGCCGCGCAGTCGAGGGTGGGGGTAGGCCCTGCGAAAACGCTGCGCAGGGCTATGGAGGTCTGTGCTTGCTGCAATCTGGGGAGTGCCGGCGCGCCGTCCTGCCCGTCCTGCCCCGCCGTCCCCAGGCGAAGGACGGCCCCAAGCGCGCCCACCAGCAGCAGCAGCGCCGCGACTGGTATCAGTGCCTTCCAGTTGCGCCCTGGGCCTGTGCTTTGTTGCATCTAAGCTACTTTCCATGTGTGAGAGCCTGGTTGCCGATAGGACTTATTCATTCCCGGCGGGGAGCAGGTAGCTGGTCCTGCGTGGGTGCCACGAGAAAATCCTGTGGGGCGGCCCTGCCACTAATGAAGATTAACAACTAAACAAGGTAATAGCCTGTAGGGGAAGGCCCCGTGCCTGCCCTTGTTGGAGATTTGCACATGGTACGCCAGCAGGAGGGCAGCCACCAGGGCAGGCACCGGTGCCTGCCCTGGTGGCTGCCCCTACATAGCCGTCTTTCTCCCTCTGACGATTACCTCATTAACCAGTTAATCTTCATAAGTGGCGGGCTTACAAGAGGCAAAGTCTCCTTCGGAGACTACATGATGTTCCTAAGTCCCCTGCGGGGACTTCGCTACTTGTCAGCCGGTGGCTTCAGCCACAGGGCGTCCCCGCAGAGCGAACCTGGCAGGGTGTCGTCTCGCACGCTGCCGGGAACGATCAAGCCCTGGGTTGCTCATGGTCCACATTGCCCTTCTAAAGTCGCTTCTAATAAGGTCTGCCCTCATCCCGACACAGGGCGGACGCGAGTATCCGCTAGAGGTCGGCGTTGCCCATCTGCGGGCGCTGGGCCGGGAAGAGCACCGTCGCCAGGGCCAGGCCCTCGCCGGATAGCTGCATGTTGTGGGCTCTCACCAGTTCGTCCGGCTCCGCGCTGCCGATTACCAGCCGGGCAATCGCCTCGCCGCCTCTAATCACGTGCTCGGCGTCGCCCGGCGGCAGCACGTCCATGTGGGTACGATCTATAGAAAGCAGCACCTGCTCGTGCTGCGCCGCGATCAGCAAGTTGCCGCGCCAACCGGCGAGATGCGAGCAAGTCAGCCGGCGCGATAGCTCGCCCGCCAGCTTGTCGAACAACGTGCGCAGGTTGATGACGCGCACCAGCCAGCCACCCGTGGGGCGGTAGGTCTCGTCGGCGGTGGAGTTGAGGGTGCGTATGGCGCGGGCCAGGCTGCTGTTGGGGTGGAGGCGGTTGAAGCGCACCTCCTCGCAACCTTCGCGCCGGGCGATGTGGCCCAGCACCCGCAGCCGCTCGCCGGGGTCGCCCGCCGAGTCGTAGTGCCACACCGCCCGGCCGTTGGACACCACGTCGTACATCACATAGCCCCGCGCTGCCTCACCCACGCCCCACGTGTAACCATACAGGTCTCCCGGCTCCTTGGTGCGCAGGAAGGTGGGGCGCACCACCGTGCCGGTGAGGGTGGCGTTCTCGGCGTTGTAGAGTTGGGCCAGGTCCGGGCGGTGGCGGGGAGCAAACCTGCGCAGGCGGAAGTCCAGGCCGTCGTGGGGGAGGTCGCGGGTGCGCACCGTCACGTCGTGTTCGGGCCAGGCCGATACGTAGCCGAAGCGGGTGTAGTAGTTGGCGATGGCGTTGCAGACTAGGCTCAGATCGTAGCCGTTCTTGCGCATGGCGTCGAGGGAGGCGCGTATCGTGGAAGGCATGAGGCCGCGCTGGCGGAAGTCGGGGTCGGTCACCACGAGGTTGACCCCGGCCGTCGCCAGGCGCGCGGTGCCCACTCTCATTGTGAGATTGTACACGCCGAAATGGGCCACGACCCGGCCGTTTGCGATGCCGACGCGCGAGGTCTTCCAGTCGTAATGGCTGCGATTGATGCGCCCCTCGCGAGCGTGCCGCTTCAGGTCGTCGCGCCACTGTGTCGCCACAAGCTCGAATATCTGCTCGGCGTGCTTCCTCTTACCGGGAGCAACGATGCTTACGGACTCAAGAGACAAAGGCGCACTCCAAACCAGCAAAGGGAAGACTCGACGCCGAGCGGGCACGGGCGGAGTGCCCGGCTGCGGGGGTTGCCACCACGCGCGGGCAACGCTACATCATAACACAAGGGGGCGAGAGCATCGTGCGGCACCAGGCGACTTTAAACAATGAAGCCGGCTCATCACCGGCTCACTGTCGCAAAGAAAGGAAAAGGAATGTCGTTGTACCCAGTTACCCTGTGCTCTCTGCCTCAATAGTAGCAAAGTGTGCCGACCGGGGTCAATAGGTTTTCATTAGAGTCTGATTAGAGTTCAATTAGAGTACCATTAATCGCCCTTCCGGGCAGTTATTACGGCTGAAAACAAGGGGCTCATACCACTTGCTCAACCGCCTGTACGTGGCAATGCGTAGGCCCGGCTGACACTCAAGCTTTACCTTCCTGAGAGCCTATGCAAGCCTCAATATCAGCGATTGCCTGGGCGGTGTTCTTGAAGACGATGCCGTGGATGCCAACCTGCCGGGCCGCTTCTATTGCCTGTGGAACGTCGTCCAGGAAGACCACCTCCCATGTCTCCACGCCAAGACGCTCGCAGAGCAGTTGGTAGATGCGGCTGTCAGGCTTCTTCATCCCTACCTCGTGCGAGTAAACGATGACATCGCACATGTCGCCAAACCCGTATCGCTCCTGCTCTTTCTCGCGCGCACCCACAAAGCTGTTACTGAGGATGCCTGTCTTATAGCGCGGGCGCAGGCTGGCGAAGTAGGCGGCAAGCTCCACATTGAGGGTGCCGAGGTAATCGTCCCACAGGTCGCTCATGAACTCCTCCAGTTGTTCCTGGTCGAGCCCCAGTATCTCGCGCGTGCTCTTTTCCACTTCCTCTTCCGATACCGTGCCGATGCTGCCGCCTGTCCAGGGGGTGCGGAGCCGTTGGGGCAGTTCACCCGGTTGGAGGCCAAGCCGCGCCTCCCACTTTCCGTCCCACCCGGTGCCAGGGGTGATTTCCAGCACTCCGCCTATGTCAAAAACCACTGCCTTGATTGCCATGACTGCTTCCCTTTCAGCGATTGCAGGTTAAGTGATACGAATGATGACGTACATGAACCAAGTATATCTTGCCTTACCAGCCTGCCTAATGTCCTCCGGCATTTCCGCACGGCTTCTCAGGTGCTCAGCGGCGAAAAGCTAATCTCTGGTATAAAGATGGTATGCAACCACAGCAATCACACAAACCAACCCTGGGTGCCCTGCGCCTCGTACCGGAGTACCACCATCGCGTCTGGGGAGGCCAGCACCTCCAATCCAACGCCGACAAACCCATCGGAGAAGCCTGGCTTGTTTACGAGCAGGACAAGGTGGCTTCCGGCCCGCACGAAGGCCGCACGCTGGCGAAGCTTGCCGAGGAGTACGGCGAGGCGCTCGTAGGCAGTCGGGTAGTGTCGCAGACCGGCCCCCGCTTCCCGCTGCTCATAAAAATCCTCGACTGCGCCGATTGGCTCTCCCTCCAGGTGCACCCCAACGACGAGCAGGCAGCCGAGCTTGAGGGGCCGGAACATTTCGGCAAGACCGAGGCCTGGTACGTACTGGACGCGGAACCTGGGGCAAAGCTTATCTCAGGCATCGAGCCTGGTACCTCGGCCGAGTCGCTGGCGCGGGCGATTAGAGAGGGTAAGGTAGTGGACCTTGCGCAGTACGTAGACGTGGGCAAGGGCGACACCATCCTGATGCACGCGGGCACCGTGCACGCCCTCGGCCCCGGCCTGCTCATCTACGAGGTGCAGCAGACCTCCGACATCACTTACCGCATCTATGACTGGGGCAGGCCGCTGGAAGGCGGGCGCAAGCTGCACATCGAGCAATCCGTGGCTGTCTCCAACCCTGAAATGAAGGGCGAGGTGCACCCCGCCCCCGCGCCCCCAGGGGACGGCCAGAGCGAACGCCTGGTCTGCTGCGACTACTTCACAATGGAATTGCTAGGCTCCGAGACGCAGCCCATCCAGCTAGACACCGGGGGCGAGACGTTCCACGCCCTCACAGTCACCGAAGGTGAGATGGAGGTGGAAGGCGAGGGTTGGAGCGAACGGCTGGGGCTGTACGAGAGCGTCGTGGTGCCCGCCTCGGTGGGGACTTACACGCTCAGGCCGCTCGGCAGGTCCCAGGCGCTCAAGTCGAGCGTGGAGCCAACCGACGACCTTAGGGCATAAAGCAGCACTACACATCTCCTGACGGAGTAGCACCATGTCGCAGGTAGCACAACCAACACAGCCGAGAGTAGCTTATACGCAGGACCTACCGCCCACCGCCGACCTGGTGATTGTCGGGGGCGGCATAGTAGGGGCTGCCACGGCGTTTTTCGCGGCTCGTGCGGGGCTGCGCGCCCTGGTGCTGGAACGCAGGCCCGCCCTTTGCACCCTCACCACGCCCGCTTCTACCGGGGCTTTCCGGGCGCAGTTCGACAACCCCGAGGAGATCGCCCTGGTGAGCGAGAGCATCGCCCTGTTCGCCAACTTCGCGCAGGTGACCGGCCTCGAAGGCTACGACCTCGACATGCGCAGGCAGGGGTACCTCTGGCTCAGCACGTCAGAGGCGGGCGTGAGCATACAGAAGGAGCTGGTAGCCCGGCAGCACGCCTGGGGTCTCACTGACGTTGAGTGGTTCGATGGTGACGAGGCCCGACGCCGCTTCCCCTACCTGTCCCCCGACGTGCTCGGTGCCCGGTTCCGCGCCAGTGACGGCTGGCTTGACGTGCGCCGCCTGACGTTGGGCTATGCCGCCGCTGCCTCTACGGGGGCCGTGTTCGCGACCAACACCGCCGTTGCCGGGTTTGAGGTCGAAGCCGGGAGGGTAAGCGCGGTGCATACGTCGCGGGGCAGCGTGAGTACGGGGCGCGTGGTAGTGGCGGCGGGGCCGTTCGCGGGGGAAGTAGCGGGCATGGCGGGGCTTGAGCTATCCCTCAGCCTGGTGCGCCGCCAGAAGCTGGTCATGCTGGACGTGCCCGAAGTACCGGCCTGGGCACCCATGACGATTGACGAGGAGACGGGCGCGCACTGGCGTCCCGCGCTACGGGGGGCCAACCTGCTGCGCACCTCGCCTGGCGTGCCGCCCGGCCCGCCGCTGGAGGACGTGCCCACCAGCGTGGACTTCGTGTTCGGCCTGCTCGACCCCGCCAGCGAGCACTCGGTGGCTCGCATCAGCCCCTTCTGGCGCGAGGTCTGGGCCAGGCAGACCTCCCACTATTACCTGCAAGCCGGGCAGTACAGCTACACGCCCGACCACAAGCCATACCTCGGACCCACCCCCATAGAGGGCCTCTATCTCAACTGCGGCTACAGCGGGCACGGCATCATGGCAAGCGGCGGCGGCAGCAGGATCGTGGTGGACACCATCACGGGCAGCCTACGCCCGGAGGACAACCCGTTTCGCCTGGACAGGCCCCTCGTGGGTAGGCACATGGACATACTGTAGGCACTAGGCAAGAGATGCTAACTTTGCCGCGTGGAGATAGTGGCAGTAATAGAGCACTGCTGTCTCAGGGTTGGCTAGCGTGACCAAGAGTGGCCCTGTCATCCTGAGCGTAGCGAAGGATCTAAAGAAGGTGGATAGGTGATGCTGTTGAACGTCAGGCACTGTGGTGATGAAGGTTCCGTATAAGGTCAAGAGTGGCATCTTAGATCCTTCGCTACGCTCAGGATGACAGGGCCACTCTTGGTCACGCGCCTGTCTCATGGCACAGGACGGCACAGCCTGGCGTAAACAGGGTGCGCCAAAACACGTACAATAAAGGGTGGCATACACGAGGCCCAAGAGGAAGCAAGCAGAGCATGTATCAAAACAGCCAGAATGAGAATCAAAGCATCATAGGCCAGAACGCGGCAGGATATACCCCCGAAAGCGCCTCAACTTACGTGCCCGCTCCCGCTCCCAGCCCCAACGGCTACGCGCCTAACGGCAGGGTGCCCGCGATACAGGCGGAGGGCTTGCAAAAGGCTTACGGGCAGCACTGGGCGGTGAAGAACGCCAACCTGCTCGTGTGGCCGGGGGAGATCGTGGGTTTCCTGGGGCCGAACGGCGCGGGCAAGACGACCACGATAAAGATGCTCACCGGCCTGGTCAAGCCCAGCGCGGGCCGCGCGGCTATATCGGGCTACGACATACAGGCCCAGCCGGTACAGGCCAAGGCCACCTTCGGCTACGTGCCCGATACCCCCAACCTCTACGGCAAGCTCAGCGGTTGGGAGTTCCTGCGCTTCATCGCCCGCCTCTACCGCGTGCCCACCGAACAGGCCGAGCGCCGCGCCAACGAATTGCTGCGCCTGTTCGACCTGTACGAAGCCGCGTCGGACCTCACCGAGGGCTACAGCCACGGCATGCAGCAAAAGCTGGCGCTCGCGGGCGCGCTGGTGCACGACCCGAAGGTGCTCTTCCTTGACGAGCCGACCGTGGGCCTCGACCCCCGCTCCGCCCGGCTAATAAAGGACATGCTCCAACAGTTGCGCGACCGGGGCACCGCCGTCTTCTTCTCCACCCACATCCTCGAAATCGCGGAGCGCATGTGCGACCGCGTGATGATAATCAACAACGGCGAGATAATCGCCTCCGGCACGATGGACGAGCTCAGGGGCCGGGGCGGCACCGGCTCGCTTGAGGACATTTTCCTCCAGTTGACGGGCGGCGCCGAGTACGCGGCCATTGCAGAGGTCTTGCGTTGAGTTCTGATTTAGCAGGCATTCGGAACTCGGGTCTGCGGGCGGTGCTGTCCGATACGTGGCTGCTGCTGGCGTTGCGGTGGCAGATCGGCTGGAACAGTTTCAAAGGGCGCAAGACCGGCACGCAGGTCTTTTCGGTGCTGGGCGGGTTCCTGGTGTTCCTCTTCTTCGCATCGGTATCGGCGGGGGCGGGGTTGCTGGCGGGGGCGTTGTTGCGGCGGTTTCCGAACGCGGAGCTGGAGCCTGTCATACCCGGCCTCATACTGACGGGTGTGGCCCTGTTCCTCCTGATAGGCAGCTTCGGCACGGCCCTCGGCTCGCTCTTCCTCTCCAGCGACCTCGACCTGCTCATGACGGCCCCGGTGGACCGCAAGGCGGTGTTCGTCAGCAAGATCCTCAACGGCATGGTGTGGAACTACGTGCTGGTGTTCGCCCTGGCCGTGCCCGCGCTCATCATGTACGGGTTGGGGCTGGGCTACGGGCCCGCGTACTACGTGCTGGCGCTGATTACCCTGCTGGGCACGCCGCTCCTGCCTGCCGCGCTGGGTGCGGTACTGGTGCTCCTGGTGGCGCGATTCGCCCCGGCCCGCCGCGTGCGCGAGGTGCTGGGCCTCATGGGCGCGCTGTTCGGCATCTTCTGCGCCCTCCTCGGGCAGACCTCCCGCTTCTGGCTCCGCTCCTTCACAGACGCGGGCAGCGCCGACACTGAGCAGTTCCTCGAGGGGTTGCGCGGCATAATCGCGTGGCCTTTGCCTCCGTTTATGGCGGGGCGAGGACTTGAGGCCGCCGGGCGGGGCGACATAGTGGGTGCGCTCGCCAACCTGTCGGTGTTCTTGCTGCTCACCTTCGGGGTGTTCGCCCTCTGCGTGTGGGCCGCCGACTTCCTGTACGCGACAGGGTGGGTGCGCATGCAGAGCAGCGGCAGCGCAAGGCGCAGCAAGCAGCGGGCGGACAAGGCGGCGAGGGAGCGCGGCTGGCTGTCGCGGGTGCCCGCGGACGTGGCTATCGCCATCAAGGACTGGAAGGTGGTGCCCCGCGACCTGCGCAACTTCGCCCAGATGCTCGCGCCCCTCATGATCTGGCCCATCTTCTACCTGAACGTCACGGCAGGCGGCAGGCGCGGGCGGGGCATACCAGGCACCGACTTCTTGAGCAACCTGGACGGGGTGCTGGTGGCGGCGGGGGTGCTCAGTTCGACCGTGATGTTGATAAGCAACATCGCCTTCACGAGCATCAGCCGGGAGGGCAAGTCGTGGTGGCTGCTGAAGATAGCGCCGGTGTCCGCGTTCGAGCTACTGAGGGGTAAGTTCCTCGCGGCCGCGGTGCCCTACGTGGTATTGAGCACGCTGCTCATGTCGGGGGCTGCTGTATGGCGGCAGTTAGACCCGCTGTGGACCTTCTACGGCTGGCTGGGCGTGGAGGTGCTGGGCCTGGGGATGATAGCGGTGGCGGTGGCGCTGTCGGTGCCGTGGGCCAGGCTCGACTGGGACGACCCTCGCAAGATGACCTCGGGCTGGGGCAGCCTCGCCGCCTTCGCCGTGTGGTTCGGGCTGGGCCTTTTCGGGGGCCTCTTCCTGGCCCTCCCCGTCTTCTTCGAGGCCCTGGACCCCCTGCTCACCCCCGCGCTAGCCCTGCTGGGCCTGCTATGCGCCACCGGCCTGAGCGCGGGAGTGGCCTACCTCGCCTACAAGTACGGCGAGCGCAAGCTGCCGGAGGTGGGATGAATTACGAATTACAGAGTGGTTCTCGTAATTCGTAATTCGTAATGCGTAATTCGTAATTACTCCACCTCGTCTTCTGCTTTGCGGCTTTCGCGCTCGACCGCTTTGCCGTCTATCCACATGGCATCGTCTTCGTCCAGCCAGGTCTCGTGCATCGCGTAGCGGTGGGCCTGGTGGCCGTAGCCGGGCAGGATGCGATAGTGGCCGGTCTCCTCATCTCGGAGCAGTCCCTCTTGCGGGTGCTGGTCCTTCAGGGCGTCTAGAGTCATCGCTTTCCTCCTAATCTACGATTGTGTGCTGTATGCCATTCTTTATTCCAACCCTGGATAAAGAGCGAAAATGACAAAACAAAAAGGGCGCCCTCGAACAGGAGAGCCCCCATCGCTCGGTCTAGCCCGACGCTGGACTATATTTGAGCCTAGTATTGCACACGCGGCGGCTGATGTCAATACGGCTGCGGGCTGAAATTAGATGCGCTTTGCCGAACATGTCATGTATATACTGCCTGGCGGCTGTTGCAGGACCAACTCCCGCTCTGTCATCCTGAGCGTAGCGAAGGATCTAAGATGCAGCGCTTGCCCGTGTGCTGAAACTTCAGCAACATTGCCCGTGAAGTTCAGCAGTATCCCTCTACCAACTTCTTTAGATCCTTCGCTACGCTCAGGATGACAGTGGCCTCTCCTAGTCCTCCTGTTGGTCACTTACTAGCAAGACGTACCACTCAGGATGACAAAGGCGTAGTTGGTCGCTGCTTTTGAAGCGGGTGCCCT
>DASVQO010000218.1:0-8554 GCA_036389075.1 Chloroflexia bacterium | reverse complement strand
CGGAGACTACCCTCATGTTCCCCAGTCCCCGTAGGGGACTTCGCTTCTTCTCAGCCCGTGGCTTCAGCCACAGGGCGTCCCCTTTGCCTTGCTATCTAGAGTCACTACACTCTGGTCCGCATATGTGGTAGTGTTGCAGCGATGGAAGTCATACTTGAGCGAGTTTGATCGATGGTCTTGAGTAGATTGCGCTGGGTAGGTAAGGGGCTGGTAGCAGTCATCGCGGGCCTGGGAGTGGTGCTGCTGGTGTGGTCAAGCCTCGCCTTGCTCTATGTTGCTACCGACAATGTGGCCGACTACGCTGTGCCTTCAGATGTAATCGTCGTGCTCGGCTGCCCCAGCTACGAGCGCAACATATTAGCAAAGAGCTACAGCGCCTGCGTACAAGCGAGGGCGCGCCACGCTGCCAGGCTCTACCACAAAGGGCTAGCCGGGCACATCATCGTGACGGGCGGCTTCACGGGGCCACCTCCCAGCGAAGCGGGCGCTATGTTCCAGGTGATGCAGGCCGGTGGGGTACCCGCCTCCGCTGTAGTCCTGGAAGAGCAGGCACGCAGTACCGTAGAGAACATACGGTACTGCCGGGCCATCATGCAAGCACAAGGCTGGACGACGGCCATCCTGGTGACCGAGCCGCACCACATCAAGCGCGCGGCTGTAATTGCTCGCGACGCGGGGCTGGATATCAGCATCTCGCCCGTCACGGATAGTCTGGGCTGGAATACCCCGGACGCAAGGCACCAGAACCTGCTGGGTGACGCTCGCAACCTGATGGTTTATCAGTGGGGCCGCCTACGCAGGGGACCACCCTAACAATATGCCACAGAGGTGCAACAATTCAGCGCCTGCCGACGTATACAAGGTACTTAACTTACAACACGGCGAGCCGCAGTACGAAAGGAGCGCAGACATGTCTCAGACGAATCGCGAGCGGAACGAGCAAATGGGTGGGCTAGCCGGCCTGGGTGCGGGTGTAATAGCAGGCGCGCAGGTCGGCACGGTGGCTGTGCCCATCCCGGTGGTCGGCACCTTCCTGGGGGCAATGGTCGGCGGGGTAGTGGGCAGCGCGATAGGCCAGCGCGTGGGTGCCGCCGCCCTCAGCGGGGTCAACGCCTTCTTCGACGGCCTTTCCGGCGGCCCCAAGAAGGACGAAACCAGCTAGGAAATGCTGAGTGCCGAGTGGCGGCGGGCGATGTAGGCGCCCTGCATGGTCGCCCTGTGGCTTTAGCCACAGGGCATCCCCCGCGCTCCTCTACATCAGCAGAGCCATGATCGCCTTCTGGACGTGGAGGCGGTTTTCGGCTTGCTCGAAAACTACCGAGTTGGGGCCGTCCATCGCGGCATCGGTGATTTCGTGGCCGCGGTGGGCGGGCAGGCAGTGCATGACGAGGGGCTGGCCGCCGGTCTGCCTGAGGAGGGCTTCGTTCACCTGGTAGGGGCGGAAGATGCGGGCGCGCTGCTCGGTCTCGGCCTCCTGTCCCATGCTGGCCCACACATCGGTATAGACCACGTCGCTGCCCACCACGTCGTCGGGGTCGCTGGAGAATTGCAGGCGCGCGCCCGTGGTGGCGGCGTCTGTCTTGGCGCGCTGCACGTAGTGGGAAGGCACCTCGTAGCCGTCGGGGCTGATGAGGGTGATGTTCATGCCCACGCGGGCCGCCGCCAAGAGCAGCGAGGCCGCCACGTTGTTGCCGTCGCCTATGTAGGTCAGGTTGACCCCCTCGACGCGGCGCTTCTTCTCGTAGATAGTGAAGAGGTCGCCCAGGGCCTGGCAGGGGTGCTCCGCGTCGGACAGGCCGTTGATGACGGGCACCCCGGCGTGTTCGGCAAGCTCCTCCACGTCGCGGTGAGCGAACACGCGAGCCATGATGCCGTCAACCATGCGGCCAAGCACGCGGGCCACGTCGGGCACGCTCTCGCGCTTGCCAAGCTGGATGTGTTCGGGGCCGAGGAAGATGGCGTGCCCGCCAAGCTGGGCCATGCCGGTCTCGAAGCTCACCTGAGTGCGCAGGGAGGGCTTCTGGAAGATCATGGCAAGCTGCTTCCCCTCCAACAGGCGGTGCGGCTCCCCCGCCTTCACCTTGCTCTTGAGCTGCGCGGCAAGCTGCCAGACGTTCCATATCTCCTCCGTGCTGAAGTCGGCCACGGAGACGAAATTGCGACCCTTCATCGATACTGCCATTGGGTTCTCCTTGATTCTGAAACATGGTTCTAGTGAGTGATTAGAGACTGGTGATTCGGTTTAGCGTACCTGGTGCGTGAATACTACCCCGCTTCAATCGCGGGACGAGGCCCCCCTATGTCATTCTGAGCGTAGCGAAGAATCTCGTCCCTCACCGGGAAGTTGCCTTTTTCAACAGCACCATAACGCCGTAAAGGCGCAAAGAAAGGTGATACCGTGGTGCTGTAGGACGAGATTCTTCGCTGCGCTCAGAATGACAAAGGGGGATTGTGGGTGCTGCAATAGCAAGCATCACACTCACGTACCGTCCCTAACAAGCCTCGGCACTCATCCCTTTACTATCCTCGTGCCTGTTTTGCCTTCCAGGGCATCTCCTACGCTGTGCAGGTGGGTGATGATGGCTTCGCGGCCGCCTGCCTCTACGAAGCCAACAGCCGCGCGGACCTTCGGACCCATGCTTCCGGCGGCGAAGTGGCCCTGCTGGATGTAGCCCTGGGCTTCGGCCAGGCTCAGGCGGGACAGGGCTTGCTGGTCGGGCTTGCGGTAGTTGATGTAGACCTGCTCCACGTCGGTGAGGATGAGCAGGCGGTCGGCGTCGAGGCGTTGAGCGAGCAGGGAGGCGCTCATGTCTTTGTCGATGACCGCCTCCACGCCGTGTAGCAGGCCCGCCTCGTCCCGCACCACCGGAATGCCGCCGCCGCCGGAGCATATCACCAGCGCGCCGCTGTTCACCAGGGTGCGTATGGCATAGATCTCGGCTATCGCGGCGGGCTGCGGGGAGGGCACCACGCGCCGGTAGCCCCTGCCGCTATCTTCTATCACGGTATAGCCCATGCCGCGTAGCTCCTCGGCTCGCTCCGCCGTGTAGAAGGGGCCAATGGGCTTGGTGGGGTTCTTGAATGCGGGGTCGGCGGGGTCAACCACCGTTTGGGTGACCACGCACGCGACGGGCCAGGGCCTGCCCCGGCCGCGAAGCTCGTTCTGGAGGCACTGCTGCATCATGTAGCCAATCTGCCCCTGGCTCATGGCGCCCGCCATATCCATTGGCACGGCCGGTATGCCGTGCTGCTCCTCACCCGCCGCCTGTTGCAGCAAGATAGTGCCCACCTGCGGGCCGTTGCCGTGCGTGAGCACCACCCGGTAGCCCCTGTCGGCCAGGTCGGCTACCGAGCGCATGGCGTGGCTGACGTTGGCGAACTGCTCGGCCGCGGTGCCCTTCTGCCCAGCCTGCTGGATGGCGTTACCTCCCAGCGCGATCACGAGCGTCTCGATGTAGGTCCGGCCCTGCGCCGGGGCGGTATCGGACAACGCTGTCCCTCTCCTTTTGCGTGGTATGGGTCACGTGTAGCACTGTAAACTGCCGCAGGCCCTCTCAACTTGCAGCCCATATCGAAAACAGAGGGCAACCTGGTAGGTTGCCCTTGGAGCGAATCGTATTATAACATAGTGAATCCCGCCGCAAGTAGGGCCCGGCGATGTGAGAACACCTGGGCGGGCAGAGAGCCCCGCTCTTTCGCGGGGAGCATAGCCCGCGGTCACATGGCTTCAATCCCCCAATGCGGTTTTCATTCTGTGACACTTCTTGTGACGCTCCATACCGGCCTTGGAGGTAGTATTCTGGTGACATGCCTCCTTCCAAGCCTGCTTGTAGTCAACACGCAACTGTAACGCACGTCAATATTATTGACTTAACGGTAGAATATGACTATAATAACGGACTACTGCGGCTTCGTTAAGGAGGCCTGAAGGTCGTCATTGTAAGGTCCAGGAGGTGCAAGATGTTAAAAATGGAAGCGCGTGAAAGCCCGGTCAACTCGATCACTACCGGCAAGTTGGACCCTTCCAGGCCCAAGGTGCCTGGGGAGCCGGTGCTGGATGTAAAGAACATCCAGGGCAACAGCATCGCCGGCTTCATGAAGGACCACCAGATGTTCCTCTTCCTCAAGATCGTGGACGTCAAGCAATTCAAGGCGTGGCTTGCATCGACGGTGGACTTCATTGCCACCGCTGAAGAAGTGCTGGCATTCAACAAGCTGTTCAAGATGTTGAGGACGCGTCGCGGCGAGTCGTCGGCAGTCAAGTCCACGTGGGTCAACATCGCATTCTCGCACCACGGCCTCATGCTTTTAGACAAGAAGGAGGCCAGCAAGTTCACCGATAACGCTTTCAAGGCCGGCCTTGCAGCCAGGTCAGAGGGGCTGGGAGATCCGAAGGCTCCCAACGCTGAAGGCAACCAGCGCAACTGGGTCGTGGGAGGCACCAACTACGAAGCCGATGTAATCGTGCTCGTTGCCAGCGACGACCTGGAAGACTTGTACGATGAAGTCAATCGCATCGAGGAGAGCATCTATGGGGTACGCCGGACGAATGGCACCCCGGCCCGCAGTGGGGCGCAGATCATTTACAAGCAGCAAGGTGCGAACCTGCCAGGCACGCTAAGCGGGCACGAGCATTTCGGCTTCCTGGATGGCGTGTCGCAGCCGGGTTTGCGCGGCCGCGTGTCCGATGCCCCGGACGACGTGCTGACGCTCAGGCAGAACCCCGAGGATGAGAACCAGGGTAAACCGGGGCAGGACCTGATATGGCCGGGCGAGTTCGTTTTTGGCTACCCCGGACAGACGGACAAGGGGAAGAGCATAAACCCGCCCGGGGATGTGCATAACGCGGGTCCGTCGTGGGGCAAGGATGGCTCTTTCCTGGTTTTCAGAAGGCTGCGCCAGGACGTGCCGGGCTTCCACCGCTTTGTGAACCAGCAAGCCGGCATTCTCGGCAACGCAGCCAATATGAACGTGGAACCGGCCTTTCTTGGCGCAAAGTTGGTGGGACGCTGGCCGTCGGGTGCTCCGATCATGCGCAGCAAGAAAGTAGACGTGCGCCCCCTGGGCCAAAACGACTGCGCGAATAACAACTTTGAGTTCAGGACGGAACCGGGACCAGATGAAGAGCCTCCGGATAGGATTGATCCGAACGCTTCCCAGTGCGCGCTCCCGCGTATCTTCCCGCCCTCCACGGGCGACAACCCCGCCGAAGTCTGTCCCTATGCCGGCCACATACGCAAGGCTTACCCACGCAACGACGAGTTCGATGGTGATCCCCACTCCCGCTTGAACGAGGTAACCACTCAGACTCACCGCTTGTTGCGTAGGGGTATCCCCTTCGGACCTGTCGCCCAGTCTTCGCTGGAGGCACCTGGCTCGCCGGATGAGGCCGATGGGGGAGACGCGGGCCAGCGCGGCCTGCTCTTCTTCGCTTACATGACCTCCATTGAAGACCAATTCGAGTTCGTAACCAAGTCCTGGGTAAACAACCCTGACTTCAAGGAGGCCGGCAAGTCCGGTTACGACCTCATCCTCGGCCAGAACAACACAGTTGCCAACCGCGAACGTACCTTCCACCTGAAGTTGACCAAGGACCATACTGTAACGGACCACGTGCTGACTACCACTACAGACTGGGTCATCCCCACCGGCGGCGGGTACTTCTTCTCGCCATCTATAGATGCGATGAAGAACCATCTTGCCAAGTGAGCTAGTCTACCGAGGCGCCCGGCAACTCTAGAGACATGATTGCAGGGAAGCCAAGCGTGCGCCAGGAGGAATAAAGGACTTCACCGCAGAGGGCGTAGAGGGCGCAGCGGGCGCAGAGGCACGTTGAGAAGAAGGATTGAGCATGGTATGCGCAAAGGGGCAGCATCGTACGGTAAACGTTGCTCTTTGGTCCTTACCAGACAACCAGAATCTCCGCGTAACCTCTGCGCTCTCTGCGTCTGTGCGGCGAATAATCACTCCTGATCCTGGCGTGCCTGGCGTTCCGGCGTTCAGTCTCTATTAGTGCCGGGCGTTGGGACGCGTTCTGATGTTATACTCAATCATCCCTTTTGAAAGAGGCTTAGCATCAACGCGCAGACTTTAGAGCAGCCGGTCGCCCGGACCGAAGGGGCAATCTCCGAACGATCCGCCCAGGAAGTATATGACGCCCGTTGCGCCGTGTTTGGGGGCCGCAGAGACGAGATTTCGCGCCGGTGGAACGCTGTCGCCAACGTGCGGCTGGGGGCGTTCGTGCTGGCGGTAGCGTGCCTGGGGTGGGGTTTCTGGCAGGATAACGGGCTGGTGAAGATAGCGGGGCTGCTGTTGCTGGCCGACTTCTTCGTGCTGGTGCGCTACCACAGCCTGCTGGGCAGGCAGCGGCGGCGCTACGACGAGCTATACAACATCAACAACGAGGCCCGACTGCGCCTGCACCGGCAGTGGGCCTCGTTGCCCCTGCGACACCCGATACTCCCCGACCCCGCCAGCCCCTACGCGTTCGACCTGGACATCTTTGGCCGCGCCTCCCTCTTTCAATTGATAGAGACGGTAAGCACCAGCATGGGCGAGTCCACGCTGGGCGGCTGGCTGAAGCAGTTCGCCCCGGTGGCGGTCGTGCGCCGGCGGCAGGCGGCGGTGGCCGAACTTGCCCCGATGATCGACCTGCGGGATGAGCTTGCCCTGCCGGGCAGGCTGTCGCAGGACAAGCCGGACCCCGAGCCGTTCCTGAAGTGGGCGGAGGGCGAGCCGTGGCTGGCGAAACGCCCGTGGCTGCGGTGGGGGGCGATTGCCGACGTGGTGCTGCTCTGGGTGCTGTTGTTCGCCCACTTTTTCGGCGTGATAGAGTACCCGCTCTACCTGGTGCTTGCCGCTATCAACTTGCTCTCGGGGCTGACCATCGTCAAGACGGTCTACTCGATCATGGCTACGGCTTCCACGCGGGAGAAGGCGTTCGGCCAGTACGCCACGATGGTGGAACTGCTGTCCAGGTCACCTTTTGCCGGCCCGTTGCTGCGGGAGATGCAAGCCCGCCTGCTCGTTGATGGCGAGCAGGCGCACGTCCTGATGCGCAGGCTGCACCGGCTCACCACGCTCACTATACCCCCTTCGGCGCAGCTATACATTGTGATACAGGCGTTCACGCTGTGGGACGTGCACCTGCTGGCGACGTTCGAGGGGTGGCAGGCGAAGGCGGGCAAGCACGCCCGTGAGTGGCTCAACGTGCTGGGCGAGGCGGAGGCGTTGTCGGCCCTGTCGGTGCTGTCGCACGACAATCCAGGCTGGACCTTCCCCGATGTGGACGGGCAGGCGCGGTCCCTGGAGGCGCGGCAGCTAGGACACCCGCTGATTGCTCCCGGCGTGCGCGTGGACAACGACGTGCGGGTGGGGCCGGAGGGCACTTTCCTGCTGGTGACAGGCTCGAACATGTCGGGCAAGAGCACCCTGCTACGAGCTATCGGGGTGAATATCGTGCTGGCAGGGGCGGGCGGGCCGGTGTGCGCGCGGTGGCTGAGGCTGCCGCCGGTGGAGCTGTGGACGAGCATGCGCGTGCAGGACTCGCTGGAAGAGGGGGTGAGCTACTTCATGGCCGAGTTGAAGCGGCTCAAGCAGGTGGTGGACGCCGGGAGGCGGCTGGCGGGCGGGGAGATGCGGCTCTTCTACCTGCTGGACGAAATCCTGCACGGCACCAACACGGCGGAGCGCCAGATAGCCGCCCGGCGCGTGGTGATGTACCTGGTGGAGCAGGGCGCGCTGGGGGCTGTGTCTACCCACGACCTGACATTTGCCGACAGCGCCACGGTGGCAGCGGCGGCCCGCATGTTCCACTTCAGCGAGACGTTCAGCAACGGCCCTGCGGGCCCGCAAATGAGCTTCACCTACAAGCTGACCCCGGGCATCGCTACGTCTACAAACGCCCTCAAGCTGATGCAAATCGTGGGGCTAGACTTGGGTGGTGAGGGCGGCTTGTTTGGAGACGAAACCGCCAAGACGCCAAGGGCGCCAAGGTAACGCCAAGGTTAAGAAGGGTTTTGCGTGTACAAAGGGGCCAGGGTACGTGCCACCGTACCCTGGCCCCTTTGTAGTCCGCTAATCTGAATACTCAGCGAGCTAGGACTCGTCGTCTGATGTTTCCCACTGCGATTCATCTTCTACGGGGCGGGGCAGGCGGCCTTCAAGCACTTCTGCGATGTAGCCTGGATCGGGGAGGGGTTCTTCGGCTTCTATCACCCAGGATAGGAAGTCCTCGGGGCCTCCGTTCATATAGGGAGGCGGGGAGACGGGCTTGAAGACAGTAGGGAGTCGCTCGGTCACCGATATGTAGTTCAGCACATGGCCGAGTTCCTGCACGACGTTCCAGGCGAGTGGGTGGTGTATGTCTATGTCGAACTTGAGCCACCAGCTGGCTTCGGTTGCTTCGCTTGCTGAGACGACCTGGACGGCGGGTATCCTCTCGATGTACGCCTGTAGCTTTTGCAAGCCGCCAGTCTGCTTCTGCTGGGCTTTAGTTGCCGCCGTGGTGACTGCTTGCTCGACTAGCTCCGCGGCGCGCCTTTGCGGAGTCATG
>DASVQO010000217.1:0-7040 GCA_036389075.1 Chloroflexia bacterium | reverse complement strand
CTTGTCGAGAGCGCGGCCGGTTTCATGCGGCTCGATGTCATTAGCCCCCTCGACTATCCCGACGAAATATGGCTCATCACCTACTGGGCCGACGAGGACAGCTACAAGACCTGGCACCGCAGCGAACTGCACCGCGAGTCCCACAAGTGGATCCCCAGGGGTCTCAAACTCGTCCCACGTAGCACCCAGGTACGCTTCTTCGAGCACGTAGCCTCGTAAGCACGCCAGGTATTAGCAACTAATCCTGGCGCTCCCGCCACGCCATAACCGCATCGCCTTGCAGGAAGGGTGGTATTCACCGATGGACGCTGTTCACATGCAGGTCAGCGAAGCAATCGAGGCCCAGCGCGCCGAGCTAGCTGAAGCGATAGTAGCACGACAATACGAGGTGCAACCGGAGCTTGTCAGCCGCTACGGGGAGACCGGGCGCGCTAAATGCCTGCAAGACACCATGCACCATCTCTCCTCTATCTCGTCGGCTATCGCGTTGTCCATGCCCGAAACGTTCGTAGACTATGTCGTTTGGGTCAGGTCGCTGCTGGAGGCGCGCAACATCCCGGCCGGGGACCTGGCGCTAAATCTTATCTGCGTGCGCGACGTGCTGAGGCAGGAGCTTCCGGAGGAGGTGGGCGCGGTGGCGGTCGAATACGTGGAGGCGGGTCTCAGCCAGCTACCCCAGGCTCAGGACAGCCAGCCTTAGCCCTCGCCCCCGGACGAACGCAGGAAAGCCGGTCTCGAATCGTGAGACCGGCTTTCCTGCTTTTGACAACCAACCCGTTGCCTGTTGCTTTTACCACGCACGCGCTAGTACGTTTCCGCGGCCTCCAGCGTCCGGCGGGACAGGAGCCGGGCCCTTGTGGCCTGCATACCGGCCCTTGCCAGGCGCGCCAGTCTGTCCCAACGGGGGCGGCTGGCGTGCTCAAGAGGTAGGGGAGTTGTGGAAGGCACGGTTACGTACTCCGTGATTTCCGCGTCTATATACTCGACCCCGAAGTGGCGGGCTACCGACACGCGGTGGTTGCCGTCCTCTACCATGTACACGCTGCCAATCTTGATAAGCTGGACGGGCGACAGCATAGTATCGTGCAGGTGGGCGTTGGCGATGCGTATCCAACGCTGGCGGGTGTGCTCGCACGCGGGGTTGAAGTTGCCGTCGAAGTCCCTGTGCCTATCCACGCTGCCGACGATGGCACGCACCGGCACCTGTTGCAGCCCGGCGTAGTGCTCGCCCTCGACCGGCAGCGCTTGCGTCAGTTCGTCCATTGAGACTAGAGCATTAGGTCGCCTGGTGATGCGTGCGCGCCAGGCCTGCCGCTTTGCCTTGCGCCTCGCGACTTCGTACTCCGCGAGCGCCTTTACCGTATTCGTTTGTGCCAGGCTCTGGCCGCCTATGGATAACATGTCCGCCACCTTGTGCCTTTCCATCGTCTGCTTACTTCTACTAGACGCATCATAGCGGACGCAGCCGTGCAGGGCATCGTCGCCTCTACGTAGCCTGTTCTCAGTCATTGGTAGGCGCTCATGCGGGCCTAACCTACTACTACAGCCGACCGAACGGCCTACGAGCAATCGGCCATCCGGCCTACTCAGTGCGGCAGACCAGTGCGGGCACATCTGCGTGCTTGGAAGAGAGAGCAAAAGGACCAGGGGGCATGCTCTCATAACTTCTTCCTTTTGCTTCAACCCTATTCGGGTCTTACTTCGTTCTTCGTATCCTGACAGCTTTGTCGTTTCGCCTCCTGGTCAGGTCGGGTTACTTTGCCGTGTCGGTTCGACGCAGGGAGGTGGGCCTGAGATGTCTATCACAGGTCGGGTCCGACCCAATTTAGACAGAGTACGAGTAGAGAAAATAGGAATAGCTTTATTCACCTGCCAACTATAGCGCTGCCCGACATGTTAGCCTTCCAACGCGTTATGCCCAGGATGTGCCGTGTAAACTGTTAATGTACATATTAGGCGGCAAATTCTGTCCCAAATTCTTGACTCCGGGAGCGTGCGCGCTTATACTTTATGCGTTAACCCCAACCCCAGAGCCAACCGGATATGCTGTTATGCGAGTAACGAGCACTTGCCAGGCGGGCACAGAGTGGCAGCGTATCAGGCTTCCACAAGTCCACTATGCAATCTGCGAGGGGAGTATGTGCGTGCCCCAATTCCGCTGGGCGTTCGGGAAAGAGCGCGCCTATTTCTGGTGCTCGTACGATGCTGGACCATGTATGTAGACACCAAGTAGCGCGGGCGAGGGGAGTGAGGACGCACGCGGAACCGGGCAGCCAGGAAGTAAAGGCGTGATTTCCGGGAGGGTGCCCAGCTTGACGTTGTGGAGGTACTCATATGGCAACCTCAATAGCAATTCACGGAAACGCGGTTTCGGTGGCAGAGGCTCCTGGAGATTTGGAGAACGTCAACGGCATAGGCTGGACGGATATAGTTGGGCTGCGCCAGGGCTGGGGGGCAACGTTCCGAGGTAAGGCTCGCCGGTTTGTGTGGTTCCATTACACCATTCCGACAATGTCGATCGTGAACAATAGTGCGCTGGCGCTTTCGAGGCTCAATATCTTATTTGATGTAGCCGGACAAGCGCGCGTTGATAGCGTCCACGTGTGGAACAACAGCAGACAGCGCATCGTTCAACGGGACAACCTGGGGCAGACAAGAGACTTCGTGGTTGATTTCAGCCCTACACCTGTGTCGCTGGCAAGCGACATCGGCATTTCGCTGGGAGTGTTTTTCTCTGAGGCCACTAACATCACATTTCGAGGGCTTATTGTAGAGCTATTGCCCACCACGCCCCCACCGCCGCCCCTTGATGCGACGTTCTCCGGCACAGCTACACTACGGACCACTCACGGCAACGCCATGGGTCCCTTCATGCAGTCGATCGGACTCTCCATTACTTTCACCGGCGACCGGCCCCGGAACGTCAGGCTCAACGGTTTTCCTCCGATTGTCGTCACCTTCCCCGTACCGGACCCCTGGGGCACCAATACTACCACGGTTACTTTGCTTCGGGCAGGCACCGGGACTTTCGACCCGTTATCCGGTCGGTTAGACCTGCCAGTAACGCTGCTGTTCACCCACAGCGTAGGCTGTCCTTTCGCCTGCCCCTCGCAAGCAGATTTCAATTTTACGACAGAGACATCCACTTCTCCCTCGGGAGCTTTCAACCTGGCGGGCGCACGACGTGACCCGGCGACCGGAAACATCACGGTCGTTGGAACCTCCCGGTTCCAGGGTGGGTTTTTGTCTGGTTCAGATGGCAGCCTTACAATTACCGGCACAATTCAACCGGTTCCTTAGACTTCCTCCTTATCAGCTACCACCAATGGCGATACCCACGCCCTCTTACTTCTACATGCCTTAGATGCTTTTGCGCTGGTAGTGCTGCGGTGCTATGTAAGTATTGACTTGCAGGGCACATCGGACATTAGAGTACATGCCCGCGGTTGAGGCACGAAAGGCGCGAGAGGCGATTGCTTAGTTCACACAGAAAAGGAGCAGACAGATGGCATCTACGTACTTTGTCCACGGAAACGCAGTTTCGGTCGCAGAGGCTCCTGGTGGGGGTTCGAGTTTTTCGCCCGGAGATTTGGAGAACGTCAACGGCATAGGCTGGACGGATATAGTCGGGCTGCGCCAGGGGTGGGGCACAACGTTCCGGGGTAAGTCAGGAAAGTTTATCTGGTTCCACATTCCCTTTCCAACCCCTACCGTCGTAAATGATGTGCCCAGTAGCCTTTCAAGGCTGGAGGTCTTCTTCGATATCGACGGTCAAGCGACTGTGGAGAGCGTTCATTTGTGGGGGAACGGCAGGGACCGCTGGTTCACGGCAGACAACTTGAGGTTGGGCAGCAACAGCAGCTTCAGACGTGACTTCACGCCCCCCGTGCGGTTGGGGGGCGTGATAGGCATTTCTATTGGGGTAAGCTTCGGACAGGCTGCCAACATTACTTTTCGCGGGGCGCAAGTTACGATGGCCTAGTCCGGACGCTACCTTGTACTACTTAGCAGTCGCCTCGTAAGTAACTACTACATCGACCGAGACGGCCTGCTGGCCGGGGTAGATGGCGACACCGCCACCGGCACCCATGCCCGCGCCACCCTTGTCGTACACCGGGCCGGGCACGTTGGCCGAGCCTTCGCTGATGCTCACGAGCTTGCCGAGCTTCTGTCCCGACATGTCGGCCAGGCGCTGCGCCCGCATCTCGGCGTCGTCAACGGCCTTGTCATACGCCTGCTGGTACAGGGCCGCGGGGTCGGCAATCGCGAAGCCGCTGTTGTAGATGGTGTTGGCGCCGGCCGTGGTCAGCGCGTCGAGCACCTCGGGGGCCTTTGCCAGGTCGTGCAGGCTGACCTCGATCATGCTCACCACGCGGAAGCCGGTCAGCTTGGGCTGGGTCTTGCCGTCAGCGTAGTCGAGCACGGGTTCGACGCTGTACTGCACCGTGCGATAGTCCTTCTCGGCCACACCGGCAGCCTTGAGCTGAGCGGTGATGGCGTCCATGATCTTGGTTACCTGGTCCTGGGCTTCCTTGACGGTGGCTGCCTGGATGTTCGCGCCGACGTTCACTACCAGCGTATCGGGGCTGGCGTTGATGCTGCCCAGGCCGCGCACGGTTATGGTGGAGGGCTTTTCGGCTCCCTTGTCGCTCGCCGCCTGCGCGGTGGAGGTGGCTGCCGCCTGGCTGCCTTGCGCGCCCGCCGGGGCCGCTTCCCTCGGCAGGAGCCAGATTGCCGTGAATACGGCCATTATCACGGCCGCCGACAACAGCACGCTACCTAGAGCTAGAATTCTACTATTCGCCTTCATTGTTTTGTTTTCTCCTTGTATGGGTTTTTTGCTTTGGCTTGTTTATTTCGTAATCGTGACGCGCCGCCGCCATCACTATCTATGACGATGATAGCCCAGTTAAAGTTCCGGCGCACCGTCCGACCGGACTAAAGCAGCAGTACGCCCAAGTGAGTAGCCTCCCCACGCATTCCAGCCTACCGGTGGTGGTGCTAATATCCAATTCGTGGCTACACATGCCACATGCTAGGAGACGAAAACGCAAAGACGCAAAGGACGCTAAAGACGCGCAAAGAGGATGAAGGTTAGGTGCTGCAAAGGGACCAGGGTTGCCTCATGAGGTACCCTGGTCCCTTTGCCTAGAACACCAACTTAATCTCTGCGCGTTCTTTGCGTCTTTGCGTCTTTGCGTTTTCGTCTTACTCTAGTGCCTTGAACTAGGGACGCTCCGGCAGCGGGTCTTCGTCGTCGGAACTGGTGTGGATGTCGCCTACCATGAAGCGTGCGCGCTGGGCGGCGTGTTCCGCGCTGAGGGACTCATCTAGCTCCGGCGTATCGCCCTCCCTCAACGGCTCGCTGCCCGCTATCATATCGCCCTGGCCTTCGGACAGGACCCCGGTGCTCATGCCCACCGGCAACGTAGCAGGGCCCGGCTCTCCCAGGTCGAGCCCCGCGCCATCACCGCTGCCGCTGCCGTCGCCGCTACCGCTGCCGTTCAGCGCGCGGCCGAACATGTTAGGCAGCAGACTCAGCATCTCGATAGGCAGGGGGAAGACGATTGTGGAGTTGCGTTCCGAGGCGATTTCGGTCAGCGTCTGCAAGTAGCGCAGTTGCAAGGTCGCAGGCTCCGAGCCGATGATGCGGGCCGCCTGGGCGAGGGCCTTGGAGGCCTCGAACTCGCCGGAAGCGTGGATGATCTTGGCCCGCTTCTCGCGCTCGGCCTCCGCCTGCCGCGCCATTGCCCGTTGCATCGACTGGGGCAGCTCCAGGTCCTTCACCTCGACGATGCCCACCTTGATGCCCCATGGCTCGGTCTGCTCGTCGATGATCTGCTGGAGGCGCATGTTGATGTCTTCGCGCTGCGATAGCAGTTCATCCAGCTCCGACTGGCCGAGCACGCTACGCAAAGTCGTCTGGGAGATCTGGTGCGTGGCCCGCACATAGTCGGTGACCGCCACGACCGCCTTTTCGGGGTCGAACACGCGGAAGTAGAGCACCGCGTTCACCCGCACCGTCACGTTGTCGCGGGTGATTACTTCCTGGGCGGGCACGTCCAGCGTCACCACGCGCAGGTCCACCTTCACCATGCGGTCCGCGAACGGGATGATGAAGAACAGCCCCGGCCCCCGCGCCCCCACGAGGCGACCAAGCCGGAAAATAACGCCGCGCTCGTACTCCTGCACGATCTTGATCGCCGCCCCGCCTATGCTGGATAGCACTATCAGTGCGGGCACCAGAAAAGCCAATAGCCCAACAAGGTCTTCCATTTAGAACTCCCCTCCCTTTCGGGAATTGCGAATTGCGAGTTGCGAATTGCGAATTATGGCGCGCATACCGAAATTCGTAATTCTTCACGCATCAGGTTCCACCCGTAGACGCAGCCCATCGACCGACACGACCCGTACCCTTTGGCCGGAAGGCACCGAGCCGTTGCTGCTCACTGCCTGCCATAGCTCACCGGCCACGAACACCATGCCTCCGGGTGCGAGGTCGGTGCGCGTCTCGGCTAGCTGGCCCACCAGGCCCTCGCGGCCCACGGCGGGGCGATAGCGCCTCGCCTGTAGCACCTTGTACACGGCGTAGAAGAAGAACAGGCCCAGGCCGGTGGCGGTGCCCGCCACTACCGCCGGAGACACACCGGGTATGCCGGGTGCCACGCCCGTATTTATCAACAGCAGCCCCCCCAGGACGAGCGATACGATGCCCCCCGCGGTGAGTATGCCATGGGAGGGCATGAACACGTCGGCGATGAAGAGCAGGAAGGCCAGCAGCATGAAGACGGCCCCCGCCCAGTTGATGGGCAGCGTGCCCAGGGCCAGGAACCCGGTCAGCAAGAATATCGCCCCCACCACGCCGGGGAAGACCGAGCCGGGGTTGATGAACTCCCAGGTGATGCCGAGCGTGCCCAGGCTGATGAGCACGAAGGCCACGCTGGGGTTGGTTAGCACCAGCAATATCTCCTCTGCCCAGGTGAGGGGAGCGTCGCGCCTCGCGGCGTCTTTGGTCCTGAGGGTTACTTTTTGCCCGTTTA
>DASVQO010000216.1:0-4640 GCA_036389075.1 Chloroflexia bacterium | reverse complement strand
AAGGGATAGTGGCAGGGTGAGTGAGCCAACCGGGCCGGGCGTTGCCTTCAGGTGCCAGTATAGCCTGTAGGAACAACCATAATCCGCCCATTCCAGCGTCTTGGAGGTTGGAAAGAGCACTCCGCATAGCTTCCTCGAAATAGCCGCGCAGAGGGGTCCATCGGCCCGTATTCTCGCCCATGTCGGCCGCGAGAGCCTCAAGGGCTTTGGTGCTCTTGTTCTTCTTGCTGGACTCGTAGTGCTTGTTGAACTCGGACTTGAGATCATCTATGAGTTTCTTGTAGATCCCCATCAGAGGCTGGGGGTCGCTCCGGTCAATGAAGAAGTTAGAAAGTGCCCAGCCCGTAGTCTGTGCCACAAAGTACCGCCAGAGGGCAACTCGCGGCATGACGAGGGCGGATGCACCGAAAGAACTGTACGCCAGGTAGCTCCGACCTCCGCTGGCCGCGTTTGCTTTACGCTCTTCAGTGACGTTGACATCCTGGCCGAAAATGGTGCTGTTCAAGGTGGAGAAAGTTGTTAGATGCACGAGCTGGGCGACCATCTGTTCCGCAGCCGCTTTCGTTGAAAGCGACTTGCCATTTACATCGTCGCGTTCAACTATGAATATCTGATTGAATGCCCTGTATGGAGTAGTAGGTATAGGCTGCTGCTCGCTTGGATACCAGGCTTTAAAGTCCTGGTGCGTGTGGAAGTGATTAAGCTCGCGGAGCGCAGCGAAGGCATTAGCCCGAATTCGCCTGCGCTGCAAAGCGCTACGAACCTCGTTCTCAAAGACCGATGGCATCAGGAAGACACCTACAATGTGGATGTTGGACTTGCCCGAGAACAACTCGCTCGCATAATGGCGAACGGTGTGTGCCACGTCAATGAACATACCAGCACCGGTACCGCCACAAACAGAGCTTACGATATAGATTACGCGCTGGTCGGTGTTTACTGAAATGTAGTTGTTCTGTGCTTGTTCAATGGCAGGTACATCGAGCATTGCTACCAGTTTCTTGCGAAGCACATCCTTGAAACTAACATAGTGTCTGAAGTACGCTAACCGACCTATAGGCCGTAGCTGCTTGGCTCCTGTGTGGATGAACCCCAGCGGAATCTCTTCCTGCCCGTTCTCATTCCACTTCCACCATGTGCCAAGGTATGGGTGCTGGTCCTTATTGCGGACCAGCTTGGTAGCGTCAAACTTACCAAGGAAAGCAAACTCGTGGTGGTACAGCGGCTCTTCAAGAGGCCGATTGGTGCGCGGCTCCGTGTCCACGGCAAGCACCTGTAGCATAGGAGGCAAATCTTCCACGTCTTCCAGGGTAGCAATGGGCAAGCCTTGAGCGGCCAGTTGACTACGCCGTTGGGCAAGGGCGCCATTCCATGTGCGCATAAAACGGCGTTTCGCCAAACGTACCACGTTTGTTCCAGTCCCACCAAGGCCTATTACCATTGTCGGGTAAAGGTTGAGCTTTGTTTCAGGCATTTCGCGCGGCTCCCATAGTCTTAAACTCTAAAATCCTGATGCTCCCGATTAACTCCCCCAGGAGGGCCAGCCATCGGATCGATCCTTCGCAATCGGCTCGTCACCTGAAGCACCCCAGGAGGGGCTGTTGCTGCTCCCACTACTCGCGCCGCCGGGGTCGCTGGCGCTATCCCAGCTACCGGCTCCGCCCCATGGATCCGAGCTACTCCAACTTGAGTTGGCCCCAGATGACGCGATAGCGGGGGTGTCACTGCCCCACGAAGTTCCACCCCATCCGCCATGCCCACCAAGGTTACTCCACGAGTCGGTGTTAGGGGCAGAATCAGGAAAGCTATTCACAAGACCTCCGCCACCTTCCCAGTCGCTCTGCCTCCACTCTCCTCCCCATTGAGGCATCTCCCACAAGCCCTGTGCAGTCTCCGCAGGTCCGTCGGTGAGGTTCCAATTAGGCGGTTCCGGCTCTACTTGTGTCCCCGAGCCGTCGACGTTTCTTTCTTGTACGAGTTCTTCCTCGTCCTCCACACCGTCTATCGTCCTGCGACGTATCAAGAGCAAAAGAAACGCGGTAAGCGGGAGAGTCAGAGAACCAGGGAGCCACAATGGCAACCAAAAGCCGTATACAGTATTTACCGGCGGAATGACATTACGCTGTACCCAACTCGGAGAATGCACATTGAAATGTACATGCTGCTCGCTCGCGCCAGGCAGCTCATCAACTTCGAATGTCAAGTCGCCCGCATAGAGAGCTCCATTCCACCAATCGTGCTGGATATCACGGCGAGCCTTTACGCTGACGGGTACATGATAATATCCATCGTCCTGGGCTGTTGAAGGTACCGGACCGACTTGTAGATCTATATCAGCGTCGGTTATGGCGGCGCTCGATGCACTTTCGGCGTGCAGTGTTAGGTTTCGTAGGGTAAAGGGCGGTTTGCCACCAGAGGGTGAGTGCTGTGCGGGCTTGCCACTGTAATAGATCAGCAATACTCCTGAAGCTTGCTCCCCCGCGAAAGTCAGGCGGTCGAACCGCAGATCGGTGGTGCGCTGCCCCCCGTACAGCGACCCCACTATTTGCCATGAGACCGGCGCTATCTTCACGGACCAAATCAGCTCTGCAGGTCGAATATCGAAGCGGTCGGCGGGCACACCTGCCAACCTGACTTTGCCGGTACAGTTATCCGGCACAACCTTGCTATTGCTTCGCAGATAAAAAGTTACAGGGTGCGGGCCACCCTCGGATTCGACAGGCTGCTCGGCAAGCCCAATTGAAAAGTTCGAACAACTTGATGAGATCACCTCGGCGGTCAAGGGAAATGTGCGCTGTTCGAAGTTCACAGCTACAGTTTTGGTTAGGTAGACTGTGAAATCCTCAGCCGGCTCAAACACCACCTCGCCGAAAGGCAACTCAGTTATGGATAGCCTTGCACGGGGTCTGATCAACTCGTAAAGCACCCGCACTTTAGCTGGAACTATCCTCGCCTCACCTTTCTCTACCTGGAAAGTCAGCTCCCCTTCATAGGGGCCGGTAGGTATCTGATCCTCACCGGGCAGCAACGCGCGCAAGGTAGTACTTTCCTGACGCCCTGGTAGCGCATCGAACCCAAACTGCACCGGCACGTCTATTGGCTGACCGCCGTTTTGTGAAATGGTTAGCTTAGCACTAAGGCGGCCCAGGTCCTCACGAGTGCCCACTACCACATCTACCGGCCAACCTCCAGCGGGCTGGTCCTTCAGATAGATCACGCTTGGCAGGTTCTTGATGTAGATGGCAGGGGTCATGGAGAACGGCGTATCGGCATAATCAGAGTACAAGATCCCAGTGGGGCTTCGAGCCTCAAGCAGATAACGGATCTGGTACCCTTGACCGTCTTGGGGCTTGAAACCCTCCTCAATACACTCGCGCTTCTGATCATCGCATGACATGGGGGCAGCGAAGATCAGCTTCTTACTCGTGTCATCGAGCACATACACGTTGCCCTTGATATTCGTGGCACCAGGGGCGAAGCTCACCTTAAGAGGGCACGGTGTGTCGGCCACACACCCGGTAGGCTCGGCAGCCTGAGCTTGAGGAAGACCAGAAAGAGGTCTGAACAGAAAATCTCTCTTGATGCGTAATGGGTTCGAGTCAGTGCCAATCTGAGCAGTTACTATAGTGTCCTCTGACAGCACAGGCAACTCGGCCCAATTTAGGTCCTGGGAGGGTTTCTCCAGCTTGCCCCCATTGAGCAGTATCTCCTCGGCAGCCCCCAGCGCACCTTCAGCCTTTGCTACAACTACAGCAGGCTTGCCCATAGGTACGTGGCGCACGCTTTGCTCGCCAGATGCCGACACAGGGAAAACAATCTTTGGATACGTTCTGGTGCGTGCCACTACAAATCCGGCTTCGTTGTTCGTCGTAAGTGACCAGTTGCCACGAGTGATGGCGGCCTCATCTATCCTGTGGATCTCAATGTTGCTGTCATTCCAGGCAAGGTGCGCACTTTGGGAGGACCCGTCGCGGGTGAACTGAGCAGTGCTGTTCTTTGTCACAATAGCATTCAGCTCGTAGGCACCATGCATATCGCGCACGATGAAATCCAATCTCCCTGCGACCCGCTCGGTCACCACGTTGATCGTAGGCTTCATACTGGCGAAACTAGAGCTGAAGGCCTCAAGAAGTGCGGCAGCATTGCCTGCGGCGCGTACCTGGCCCATAGGGCTGAGTATGCCCGTCATACCCTCCGGGCAGTTGCCGTTACATAGCCCCACGGGAAATACCCCTATGCCGGCGCTACTGAGGGAAGACATCGTATTTTGGACGCTTGTAAGTTGACCTACAGGTGGGGAAGGCTCACCGTCTGTAAGGAAAAGGATGTAACCGGGACGGCCCTTATCGCCCCTGGAGAGGAGTATGTCAGCCGCCTGCTTGAGACCCAGGTCGATGCGAGTGTTGCCCCTCCTGCTGTAATCGTCCGTCGGCGCCTGGATGCTACTTATCAAATCCTGGCGCGACTGAGTCCCACCGACGCGGCGGAGCTGCCCTGTGCCTACGGACTCGACCTTTGAGTCGAACCTGATTATGGCGATACTGTCCTCCTCATCGGCCAGTTGCACCAGCAGCCGGGCGGCACTATATCTCAGGTCATCAGGGTCGCTGGGCGGGTGCTGGCCTGGGCGACAAGTGGAA
>DASVQO010000215.1:0-4234 GCA_036389075.1 Chloroflexia bacterium | reverse complement strand
GAAGGAGACTTCGCTACTTCCCAGCCCGTGGCTTCAGCCACAGGGCGTCGCCTGGCGACCTTGCTGGTACCTTACCCACTAACCACTAACCACTAACCACTAACCACTAACCACTATCCCGGTATCTTTCTTGCTGTAAGTGCTCGTCTGAACCTGCCCGACCCGGCACGTTATGGCTGCCCTTAGAGGCCCATACCCGCGGCTTGAAATTGCATCGCCCCTGCTGGGCGTACCGATATTACCACTCACCACCTCTTGCAACCGGAGACTGAGACCGCATGGCTACACCACATGTCTATGGCAATCCGACCAACCCTCCCAATGAGCCTCAAGATATACAGCCCGACGAGGACCGCATGGCCCCGGCGCAGGCGAAGGCGACCAGGTCGCCGCTGCTGAAAGCTCTCGCCTGGATAGGGCTTGACCTCACCGGCCCTGGCCGCGCCTCTATCCTGCAAATCGCCATTTACGTGCTGCTGGTGTTCATCCCGATCGCGCTAGCGGTGCGTATCTTCAACCTGGGGGGGCTGTGGCTGTTCATCACCGCCTCCGCTGCTATCATCCCGCTTGCTAAAATCCTGGGGGGCGCGACCGAGGAACTGGCCCTGCGGGTCGGCTCGGGCATCGGCGGGCTGCTCAACGCGACGTTCGGCAACGCGGTGGAGATGATTATCGCCTTCTTCGCGCTGCAAGCTGGCCTGTACGAGGTGGTGAAAGCCTCCATCACAGGCTCGATCATCGGCAACGTGCTTTTCGTGCTGGGCCTCTCCATCTACCTGGGCGGGCTGGGCCGCGAGAAGCAGAGCTTCAACCGCACGGCGGCGGGCGTGTCATCGTCCCAGCTCATACTGGGCACGGCGGGCCTGTTCATACCTGCGGCCTTCGCCCTCACCACGCCCTCCGCCGAGCTTACGACCTTTTTGCGCGAGGAATTGAGCGTGGGTGTCGCCCTCATCCTGCTCGGCTCGTACGTGGCGCAGCTTATCTTCTCCCTGCGCACCCACAAGCACCTCTACACGGAGGAAGAAGAGCTCGACTTGCACGGGCAGGTGTGGAGCGTGCGGCACTCGATAATCGTGCTGGTGGGGGCCACCGTGCTGGTAGCCATCATGTCGGAGATACTGGTGGAAGGTGTGGAGTACCTCACGCACGAGTTCGGCATGACGGAGCTGTTTGTGGGCGTCATCCTGGTGGCGCTGATAGGCAACGCGGCCGAGCACCTGACCGCCGTGGTGGTGGCGATGAAGAACAAGATGGACCTGGCGGTGAGCATCGCGATGGGTTCGACCTTGCAGGTGGCCCTGTTCGTGGCCCCGGTGCTGGTGCTGATAGGCTTCTTCATCGGCCGCCCGCTCGACCTCTTCTTCAACCTGTTCGAGCTGGCGGCTATAGGCGCTACCATGCTCATAGCCAACGCGATAACGCAGGACGGCGAGAGCAACTGGTTCGAGGGCGTGCAGCTACTGGCGGCCTACGCCATCATGGCCGTGGCCTTCTTCTTCCACCCTTAGATTCTGCTTGCCGAACCACAAGAGAGGGACCGCCAGGACGCCAAGAATAAAGAACGGTTCACCGCAGAGGGCGCAGAGGGCGCAGAGGACGCAGAGGACGCAGAGGACGCAGAGGACGCAGAGGACGCAGAGATTCGGGAAGGTTAGTAAAGGCAAGGGGCAGCATCTACGGTAAGATGCCGCCCCTGCTCAAAACACCTTTAATTCACCTCTGCGCGCCCTCCGCGTTCTCTGCGTCTCTGCGGTGAACCATCCTTAATCTTGGCGCGTTCTTGGCGTCCTTGGCGTCCTGGCGGTTTCGTCTCCTGAGTCCGTAGCTCAGAAGACCCAGACGTTCTCCAGGATGCGGGTGATGGCCCACACCACTATGGGCAGCAGGATAGCCGTGGCGACGCCGCGAAAGGTCTCGGACTGCCAGGGCCAGGTGGAGACTTTGCTCAGCACCTCCTGCTCCTTCATCAGCCCGTCGAGGGCTTCGTTGATGCCCCCCATGCCCTCGAACTCCCCGGCTTCCCGGCGGCGGTGTAACTCGGCCACCGTGGCTTTGAACTGCTGCTGGGCCTCAGTTAGGGCAGCGGCCTTGGCCTGGCGCAGCAGCCGGCGCGCGCCAATCAGAGGCCACACGAACAGGATGAGGATAACCAGATTGGAGATGAGTAACTCGAAGATGCTGGTTGCACCGACCTCAGGCGCACCGGTCTGGGCCGATACGTTGACGAACCCCCACCCGAAGCTCGGAACAGCCACGCCTATGGCGGTACGTGCCGCGAGTCGTGAAAGCGCATGCATCGGGCGCAGGTTGAAAAGGTCCACTCGCCCGTAAAGGGTGTAGGTCCGGCTGACCATAAGAAGCTGGCGGATGCTGTGGTAGAGCATTACGAGCGCGCCCCCATACCCTAGGGCCAACATGGTAAGTTGGAGGATAGTGGCGGGGAGGGAAGTGAATAGCCCCTGCGCGGCTATTTCCTCAGGACTCCCTATCAGCGGGTAGCTAACTCCGTAAAGCGCGCCAACCACGGAGGCGATTACAGCCGGGCGGGCAGGTAGGGTAGTGAACCTGTAGGTCAGCTCGGCAAACTGCCTGTCGTCCACGTTCATCGCGGGTCGAAACTCGGTCATGGCCTCGTGCGCCGAGTTATCTAGGTAATGGAGCAAGCCAAGCATGTACGGTAACGTGCTTGCCGACAGGAACATCTGCCAGGTTACATCGCCAACCGCCCGCGAGCCGTCAAGCCACTGGACGGAAGCGTTCAACAGGAGGAAAACCAGGCCCACACTCACGTAGAAAAGCCACGAAGGTATAGGGAGGTTGCGCACCCAGTTGGTTATGAGGTCCACGAAGCTGGGTGGGTAAGGCCGGAGAGTATCCGTCTCCGTGGCTACCACGGTACCTGAAACCGCGACCTTGCTCATAGTGTTACTCCCACGATGACACGGCAAAGCAGACATTCAGCGAGGGCGGAAGAGTCTTTTCGCCTTTTGCTGGCTCAAGTATACCACCAGGTTGGTCTATGGCGAAGGGTAGATAGGTGGGACGGCAGCCCTATGGGGATGCCCTGTGGCTAATGAAGATTAACAACTTACTAAGGTAAAGGTAAGAGGCCAACGTAGCGAAGTAATTGAGTAGAGCCGTGGGTAAAGCAGTTGAGGAAGGTGCGGGCTTGCTCCTTGAGCATGTCGAAGTGCTCAGCTAACTGGTGGTTGTGCAGCACCTCTTGCTTGAGCCAGCGCCACAGCTTCTCAATAGGGTTGGTCCAGGGGGCATAGGTGGGTAGCCACAGCAGATGAATGTTCAGTTCCCACGCTTTGGTGAGCACGTCCGCTTGCCAATGCACCGGCCAATTGTCCCAGATCACAAACAGTTGTCTGTCGGCCCCGTAAGATGCTCTCACCTTAGTGAGCAGCAGGCACAACGCATCTTTACCCACTACTTTGCCCTCCACCCACACCACTCTACCGCTGAGCATGTCCATCGCCCCTCCCAGGCGGTGGCGAGTGTTGTAGCCTGGTGCCACAAGGAAGGCTGGCTCTTCACCTTCAGGGTGATACACGCCTCCTCCTGCCAACTCTGGTCTGCGGTAGAAGCTCAGTTCATCTGCATACAGTACTACCACTCGGTCAGGCTCACATCTAGCCTGCTGCTGAGCCTGCTGTATCCACCTCATCTTGATGGTGTACTGTGGATCAGGACTGTGCACGCACAATCTGCCCCTCTTGCGAGTGAGCTTGAGCCGCTGTAGAGCCTTGCATACTCCAGGTAGAGAGTAGCTTCTTAGCCAGGGGAGCACCTCCCGCAGGTCAGTAAGACGCCAGCGACTTCTAGGTATGCCGTGCAGGTCAGGACGTTGGCGGGTCAGTTCCCTCAAGTCTTCTCCTTCTTGAGGGGGAAAAACCCCGGTGCCCCCGCTCTCGGTGCACCAAGGCTGAAAGACCCCCGGCTTTGTACTTGCTCAGCCACCTGTACAAGGTGTCCGGGTCCCGCTTCTTGTACAGGCCATGTTGAGCTACATGGTTGGCAGACTGACCATCAGCTATCTTGAGCAACGCTGAAGCATACTCGCGCATGTAAGCTCTCTTGTCTCTGTCGCGGGCATGCTCCAATTCCGCCCGCTGCTCAGGGCTTAGTTCTAACGTGTGTTGGCGCATAGCCCCTATTTTACCCTATTACCATGTTAAGTTGTTAATCTTCATAAGCCACGGGCTGACAAGGGGCAAAGTCTCCT
>DASVQO010000214.1:0-13046 GCA_036389075.1 Chloroflexia bacterium | reverse complement strand
CCGCGCCCACAGCTAGCAGGAGCAGCGTGCCCACCGCGATCACCGACATGCCGGTTGCCACGAGCGGGTAGTACCCCACCCGCTTGATGAGGCGGCCGCTCATCGCGGAAGCCACCGGCCAGCCTATCGACATGGGAGCTACCACCAGCCCGGCCTCAATAGGTGAGCCGCCCCATGCACCCTGCACCAATAGAGGCACGTAGGCCGCGTAACCAATGAGCACCACCCCCGCGAGCAACCCCACCAGGCAGGGAATGGCGATTACGGGGCGGGAGATCAGGCTGAACGAGAGGATAGGGGCCGGGGCGCGCCGCTCGTACGAGACAAACAGTGCCAGCAACCCCGCCGCTCCGAACCAGAAGAGCAGGGTGAGGGGCGAGAGCCACCCGCCCCTGGAACCCGATTGCAGGGCCACGAGCACCAGCCCCATGCCCAGCGTGAGGGTGATCGCGCCCCCAAAATCGATGCGCTGCCGGGTGTGTATCGCGGGCTCGCGCAGGTAGAGGAAGATGAGCAGCATCGACAGTATGCCCACCGGCACGTTGATGAAGAAGGCCCACCGCCAGTCGAAGAACTGCACGATGGCACCACCCACCAGAGGCCCCACTATGCTCGACACGCCCCACACTGAGCCGAACACGCCCTGTATCCTGGCCCGCTCCTCCACGTCAAACAGATCGCCTATCAGCGTGAGGGACACGGGCACGATGGAGCCTGCCCCCAGGCCCTGCAAGGCGCGGAAGGCTATCAGCGAAGGCATGTCCCAGGCCAGGCCGCACAACGCCGACCCCAGGATGAAGACGCCCGCGCCGATGAGGAAGATGGGCTTGCGGCCAAACATGTCGGACAACTTGCCGTACACCGGCACGGTGGTCGTGGCCGTCAGCAGGAAGGCGGCGACCACCAGCGGGTAGAACTCAAGCCCGCCCAGCACCCCCACGATGGTGGGTAGCGCGGTGGAGATGATAGTCACGTCGAGGGCGGAGAGCGCGGTCGCCATGATGAGGCCGGTGATGATGAGCGGCCTGCTGAGGGCGACCGCCTTGCCCTCCGGTGGTTCGTTGCTGGCCGGGGTGCCCTCTATTACGTCGTCTGCCAGGTCTGTGCCCAAGATAACGCCCCTGTAGTTGTGGAATTGCGAGGTAGGTTAGATTGCACGTCGCGTGCCGACCTGTACGGCTCTCTATGAACGCCCCAACTGGGCCGCCCTGCCAATGAATTGGCGGGCTGACAAGTAGCGAAGTCTCCTTCGGAGACTGGGCCTATTTCCGAACGGTGGAGACAAGCGACCAAAGGTAGCCCCTGTCATTCTGAGCGTAGCGAAGAATCTCGTCCTCCATGCAGGTATGACCCTTTTCTGTAGCACCTGGCAGCACAAGTCACCGTGTAGGCGTGAAGAAAGGGGCTACTTGGGTGCTGTAGGACAAGATTCTTCGCTACGCTCAGAATGACAAAGGGGAAGAGGGTCCCACTCATGCAGCACTTTGCAGATTTGCCCAAGCCCCATGCAACATAGTCTCCGAAGGAGACTTCGCCACTTGTCAGCCCGCTAATTCATTGGCAGGGCGGCCCCACAAGGCAACACAGGTCGGCACCTCCTCACGAACCCACGCCAACCCCCGCGCCGCACCCTAAGATACATCTGCGGTAGCAGGAACTCGCCTCTTCTTTTAGTGTATACTTTTAGTTCAAGCCTGTTAAGGTTAATGTCTAAGGAGCCTTACTTTGCAGGACCTAAAATCGCTAATCCCGTACCTGGTCCGCTTCAAGGGCAAGATGCTGTGGGGGGCTATCGCGATTGTCTTCAGCACCCTCTTCAGTCTGGCGCAACCCTTCCTCGTGGGTAACGGCATCGACCGGCTACGCCAGGGCCGCCCCCAGGAGGAGGTGCTATGGATCGCGGCCATCATCCTGGGCATCGCGGCGGTGCAGGGCGTGACGGACTTCTTCGGGCGATACCTCATCAACGAGGTATCGCGCATCGTGGAGTACCAGCTTCGCAATGACCTGTTTGCCCACCTTCAGCGCCAGCAAGCCAGCTTCTTCCAGGGCTTGCACACCGGCGACATCATGGCCCGCGCCACCAACGACCTCACGGCGGTGCGCCAATTCCTCGGCCCGGGCCTCTCCAACAGCGTGCGCACCGTGCTCATGTTCCTCATGGCCTCGGCCTTCATGCTCACGATCAACTGGCAGCTTGCCCTTATCCTCATCTTCTTCATGCCGATGGTGAGCCTCTCCTTCGTCCTCATCGGGCGGCGCATGCACAAGCGGTTCGAGCAGGTGCAGGCGCAGTTCGGCGCGCTCTCCACCTACGCGCAGGAGAACTTCTCCGGCATCCGCGTGGTCAAGGCGTACGCACAGGAGGACTACGAGATCAAGCACTTCTCCGAGGCGAGCCGCGACTACGTGCAGAAGAGCCTGGCCTACCAGAAGCTCAACCAGATGCTCTGGCCGATGATGGCCCTGGTGCTCGGCCTGGCGATGGCGGCGGTGCTGTGGGTGGGCGGCAACGAGGTCATGAACGGCAGCCTCACGGTAGGCCAGTTCGTGCAGTTCCTGGGCTACCTCACCATGCTGGCCTGGCCGATGATCGCGCTCGGCTGGGTGGTGTCCCTCTACCAGCAGGGCGCGGCCTCCATGGCGCGCATACGGGGGCTGATGAGCCAGCGGGTGAAGATCACCGACACCGAGGCCACCCGCCACGATATCACGGCCATCAACGGCGACATCGTGTTCGACAACGTGTCGCTGCGCTACGACAACAACCACGTGCTGAACAATGTGTCGTTCCACGCGCCGCAGGGCAGCGTCCTGGCTATCGTGGGGGCCACCGGGGCGGGCAAGACCTCCATCGTGAACCTCATTACCCGCGTGTACGAGGCGCAGGAGGGCCGCGTGCTGGTGGACGGGGTGGATGTGCGCGAGATACCCCTGGCGGTGCTGCGCCGCAACATCGGCTACGTGCCGCAGGACACCTTCCTCTTCTCCACCTCCCTCAGCGAGAACGTGTCGTTCGGCGTGGACGAGCCGGACCCCGCGATGGTGGCGCAGTCGGTGCGCGTGGCCCGCCTGAGCAACGACCTCGACCAGTTCCCCAACGGCATCGACACGGTGATAGGCGAGCGGGGCGTGACCCTCTCCGGCGGCCAGAAGCAGCGCACCGCCCTCGCCCGCGCGGTCATGCGCGACCCCCGCATCCTGATATTGGACGACGCGCTCTCCAGCATCGACACGCACACGCAGTCGGAGATACTGGCGGGCCTGCGCGACGTGCTGAGGGGCCGCACCAGCATCATCATCTCCCAGCGCATCTCCACCGTGAAGGACGCCGACCAGATACTCGTGCTGGAAGATGGCCGCATAATGGAGCGCGGCACCCACACTGAGTTGGTGGCAAGTAGGGGCATTTACGCCAAGATGTACCGGCGGGAGTTGCTGTCCGGCGAGCTGGGGGTGGACCCACTTGCCAGTTAAGCTGGGTTTGGCTGCTATGCCCACGCGGAACCAAATCATCCTGAGACGCAGTATTTTCGTGCTTTGGCTTGGTTGCATCGGCCTGGGGTTGCTAAGCATGCAGCAGAACTGGCCGGAAGTGCCCAGGTACGTCTTACATTTGGCAGGCTTCGTCTCAGGCCTCGTGGCGTCGTTCTTGTACTCGAAGGACCCGAACAAGACGCCCGTGCTCTGGATTGAGGAATATCTATGGCTAATGATAGCTACGTTCGCGATATTTGGGGGAGTAGTTATCCCTAAAAGTGGGGTCACACAGGTGATAGGCAGCGTACTGTTCTTTGGTCTCATAGCGGCGTTCGTTCTAGCAGTGCCTTTGGAACTGTGGCGACGAAGGCGAAAAAGTCGAGGCTAGATCAGTTAGCATGTGAGGAGTCATATGGTCCGAGGCATGGTTCACGACGTGCTTGAAAGCACCCGCACGCGCGCTCAAGGCGCCTGAAATGCCATGACTCTGACTCTGGAACACAAGAAAATAATCGCAGCAGTAACACTGGTGGCGGCCCTGGGATTTGTGCTGGTAGATACGTACGTGGATGGCAGTAACCGCAGCCGGTTACCTGAGATCCCGGTACTTCGGGGGGCGAAGAACGTACAGAGGTCGGTAAACATAGGCGCAAGCGGGACGCCAATCGACCCCTTAGAAGTTGTCAGTTTCGTTATAGACGGTGAATCACAGCAGGTCGAGCAATACGTCAGGGGCGCGATGCAGCAAAAGGGTTGGCGGCAAGATCGCTGTTGTCGCGACCACTATACGCACCTCAACAGAGACCCGGACCTGGTTGGAAGCTATATGGCAGATGTGAGTGTCGTGGGAGGCGGGTCTGCAACCTACGTCACGATTCAAGTGACACACGGAAAAGTGGCCTGCGATTGCTTGGAAGCCCCGGTTGAGGCCCCATAGTCAAGCGTGGTGCGCGAGAAGGATAGGATATTAAGAGCATATACTCTCAGAGTGAGAGCATTCCTGAAGAGGTAAGCCAAACATGGGCCGAGGCATGGTTCACGAAGACGAAATATTGGGCAAGGCGTACGACGCGCACCTGATGCGGCGCATCCTGGTGTACCTGCGCCCCTATAGAAAATTGGTAGCCCTGGCGTTCGTGCTGATATTCGCCAATACGCTGGCGGTGCTGTCGGGACCGTTCCTCACGGGGCTGGCTATCGACCAGGCGATTGCTCCACAGGACAGGTCGGTTACGCCGCCCGTGAGCCTGCCACCCCGGCCCGAGAACCTGCCGCCGATCCTCGCGGCGTTCCTCGTCGCGCTGGTGCTGGCGTTCGTGTTCCGCTACGCGCAGAACTACATCATGCAGATGATCGGGCAGAACGTCATGTATGACCTGCGCCGCCAGATATTCTCCCACTTGCAGTACCAGTCGCTCGGCTACTTCGACCGCAACCCCGTGGGCCGCCTCATCAGCCGCCTCACCAACGACGTGGACGCGCTGAACGAGTTCATAGGCTCCGGCCTGGTCACCGTGGCGGGCGACGTTGTGATCCTGCTGGGGGTTGTCGTGGTGATGTTCCTGGTCAACTGGCAGCTTGCCCTGGTGAGCCTCGCTGTGCTGCCTCTCATCTTGCTGGCGAGCTTTTTCTTCCAGAAGCTGATGCGCACCACGTACCGCCAGCAGCGCGTGAGGATAGCGCGTGTGAACGCCTTCTTGCAGGAGAACATCTCCGGCATGCTGGTGGTGCAGCTATTCAACCGGGAGAAGAAGAAGTTTGGCGAGTTCGACAAGCTGAACAAGGACTACCTCGACGCCAACATCGAGGCGCTGCGGGTCTTCTGCTACTTCTTCCCCGTGGTGAGCTTCCTGTCGGTCATGGCGACAGCGGGGCTGCTGAGCTTCGGGTCGGGTGGCGTGCTGTCGGGCGCGGTGCAGGTAGGTGTGCTCGTGATGATGTTCCAGTACACCGAGCAGGCGTTCCAACCGATACGCGACCTGGCCGAGAAGTACAACATCATGCAGGGGGCGATGGCCTCCGCCGAGCGCGTGTTCATGCTGCTCGATGAAGAGGCGACTATTGTGGACGCGCCCGATCCCCGCGAGCTTCGCAGGGTGGTGGGCGACATCGAGTTCCGCGACGTGGAGTTCGCCTACAACCCCGACGAGCCGGTGCTCAAGGGCATCAGCTTCAAGATACCGGCGGGCACCAGCGTGGCGCTCGTGGGGGCGACGGGCGCGGGCAAGACCAGCATCATCTCGCTTCTCAGCCGCTTCTACGACGTGCAGGGCGGCCAGATTCTACTCGATGGCGTGGACGTGCGCGAGGTGAAGCAGCAGGACCTGCGGCGGCACATCGGCGTGGTGCTGCAAGACCCGGTGCTCTTCTCCGGCACTATCGCCCGCAACATCCGCCTGCTGGACGAGGACATCACCGACGAGCAGGTGCGCCATGCCGCCGAGTTCGTAAACGCCGCCACCTTCATCGAGCGCCTGCCCGACAAGTACGACCACGAGGTAAAGGAGCGCGGCGCCAACCTCTCCGTGGGGCAGCGGCAGTTGCTCACCTTCGCCCGCGCTATCGCTTTCAACCCCTCGGTGCTGCTCGTGATGGACGAGGCCACTTCCAGCGTGGACACCGAAACGGAGGCGCTGATACAGGACGCCCTCTACAAGCTGATGAGGGGCCGAACCAGCATCATCATCGCCCACCGCCTCTCGACAATCAGGCACGTAGACCGCATCATCGTGCTGCACAAGGGCCGCGTGGTGGAGGACGGCACCCACGAGGAACTCATGGCCCGCAACGGCTACTATTACCGCCTCTACCAGCTACAGTACCAGGAGCAGGAAGGCACCGCGGCTGAAGGGGTCGAGGAGAAGGGGTCGGCGGTGGCGTAGGCGGCTAAGGTCGGGCTGGTTCAACACCCGCCGGGGGCATGCCGGGGGTTTGCAGATCGAAGAGCGTAAACATGGCGAATGTCTCGCCGGGAGGTGGAGTCCAGAGTCTCACGGCTGAACCATCCGTAGCTGACACCCAGACCAGGCCGAACGTCTTGTCGCTGCTCCCATACGTCGCGGCTAGCAACAGGTTTCCGGCGGGCGTCCACCGGATGTCGCGGTTGTGCGCGCCGGAGAACGAGGTAAGCTGGCGGATTTTGAGGCCGTCTATCGTTGCTACGTAGATGTTTGTGTCAGCTTTCTCACTCTCGAATATCGAGGCGTTGTCACCGGCGGGCACGGCTGTAGTGCGGGCAAAGGCGATGCTGGAGCTATCGGGCGACCACGCGGGGCGGGGGTCCCACACGCCGCCCGCTACCAGCAGGTGACGCGAGTCGTCGGAGAAGCGTTGGAACGACAGGTTCAGATGGCGGTTGTTTATCTCCCCGCCCTGGACGTCCGGCCCGACGTAACCGATAGACTGGCCGTTGGGCGAGGCTTTGATGATGCCGTACCCCGCAGCCCTATCCTGGGAGCGGTTCCCTACCTTGCGAATATCGCCGCTATGGACATCGCGCAGGTAGAACTCATCGTTTACCCACACGAACATTGTCTCGCGGTCGGGTAGGAGCTGGATTATGAACAGGTGATCTCGCCCGGTCAGGTTGGGGAAGTTCCTGTACTGGAAAGACGAGCCGTCCCTGGTAGCTACGAGCAGTTGACCGGCATCCAGGGCGATCCTATCGTTATCCAGCCAGCCCATGACTTCGTTGGAGCGTCCGCTATAAGGGCCATATTGCTCGTACAAAGCATAGTTGGAATAATCGGGTATTGGCCGCACGCTGTTGGCGAGCAGGTCCACGACATAGAGGAACCGGGGAGGATCGATGCAAGGCTCACCGTCGGGTGGGAGAAGAGCCACAGGCGTAGCGTCAACGTACACCGGGGTGGGTGTGGCCTTAGGAGGGGTCAATCTGCAGCGGACTACAGTAAGGATAGCGAGGTACCTGCCATCCGGGGAGGCTGCCATGCTCCTTATTTCGAGGTCTACAGGCCAGCGCGCCAGGACCCTTGCGTCTGCGATAGCCGGGGAATGGCTATCGCTGTAGTGGCCGCCCCAGAGTGTGAGACCCTGGTCCGTCAGTGTGTCCCAGGCGATATTCGGTAGCTCACCGGCCGTGGGGGGCATGGTCGAGGCCGCGGGCGGTGGAGGAAGGGGCGCACGGGTGGAGGTCGGTTCGAGGGGAGCAGGCGTGCTGGGAGGCGGGTAGTAAGTGCCCACCGGTGGAGGTACCTGGGCGGATATATTGTCACTGAAGGCGGCTTCCTGGTGCCTGGGCTTGATTGCAAGAACACTTGCCGCTGCCAGGAACAGCAACACGCCAATAACGGAGGACCAAACGCCTTTACCACGTCCACGCACGAGGCCCTCCTCCCGGTAACTGTCCGGTATACACAGCAGCCCTACTGGCGACCATCATATACCACATTACGGTGTCAAGCAATCCGAGTGCGGAACGATATATAGCAGTCTTTGAAATGAGGCAGGATAATAGAGTAGATGAACACGGCTAACACACAAATCAGGGCACAACGAGCCAGGCTGGGGGCGATGTCACCCCGCTACAGGGCGTACTTTGCCCTGGGCCTGGGCGCGTTGTGCATCGCCTTCTCGGCCATCTTCACCAAGTGGGCGGACACGCCGGGTGCGGTCTCGGCCTTTTACCGGGTGGCGATTGCCTCGGCGGTGCTCTCCGTCCCCTACGCACTCAGCGAGACGAGGCGGCGAGGCACGGCAAAATCGTCGTTCGAGCTGCCGCGTGTCGCCTTCGGGATGACCGCGCTGGCGGGGCTGTTCTTCGCGCTCGACCTGGGCACCTGGAACACCTCCCTGCAATACACCTCGGCTGCCAACTCCACCCTCCTGGGCAACACCTCGACCCTGTGGGTGGCCCTGGGAGCGACCCTGCTGTTCAAGGAAGCCCTCCAACGCCGCTTCTGGGCAGGCATGGCGCTCGCGCTGGTAGGGGCGGTCATTGTGGTGGGCCGCGACGTGTTCCTGCACCCCAACCTGGGCCTGGGCGACCTGCTGTCCCTCTTTAGCAGCCTGTTCTACGCGGGCTACCTGCTCGCGACCCAGCGCGCCCGCAGCTACATGGGCACGCTGTCGTTCATGTGGCTGGCCTCGGCGGTGGCCGCGGTGCTGCTGCTGGCTTACGTGCTGGCCACGGGCGCGCCCCTCACCGGGTACAGCACCGACCAGTACCTGGCCCTCATCGCCCTCGGCCTCATCTCGCACGCACTGGGCTGGATGGCCATCAACTACGCCCTCGGCCACCTGCCCGCCTCCCTCACCGCCGTCACGCTCCTGTTGCAGCCCGTCATGACCGCGCTCCTGGCCGTGCCTCTGCTCGGCGAAGGGCTGTCCATCTACCAGGTCGGAGGCGGTCTGCTCGTGCTCGCGGGCATATATATCGTAGTCAAACGCTAGACTAGTTGTTAGTTGTTAGTTGTTAGTTGTTTGTAGCTATCTGAAGAATACGGGCGGAGTAAGAGCACCCAAGCCTCACCCTTGTCATTCTGAGCGTAGCGAAGAATCTCGTCCTCCAGCACCCAAATAGCCCCTTTCCTCCGGTAGAAAGTCTCATGAGAAAATGGAAACATCCGGGTGAGGGACGAGATTTCTCGCTACGCTCGAAATGACAGGGGCGGGGGTTATGTCTCTACGTCCCATCGTTTCACTGTGAGATAGCTTCTAGTTATGAGTGCCCAGAAAGCGCACTAGGGGTAACAAGAAAGCGGCTCAAGGGACTTGTGGTTCCCTTGAGCCGCTTTCTTGTAACTAACAACTAACAACTAGCAACTCGTCACTCCTCACGCCTGGCGGGTGTCTGGCAGTTGGGATAGAAGGTGTTAGCCACTATCTTGGCTGCCTGCGCCCTGGTGACGCTGGCGTTGGGGCGGAAGTAGGCGCGGTTCTGGTCGTCGCACGTTTCGCCGGGGCCGCCGCACGGGTAGCCGCTCATCACGCCACGGGAGGTGAGACGCTCGATGTACGGGTAGTAAGACGACGGCTCGTTGCTCGGCGGCACGTCCGTGTAGGTCTGGCCTTCCGGCTCCTCGTCGAAGCCCGCCGCGTTGGACACTATCTTCGATAGCTGGCCCCTCGTGGCGTTGGAGGCCGGCCGGAAGTAGGGCCTGTTGCCTGCCTGGCAAGGCTCGCCCGGTCCGCCGCACGGGTAACCGCCCATCACCCCGGCATCGGACAGCCGGTTGATCCAGACGTAGAACGGGTCGCCAGGCTTCACGTCCTCATATCTCTGGTCGCCCGGGTCGCCGGTGAAGCCACCGCTCTCCGAGACTATCTTAGATATCTGGCCCCTGGTGATGTTGTTGCTGGGCCGGTAGTACGGGTTGCCCGTGGTGCCGCATGGCTCGCTCTGTCCGGTCTGCGGGTTGGTGCCACCGCACGGGTAGCCGCCTATGATGTGGCGGCATGCCAGGCAGCGCACGAACGGGTAGAAGGACGATACATCGGCGCTCTGCGGCACGTCCTGGAACAGGATGGGGCACACGATGATGGGCGGCTCGGGGCCGCTGGCGAAGGTGTAGTTGAACGCCTTTGCAACGTCCACGTCGTCGTAGAAGTCGGCTGTGACGTTACGCTGGCCGTAAGTGTAGCCCGTGATCGAGTAGAGGGTCGAGCCAACCGGCGGTGTGCCCACGCCTTCACGCGGCACGACTATTGTGATCGTGCCTGTGTCGGGGTCGAACGTGCCCGTGGTGCTCTCACCTGCCGGGTACTGCATTAGCTTGCAAGTCTGAGGCGTGGTCGTAGTACAACCCGCCTCCGGCCCGGCTACCGCGATACTCGTGCCGTAGAAGAACTCGGGGTCGCCGCCCAACGTGGAGACCGCCTGCGCGTAGTAGACGCGGTAGCTCTCCTCGTTGAAGTCGCCCACCGACTTGGACTGCCATCTTGCCATCCACACCACCGAATCGGCCCCCGGTATGATCTTCGTGGCGTTCAGGTCCGAGATGGTGAGGGTGACCGTGATGTTTTCCTCACCCGCGTCCACGGCCACGCCCTTTATGTCAAGCGCATCGTAATTGGGGCCGGGGCCGGAGGGGTCGCGGTGCGGGTACTGGGCGTCGCCCGTGCGGTCGGTCACCGAGTTCACGGAGGGGGTGCCGCTGAGCGCCGTCCCGAACAAGGACGGGCCGTTTATCTGGCTGGCGACGAACACGCTGGCCCCGTGGTGCTGGTTGGTCGTGTCGTTGTAGATGATGCGCATCGCACCCTTGTTGTCGGTCTGTATCGTCAGGAAGTCGGCCATGGTGCGGTCGCCGCCGGTCGCCACGCAGAGGGTGCCGCTGGTGCAGATCTGCCCGTAGTGCGTCGGGTGCTGGCTGGCCTGCGCTTGGTAGATGGTCGGGTTAGCGGTGTTGGCGTTCTCTATGTAGTTGACGTAGAGGTACCACTTGGCGGTAGTAGAGCCGGGCTTGTCGTTGAGCCAGCTGGGGAAGCTGTCGGGGCCGGGAGCGCCGTACTGGTCGGTCGCGATGTAAGCCACCGCCACGCGCCCTTCGTCACCCGCGACAATCCACGGGAAGATCGTGGTGTTAGCCTGGTTGCCGTTGAGGCGGATAGGCTCGCTCCAGGTCTGGGCGTGGTCGGTCGAGTAGACCATGTAGGTATTGAAGTCGCCGCTGTCGGTGTAGGCCACGTACACGTTACCGGCCTTGTCCACCGCGAGCGTCGGGAAGAGGTTGCCCGTATCGCCCAGGGCGTTACCGGCCTCGCTCGACTCGAACACAATCCCGGTGCGCTGCCCCACGTCCACGTGAGCGTACGACACCTCGACCTTGTCGGCGCTGGCGCACGGGAGGTAGAGGTAGCGCAGGGTATGATCGAAGCGCAGGTCGCCGCAGGGCGCGCCGGTATTGATTGGCTCCGTGGGATCGGCCTGGGCGGGTATGTAGGTGAGGCCGTCCGTGGACGACAGCAGGTACGAACCAAGCGGGGTCTGTCTGTAGGTCAGGAACTGAGTATTGTCGTCGGCGGCGGAGGTTGTGCCGTTATCGAGGGCTTGCCACTGGCGGTCCACCACCGGCTGGTAGGAGGTAATCGAGTTGCGCGGCCAGGTGTTGCCCCGGTCGGCGGACACGGCGACCGCCACGTTTTGCAGGGCTTCCAGGTCGGTAAAGTAGTAGATGTTCTGGTCGTCTATCTCGGTGGAGGTGTCGCCGCCACCGGGGCCCACGTCGGGGCGCAGCTTGCTGACGGTGTTGAAGGTATCGCCGTCATCGGTGGAGAGCCATGCGAACGATTGGTTCGTGGACGCCCCCCACGGGCCGCTCGCCAGCACGTCGCCCAGGGCGTTGGTGCTGGTAGGAGGACCCCACACTATGTCGGGTTCGCCTACTTGCCGCTGGAGGTCCACCACGGTGTTGACGTCGAAGCCGATGCCGCCGCTAGCGCGCACCGGGCCGGGCGTGCGGCAGGTGGTGCCGGGGCCGGTCTCGATGGACGCCTGCCCGGTGTACTGGCTAATCGGGCCGACTATCGTGAGGGGTGCCACCTGCACGGTGTACGTAAAGTTGAGAGAGGGGCAGATTACGGTGACTTTCTCACTTTCGCCAAAACTGGCGGTTGAGCTGCCCACCGTGACCCCGTTAGGGCCGATGACATACACGTCGTAGTCGTCAAGAGCATTCGGTACCGTGATGGACACCGTAATGGTGACCTGCTGCGTGGCGGTAAAGGTCGGGGGTAAATCGAGGTACAAGCTGAATTCGTCGCACCTACCCGGCACGTCGCATACCTCGCGATCGCCCACGGAGTTTGCCGCGACGTAGGTCGGCCCCACCCAGGTGACGCTGGGATTGGCCTCGGACAGCCTGCCACCCTGTGGGGTAGCAGCAATGGCCGATTTCGCCTGGTTGGCTATCATCATGCCCATGAGGGCAGTAAGCATCAATAGCGTGCCCGTAATAACGAGCCACATAGTACGTGGTCGAGCCGCAGTTTGCGTAGAGTCTTGCATCGTTCCCGCTCCTTCACTTCTTTGAGCAACATTGCGTCAACACGCGGTGAGCCGCAAACCCCACGCCAAACTGCCCGGCGGGAGGCAACCAGTAGAGCTTGCAAGAGTTGTTCCCTGGTCTGCGGATCGGGTTTGCCCAGGTTAAAATGTAACAGCCAAAGTAGCGGTAGGATATAATACAAGTAGGCCATATAGTAGGAGAGGAAAATCAAATGCCACTTTATGAATACTGGTGCCCCGAATGCAAGAGGCAATTCGAAAAGCTCCGCCCGATGGGCAGCAAAGACGCCGACGTGAAGTGCCCCAAATGCGGCGCGGGCGTTAGAAGGATGCTGTCGGTGGTCGCCGCCGTGTCACGCAGCAACGAGGGATATGCGGCGGGCGGCGGGGGAGGCTGCGCCTGCGGTGGGGGCGGCTGCGGCTGCGGGCACTAAGGTTGGAGGGGAAGGGACGAGGATGCCCTGCCAATGAATTGAGGCATGGTCATAAATCATTTTGCACGCGTGAAGTAACGGCAAATAGTGGTAAGGAGGGAGCCAAATGCCGTATTTTGGACTTGCTGAAGCTACACCTCACGCGTGGGATTGTGCCTCATTTT
>DASVQO010000213.1:0-1579 GCA_036389075.1 Chloroflexia bacterium | reverse complement strand
TCATGGCCCCCACGCACCGCGCCGCCGAGGAGAACAACGAGCACGACGGCTATCACACAGCGGCGGACGCGGGAGGGGCTGTGGGTTAGCCCTGTGGTGACGCCCTGTGGCTAAAGCCACGGGCTGGCAAGGGACGAAGTCTCCTTCGGAGACTACCCTCACGTTCCACAGTCCCCGCAGGGGACTTTGCCTCTTGTCAGCCCGCCACTTTAGTGGCAGGGCACCCCCACAGCGCACCCGCGCTAAGCTCCAGCGTCGGCGCCTGCCATGCCCACGTCCGCCGCATGGCGTCCGCCGTGCTCGTTGTTCTCCTGGGCGGCGCGATGGGTGGGGGCCATGATAGGCGAGCGGGTGAAGCCGGACTGGCTCTCCCAGCCGCTACGGGCCTCGTCACCCTGCTCCCCCTGGGGGCCGGGCATCAGGCGCACGGCGAGTTGCAGGCTCCTGGCGAACAGGCCGGGGAAGAGCGTGCTGGCGAGTATCCCCAGGCGGGCCTGTATGGTGGTCGTAAGCTCGGGGGAGCCGTTGCGGCAGGCCTCAATTATCTGGCGGGCGGCCCTCTGCGCGCTCATGGCGGTCAGGGGCACCGTGCCCAGCAGCATGAACATGCCGAACTCCTTCTGCCGGTCGCCCTTGAAGAGCGCGTTATAGGGCGAGCCTGTGCGCATGAGGCCGGGGGCTACCGTGGTGACGTGGATGTTGTCCTTGGCAAGCTCGGCCCGCATGCCGTCCGACAGGCCGACCAGGGCGAACTTGCTGGCAACGTATGGCAGCAGGTGGGGCACCGCGATCTTGCCGCCTATCGAGGCGATGTTGACGATGCGGCCTTCTCCCTCGCGCTTCATGTGCGGAATTACCGCCTGCATCGCGTAGAGAGGCGCCCACATGTGCACCTTCATCGCGTCCTCGAAGTCCTGCAACGTCATGTGCTCCACGGGACCGACCTGGATGATGCCCGCGTTGTTGATGAGCACGTCTATGCGCCCACGGTGCTCTATAACCTGGCGCAGGGTGTTCTCCAGTTGCTGGCGGTCGGTAATGTCGCAGCGGAAGGCGAGCACGTCGGCCCCGGCGAGGGAGATGTCCTGCACGGCGCGGTCGAGTTGCTCCTGGGTGCGGGCCAGGATGGTCACGCGCGCCCCCTCGTCGGCCAGCAGGCGGGCCATGATCAGGCCCAGCCCCCGCGAGCCCCCGGTGATCACCACCGACTTGTCCATGAAGGTGTACGGCTTGCTCTTCTTGGTTACGTTAGCCGCGACCGCCGCGCCCGCGCCCGCCGCCAGGGCCGTCGCCAGTATAGTGCCTTTCATTGTGGTGTCTCCATTTCGGTGAGCTTTATGCAATAGGTAAAGGGTTCATGAGCATGAATCGTGCTAGCCGGCACACAGTAGGGAGCAGGATGCATCCTGCTCCCTGCCCAGGTGGGTAGCCCCTACGTTGCGTATGGAAGGACCACACTCCCGCCCTGTCATCCTGAGCGTAGCGAAGGATCAGGTGCTGTAGTTAGACTCTTCCATGTGTCAGAGCCTGTCGCTAATGTAACGCCGGTGCTGAGTGTTGGGATTGCCAAACGTACGTG
>DASVQO010000212.1:0-2566 GCA_036389075.1 Chloroflexia bacterium | reverse complement strand
GCTTGTACTGGAACGTGCCTAACTGGGAGAGCAGCACGTCGTAAGGAGGTGCGTTCTCAGGGTGCCACTCGAACACCGCTCGCTCGAAGTACTGCACCGTGTACTCCTTGCCGTCTAGCTCGCTCTTCTCGGTGAACTCCTCCGATATAGGGTAGCCCTGCTGTGCTAGCCCTCCGTTCTTCTGCCAGTACTCCAGGAACTTACCCCCAACCCTCTTGCCTGTCTCCGAGAACAGCACCGAACCTGGGGAGGTGTTCGGCTGCTGGTTAGGTGCTCCCCCTGGGTACTTCGCCTTGTAGCGGAAGGTGCCCAACTGCGACAGGAGCACATCGTATGGAGGCTGCTGCTCGGGGTGGTACTCGAACACCGCTCGCTCAAAGTACTGCACCCTGTATGGCTTACCGTCCAGGTCCGATACCTCGCTCATAAGCTCGGATATGGGGAAGCCCTGCTGTGGGAGGCCGCCGTGCTTGTCCCAGTAGTCGAGGAAGATACCGCGCACCGTCTTGCCCGTTTCGGGGAACGTGCGGCTGCCGTTGCCGGGTATGGCGACGGAGGCAGGAGTCCCGGGGACCACCGTGGCAGTGGGGCTGGCTTGCGGAGTTGGCGCGCTTCCGGTGCTCACGAGGCGTTTGAGCGTACCTTCCTCGAAGCCGCCACCCTGGATGTACCACAAGGCACCATCTGGTCCCGTTTCGAGATCCATGTGCGCCAGGACTTCCGGTACGACGTTCGCGGCGGTGAGGGCCGTCCGGTCAGCGTTCAGGGAGAAATGGTACAGCCTCCGGGGCTGCTGGTAGGTCGCCATGAAGAGGTCGTTGCGCCACTGCGGTATTTGATTGCCGGTGTATACCGTAATGCCCGTGGGTACCTTGCGGCCACCATCGCCCTGGCCCGAGGTCCACAGCGGCGGTATTGTGTTGTACTGGGGGTCCAGGCCACCGGGGTCCTGGTCGTCGCACAGGTAGCCGGGCCGCCAGCCGTAGTTGAAGCCCGCCTCGATCCGGTTCAGCTCGTCGTCACACTCGCGGCCGTTCTCGGTGGCGAATATTCGCCCCGGCACCAGCGGGTCGAACGCGAAGTCAAAGCTGTTGCGCAGGCCCATCGCGTACAGGGAAGGCAGGGCCCCCGGTTGCTTGAAGGTGGGGTTGTCGCCGGGCACGCTGCCATCGGGGTTGATCCGGTGCATCTTGCCGTGTTTCACCGCCACGTCCTGCGAGTTGGCAGCGTTGCCGTTGTCTCCTATAGAGATATACAGCTTGCCATCCGGGCCGAAGTGGATATTGCCGCCGTTGTGCTGGCCCTCGGGAGCAGTCGCGGGCGAGGTGAATATAGTGGTGGCGTTGGAGCCTGCGCCGTTGCTCTCAACAAAGCGGACCACCCGGTTCTCCGAGCTGGCGCAGTCCGGCCCTACCAGGCAAGTGTAATAGACGTAAACGAAGTGGTTGCGGCTGAAGTCGGGGTCCAGCGCGATGCCCAGGAGGCCGCGCTCGTTGTTCCTGTCCACTTTGAAGTTGATGACGGGGTTGGGTTGGAGCGTCCTATTAGCGAAGAGACGCACGTTTCCGCTGTCCTTCTCCGTGTAAAAGAGCCTGCCCTGCGGGTCGAACGCCATCGCGACGGGCCTGTCCATACCCGCCAGCACGGTCTCAATTGACACACCCGGCGGCAACGCCTCCCTGCCTTCGGGCAGTGGATTCACCACCGCCTGGGCCTGCGCCCTCCACGAATTGCCGGCGGCAGCCAAAAAGGCCAGCAGGCAGAGCACGCCTGACAGGGCCAGCCTGGAACGAGATTTCATTGTGAAGCTCCTTGCGAAATACGAGCGGTGATCTGTCTGCCTGTAGCGCGCGGCGAAGCGGGCTACGCAAGACAAATCGCGGGTCTTACGTCGCATAGTGGAGCGGAACTACCGGCAGGTACGTGACAGTAGCGTGCAAGCCGTGCTCTCAAGGGCGGCGGCACTCCCAGGCGAGCGCCTGGGGAGATACCGTTCGCGCCTTACGGTGCAGCATGCCGTTCAGCATCTATATCGGAATGTGGGGGCGCAAAGTAACCGGGAAGGGGGGTGCTGTCCTGCAGGGACGCCCTGTGGCTAAAGCCACGGGCTGGCAAGTAGCGAAGTCTCCTTCGGAGACTAGTACATCTTAGAGAGTCCCCGCAGGGGACTTTGCCCCTTCTCAGCCCGTGGCTTTAGCCACAGGGCTATCGCCCAGGGCACCCTGCCGAGAAAACCTGCACCCTGTTCCTCCCTACCGCGCTTGCCCGCTCTATGGGGGTGTGTTATCCTATCTATGAATATGGCCTTCCCCCTACTAAGGAGCCGTTGTTGAGTCGCGTAGCACCTTTATACGAATTGCAGCAGGTAGACACCGCGCTACAGAGCCGCGTGTCCCGCATGCGGCAGATAGACGAGAGCATGGCCGACAGCCCCGAGCTGCTGGCTGCCAGGGCCGACGCCGAGGACGCCGCAGGGTACCTTGCCGACCTGCAAGACCGGCTGCGTAAGGCTTCCGAGGCCGTGGACGAGACTTCCAGGCGTATCAAGACCCAGGACAAGCGCCTG
>DASVQO010000211.1:0-2176 GCA_036389075.1 Chloroflexia bacterium | reverse complement strand
GCTATGCCGCCGCGAAGGCATGAAGCTCTTCCTGAAGGGCGAGAAGTGCTTTACCAAGTGCACGCTTGAGAGGCGCCCGATGCCTCCCGGCCCGCACGCCCAGCGCAGGGGCCGCAAGGTCTCCGACTTTGGTTTGCAGCTCCGCGAGAAGCAGAAGGCCCGCCGCCTATACGGCGTGTTGGAGCGACAGTTCCGCCGCCACTTCGAGGCTGCCGAGCGCCGGCCCGGCGTTACGGGCGAGAACCTGTTGCAGGTGCTCGAAATGCGCCTCGACAACGTGGTGTACCGCCTTGGCCTGGCGGATTCCCGGCCCCAGGCCCGCCAGATACTGCGCCACGGCCATATCGAAGTGAACGGCCACAAAGTCGATATTCCTTCGTATGCCGCCAAGGTTGGCGATGAGATTCGCGTGCGCGAAGGCTCCAAGGCCAACGAATATTTTCAGGTGATGCAGCCGCAGCTTTCACGCAAGCAGATCGCGCCCTGGATGGAGTTGAACACCAACAGCATGGTGGGCCGCATTATGCGCCTGCCGGACCGCGACGAGCTTGGCCTCGACATCAACGAGCAGTTGATCGTAGAGTTCTACAGCCGGTAGTCAGTGGCGAGACAAGTGACTAGTGACGAAGTGAGTACCTCACGTGTCACTAGTCATTCGTCACGTTCCAAAGGAGAGAAAATTGAGCATCGGAACAATGGACCGTCTGCCCAATGTTGTAGCAGTGGCGACCGCCGCCAACTATGGCCGCTTCGCGATAGGGCCTGTAGAGGCCGGCATCGGCACACCGCTGGGCAACGCTTTGCGCCGGATATTGCTCTCGTCACTACCCGGTACGGCGGTCACAAGCGTGCGAATTCAGAACGTATACCACGAGTTCTCGTGCATCCCTTTCGTGCGCGAGGACGTGACGGAGATCGTGCTCAACGTCAAGCAGATGCGCCTGCGCTCGTATAGCGAGCGGCCGGTGCGCCTGCAACTCAGCAAGCACGGCCAGGGTGAGGTACGCGCCAGCGACATCGAACTGCCCGCCAACGTGGAGCTTGTCAACCCGGAGCAGATGATTGCCACGGTGGACAGCGACGAGGGCGCGTTCGAGATGGAACTTACAGTGGAGCGCGGCAGGGGTTACGTGTCGTTCGAGGCCCGTGAGGGTCTTGCTATCGGGGTGATACCCGTGGACGCGATCTTCTCGCCCATCCCGAAGGTGAACTACATAGTCGAGCCTGCCAGCTACGAGGTGCTGTCCACGATAGCCGAGGACAGCGAAGAAGTCTCGACCCTGACGCCGGAAGAAGTCGAGGGCCAGGAGCAGGTGGTGGTGGAGATATGGACGGACGGCACCATTGATGCGGGTGAGGCGTTGAGCCTGGCCGCGCAGTACCTGGCGCAGCACTCCTCCATCATCTCCAACTTCAACCGGCAAGCCCCGGCTTCGCAGGAGCGCGATTCGAGCATCGTGGCTATCCCGCCGCAGTTGTTCGAGATGTCGGTGGAAGACCTCAACCTGTCGATGCGCACCTACAACTGCCTCAAGCGCAGCGGCATCACCAAGGTGGGGCAGGTGCTGCGCATGGACCGCAAGGAACTGCTCAGCCTGCGCAACTTCGGTGAGAAGTCGTTCGACGAGCTATACCAGTCGCTGGAGTCCCGCGAGTTGCTGCCGGAGGGCACACCCCTGGCGGTCTCGGTCGCACAGGCGCAGGGCCTGGAAGGCGAAGAAGGCTCAGAAGGTCTCGAGGGTGATGAGGGCGACGAGGACGGCGAGGAGAGCCTGGACGACGTGGACGTGGCTTATCCCGACACGCTTGACGCCACCACGGACGAGACGGCCTACATGGAGCCGCCCGGCGTGGGTGGGCTGTTCGACGGCCAGGGCTATGAAGTGGTAGAGGGCGCCGGCATGAGCGAGGGCAGCATGAAGGCTGCCGCAGGTATCTTCATTGACGACGTGCCCACCGCAGGCCCCATCGACCTGAGCGCCGATGCCTCCACGGCAGAGGGCGGCAGGCCGGTCGGCGCGCCGGGCGAGCTTGTATCAGAAGGCGACGAATAGTGGTTAGTGGCTAGTGGTTAGTGGTTAGTAAGAAGTTCTAACCACCAGCCACTAACCACTAACCACTGAGTACTAGGAGAAAGAACGATGCGACACAAAATGAAGGGACGTGGGCTGCACCG
>DASVQO010000210.1:0-12432 GCA_036389075.1 Chloroflexia bacterium | reverse complement strand
TAATCTCTAAACCTTTTTTATCTTGGCGTGGTCCTTGGCGTCCTTGGCGTCTTGGCGGTTTCGTCTTTTGCCTGTCTCTGTCCGTCCCTCTCGGAAGGTGGGGCTATTTCTGGTATGATGGAGGGAGCCTGTTATCAGGTTCGCTGCACGTATAATCTCTGCTCAATGAGGAGTTGAAATGGCAATCAGCACGCAATCCGCGCGCATTGGAGCCGATTGGCTGCCGGTGCCCGCGCCCGCCGACATGGCAAACCCCTCCGCCGGTTGGTGGCTCTCCATCCTGGAACGCGCCCTTATTTCACGGGCTATGGACGACCTGGAAGTGACGAAGGAGTACCGCCCCAACCCCGACAAGCCTCTGGAGGGCAAGCTTAAGTTCCAGTTCGGAGCGAAGGGGCACGAGGTGCCGCAGTTGATAGCGGCGGCCTTGCTCAACCACCAGTACGACGCGGCCACGGTATACTACCGCTCGCGCCCCCTCATGCTGGGGGTGGGCCTCTCGCCGTGGGAGGCGTTCGCCAGCAACATGCACAAGCTGGAAGGCGTGTCGGGCGGGCGCGACATCGGGGTGGTGTTCAACCACAAGCAACCGGGCGGCGTGACCGTGCTCCCGGCCTCCGGGGACGTGGGCGCGCAGTTCACCCCGGCGGTGGGCTGGGCGCAGGCGGTGCGCTACCGGGTGGAGGTCATGGGTGAGGCGGAGTACGACGGCGCGGTGGCCCTGGTGCACGCGGGCGACGGCGCTACCTCTACGAATGGCTTCTGGAGCGCCATCAACATAGCCGGGCCGCGCAAGCTCCCCTACGTCATGCTGATAGAGGACAATCGGTACGCCCTCTCGGTGCCCTGGCGGTACCAGTCGGCGGCCACGTCGGTCGTGGAGAACCTGGCTAACTTCCAGGGCCTCAACATACAGTCTGTGGAGGGGGGCGATATTACGGAGCTTTACAACGCCCTGCACTCGGCGATAAGCAGCGCCAGGCAGGGGGGCGGGGCGCAACTGGTGCACGTGAAGGTGCCGCGCCTCACCGGGCACAACTGGCAGGACCCGGCGGCTTACAAGACGCCCGAGGAGAAAGAGGACGATTTGCGCCGCGACCCCATAGCCCGCCTGACCGCCTTTTTGCAGCAGGAGCATGGCGTGCCTGAGGGCAAGATCGAGGAGTTGCGGCAGGAGGCGGAAGCGTTTGCCCGGCAGCAGGCCGAGGCGGCGTGGAGCCAGGGCACGGAGCCGCAGGTGGGCGACGGCCTCAAGCACCTGTTCGCCCCGGCCCGCACGAGCGCAAGCACAACGCCCATTACGGAGGGGCCGCGCCTCACCATGCAGCAGGCTATCAAGCAGGCACTGGACGACGAGATGGCGCACGATGCGAGCGTGGTGGTGTTCGGGGAGGACGTGGGGGCGTTCGGCGGGGTGCACCGGGTGACCGAGGGCTTGCAGGCGAAGTACGGAGAGGCGCGCTGCTTCGACACGAGCCTGAACGAGGAAGGGATAATCGGGCGGGCGGTGGGTATGTCGATGAACGGCCTGCGCCCGGTGCCGGAAATCCAGTTCCGCAAGTACGCCGACCCCGCGCACGAGCAGATAACCGACGCGGGCAGCCTGCGGTGGCGCACGAACGGGCGGTTCGGTGGGCCTATGGTGATGCGCATCCCGGTGGGCTACCAGGTGATGGGCGGCGACCCGTGGCACGCGGTGTGTGGCGAGTCGGTGTTCGCCCACCTGCCCGGCTGGCAGATAGCTTACCCGGCGACGGCGGCGGACGCGGTGGGCCTGCTGCGGACGGCGCTGCGGGGCGATAACCCGGTGGTGTTCCTGGAGCACCGCCTGCTGTACCGCTACCGGGAGGCCAACGCGCCCTATCCCGGCCCCGACTACGAGGTGCCCTTCGGCAAGGCGCGGGTGGCGAGGGAGGGCGTCGATGCGTTGATCGTTACGTGGGGCGACACGGTGTACCGCTCCATCGAGGCGGCGAACGCGGTGGCGGGGGCATCGGGGGCGGAGACGCGGGTGCTGGACTTGCGTACGATAGTGCCGTGGGACAAGGGAGCGGTCATGGAGGCGGTGCGGGAGATCGGGCGGGTGCTCGTCGTGCACGAGGACACGATTACGTGCGGGTTCGGCGCGGAGATAGCGGCGCAGGTGGCGGAGGAGGCGTTCATGTACCTCGACGCCCCGGTGAGGCGGGTGGCGGCTGAGGACGTGCCCTCGCCCGCGCACCACAACCTGTTCGAGGAGGTCATGCCGACGAGCAGGAAGATACAGAAGGCGTTGGAGGAGTTGGTGGGATTTTAGCCAATAAGGCATACTGGGCGTAGGTAGGCGGAGACCTAATGGGAAAGGAGATACGAATGGAGGCAGCAAAAGCAACCGCAAGAGTAGTTCGACAGGGCGAAGATTGGGTCATTCTAATAGACCAATCGCTGCTGCAAGAAATGCAGATAACAGACGAAACAACCTTGAATGTATCTACGGATGGCTCTACGCTTGTACTCGCACGGGAGCAGGACGAAGCCCGCCGTGCTGCATTTCTCGCCTCAATCGAAAAGATGGACCAGCGATATAGCGCGGTATTCAAGCGCCTGGCCGAGTAAAGCATGCATCCTCTGTTCCTCACCCTGGAAGAGGTCCTTGAGCTACACGCAACGCGTATCGAGAAATATGGCGGTAGTTTTGGCGTGCGCGATTCGGGCCTGCTACAATCGGCTCTTGAGATGCCGCGAGCAATGTTCGGCGGCCAGTTCTTGCATGAGGACCTGTTCGATAAAGCTTCGGCTTACCTGTTCCACCTCGTACAAAACCACGCTTTCATCGACGGCAATAAACGGGTAGGGTTGGCCGCTGCCCTGAGTTTCCTGGACATCAATGGAGTTGAGATCGTTGCTGATGAAGACGCACTTACGGAGATGGTCCTATCGGTAGCAGAAGGACACATGAACAAAGAAGACATAGCGGAGTTCCTACGTCAGAATGCTGCTTCGTGAGACAAACCCTAACCTCCCTCTGAATATAGTTTATATCTAAACTAATATGTGGTATAATTAGCGTATAACATTACGCTTACCGTCACAGTGATACTGGCACGCAGACAGACGCGACCCGCACAGGAGCAATAACATGGACAACAGCATAGACAGACCCATACACCCGCAGACCCACATCGGGCACGTACATCTCAAGGTGTCGGACCTCGACAGGTCGGTGAAGTTCTACTCGGAGGGCTTCGGCTTCGAGGTGATGCAGCGATTTGGGAATAGCGCGGCCTTCCTTTCGGCGGGCGGCTACCACCACCATCTCGGCCTCAACACCTGGGAGAGCCGCAACGCACCTCCCGCGCCCCGCCGCAGCCCGGGCCTGTACCACTTCGCCATACTTTACCCCAACCGCCTGGAGCTTGCCCGGGCCCTCTACCGCCTCATCCAGCACGGCATCGAGATCGACGGGGCTTCCGACCACGGCGTGAGCGAGGCGATCTACCTGCACGACCCGGACGGCAACGGCATCGAAATCTACCGCGACCGCGACCCCGCCGAGTGGCCCCGCGACGGCGAGGAGATAGCCATGGTGAGCGAGCCCCTCGACCTCGCTGGCCTCCTCCGCGAACTGGAAACCGAGAAAGCCAGCGTTTAGGAGACGAAACCGCCAAGACGCCAAGGACGCCAAGGACCACGCCAAGAAGAATAAAGGTTTGCGGAGTACAAAGGAGCAGGGTACATCATGTCGTACCCCGCTCCTTTTTGCTTAGGAATACCATCCTTAAACTTGGCGTGGTCCTTGGCGTCCTTGGCGTCTTGGCGTTTCGTAGCTTGTTCCGTTTTAGCACCCTGCCGCCCAAAATGGTAAAATGGCCGCAATCATGACGCGAGGAGATATCTAATGAGTGAGAAGATGGAGCGGTTGAAGGCAATACTGGCCGAGACGGTGGCTTTGAACCAGGTGGTGGGGCTGCTGAACTGGGACCGCGAGACTTATATGCCGGAGGGTGCGGCCCAGGCGCGGGGCAACCAGTTGGGGGTAATCGCCAAGCTACAGCACGAGATGTTTACGTCTGAGGAGGTGGGTAGGCTGCTGGAAGACCTCTCAGCCGAGACCGCCGACCTCGACCCCGATAGCGACGAGGCGCGTCTGGTGAAGGTCACGCGGCGCGACTACGAGCAGTACCGCAGGATCCCCACGTCGCTGGTGCAGGAGTTGCAGCAGGGGACCGCCGAGGGCATACCCGCCTGGCACCACGCCAAGGAGGCGCAGGACTTCAAGCTCTTCGTCCCGGCCCTCAAGCGCAACAACGAGCTCAGCAGGCAACTGGCCGAGGCGTTGGGCTACGAGGAGCGGCCATACGACGCCTTCGTCAACATCTTCGAGCCGGGCATGAGCACCGCGCAACTGGAGACGATCTTCTCGGAGCTGAAAGAGACGATACTGCCCCTGGTGCGCGAGATTGTCAAGCGCCAGGACGCGGTGGACGACAGCTTCCTGTTCCAGCACTTCGAGCCGCAGCAGCAGCTTGATTTCAGCATGGGCATCGCCAAGCAGTACGGCTACGATAACAGCCGGGGCAGGCTCGACCTTACGGCGCACCCTTTCTGCCAGTCGATGAGCCGCGACGACGTGCGCATCACCACGCGGGTGCTGCCCAACTTCCTCAACGCCTGCCTGTTCGCGGTGCTGCACGAGACAGGGCACGCGCTGTACGAGCAGGGTGTCAGCCCCGACCTGGCGTTTACGCCCTTGTCGAGCGGCACGTCGGCGGGCGTGCACGAGTCGCAATCGAGGCTGTGGGAGAACCTGGTGGGGCGCAGCAGGGCGTTCCAGGACTACCTCTTCCCCAGGCTGCAAGAGGCTTACCCGCAGCAGCTTGGCAACGTGGATGTAGAGCGGTTCTACCGGGCGGTCAACAAGGTGTACCCGTCGTACATCCGGGTGGAGGCCGACGAGGTGACCTACAACTTGCATGTGCTGATGCGCTTCGAGCTTGAGAACGCCATGCTGGAGGGGCGCATCGATATAGACACGCTGGACGAGGCGTGGAACGACAAGATGCAGGAGTACCTGGGTATCGTGCCGTCCAACCCGGTGGAGGGCGTGCTACAGGACATACACTGGGCGTGGGGCCAGGGGTATTCGTTCCCCGGCTACACCGTGGGCAACGTGGTAGGCGCGCAGTTCTTCGCCCAGGCCCGTAAAGACATGCCCGACCTGGACGAGCAGATTTCCAGGGGCGCGTTCTCCAACCTGCTAGGATGGTTGCAGACCAATATCTACCGGCACGGGCGCAAGTTCGACGCGAACGAGCTGGCGCAACGCATCACGGGTGAGCCGGTCAACACCCGGGCCTGGCGTGAGTATGTGACGGGCAAGTTCCCGGCGATATACGGGTTCTAACCGGGCGGTGGACAATGGCCTATTATGTAGCATCTGTGCCAGGGCAGGATAGCAGGACCAAGAGTGGCCCTGTCATCCTGAGCGTAGCGAAGGATCTAAAGAAGTTGGAACAGAGATAATGTTGGAACAGAGATAATGTTGAATGTAGGAGTGTTGTTGCTGAAGGTTCAGCACTGCGAGAAGGGCGGCATCTTAGATCCTTCGCTACGCTCAGGATGACAGGGGCTGCTTTGGCCCTGCAATACCAGCATTATTCATGTTTCAGCGACAGGAGTGTCCACCATGACGACCCCCAACTTGCGACCTTTCAACGCCGTTGTGAGCGTATCCGACCCCACTGGACTTGAGGCGCTGGGGCAGGCCCTTACGGGGCTTGGAGCTACCATCTACGCCACGGGAGGCACCAAGTCGAAGCTTCTCGCGGCGGGGGTGCAGGCTCATTCGGTGAGCGAGCTTACCGGGTTTCCGGAGATACTGGGCGGGAGGGTCAAGACGCTGCACCCTGGCGTGCTGGCGGGGGTGCTTGCCAGGCGGGACGAGGAGCAGATGGCGGAACTGGGGGAGCACGGCCTGCAAGCGATTGACCTGGTGGCGGTGAACCTGTACCCGTTCGCCAGGACGATAGAGCGCGAGGGGGTCAGCCTCGCGGAGGCGGTGGAGCAGATAGACGTGGGCGGGCCAACCATGATACGCTCGGCGGCCAAGAACTTCAGCGGCGTGGTGGTGCTGGTGGACCCGGCGGACTACGAGCCTGTGCTGACGGAGTGGCGCGAGAGCGGCGGGGTGGGCATGGAGACCCGCAAGAGGCTGGCGGGCAAGGCGTTCGCGCACGTGTCGCAGTACGACGCGCTGATAGCCCGGTACCTATCGGGTGGGGAAGGGGGCGAGGAGTCCACCGCGGGGGGGCACAGGGCGGGGGACGGCACGGCGGAGAGCATGCCCGAAACGATCGCGCTGAACCTCCGGCAGGCCCAGTCTCTCCGCTACGGCGAGAACCCGCACCAGTTGGCGGCCCTCTACAGGGACGAGCTACCCGTGGGCGGCCCCACCCTGGTTGGCTCGCTCACACAGTTGAAGGGGCCGGAGCTTTCGTACAACAACCTGCTCGACGCGGACGCCGCACTCACCATCGTGCGTGACTACACGATGCCCGCAGTGGCAATCATCAAGCACGCGGGGCCGTGCGGTATCGCGTGTGGAGCCGGCGAGGACGAGCTGGCGGACGTGTTCGAGCGGGCGCTGGCATCGGACCCGGTGTCTGCTTTCGGGGGTATCGTGGGCGTGAACAGGCCCGTCAACGATGCACTGGCGGAGATAATCGCCCGGACGCGGTTCGACTTGCTGGTAGCGCCTGGCTTCTCGGAGGAGGCTATCGACCTGTTGGCGAGGCGCAAGAACCTGCGCATCCTCATCGTGCCCGACCCGGACATCGCGCACCGGGACGACCTGTTCGTCTCCAGGCTGGCCTTCCGGCAGATTAGCGGGGGCTTCCTGGTGCAGACCCGTGACGCGGCGACCGAGGGGCCGGTGATGGAGCCGGCCACGCTACGGCACCCCACGCTAGAGGAGATAGCCGACCTCACGTTCGCGTGGCGGGCCGTCAAGCACGTCAAGTCGAACGCGATTGTGCTGGCGCGCAAGCTGGCTACGGTGGGCATTGGCGGCGGCCAACCGAGCAGGGTCGATTCGGTGAAGATAGCCACCGGCAAAGCGGGCGACCGCGCCCACGGTGCCGTGCTTGCCTCCGACGCCTTCTTCCCCTTCCCCGACGGCGTGCAGGTGGCCGCTGAAGCGGGCATCACAGCCATAATCCAGCCCGGCGGCTCAGTCAACGACGACGCCGTGATAGAAGCCGCGGACGAAGCGGGCCTGGCGATGGTCTTCACCCACAAACGCCACTTCAAACACTGACCCTTTAAGGGAATTACGAATTACGAATTACGAATTATGTTGAGCATCCCGTAATTCGTAATTCGTAATTCCCATAGGGAAGTAGTAGCCCATATTAACGCCCCCATTAGGACCAATGGGGGCTTTTCCGTGCGGCTGGGGATGGGGTAATCTAGTGGTATGATGGCTTCTCGGAACAAGTCCGGCGCGGCCTCTGGCCGCGTCAGCGAGAGCCGTTATCGCCTGCTTATGGAACAGGCTTCCGACGGCATCGTAATTTACGACCACCAGGGCAATATAGTGGAGGCGAACACGCGCGCTTGCGAGATGCTCGGCTATGCCCACGAGGAGCTACTCACCCGCACCCTGGTTGACCTGACCGACCCCGAAGACCTGGCCGCACATCCCATCCGCTGGGAGCAGCTCAAGAGCGGGCGGATCGTCCTCGCCGAGCGCGTGCTAAGACACAAGGATGGCACTAAGATAGACTGCGAGATCAGCGCCCGCATATTAGACGACGGAGCTTTCGTCCAAGCTATCATGCGCGACGTTGGCGAGCGCAAGCACGCTGAGCTGGCCCTGCGCGAATCGGAGGCCCGTTTCCGCACGGTGGTGGAATGCCTGGGCGAAGGGCTGATTATCACCGACCTGGACGACGTGGTGCTGTACGCGAACCGGCAGCTAGCCGAATTGTCGGGTTACAGCATCGAAGAGATGTTGGGGCGGCCCGCGTACGAGATATTCCTTGCCCCCGACACGTGGCCCGCGATGGGGGAGCGCAACAACAATCGCAAGCAAGGCGTCTCCGAGCAGTACGAGCTGGAGATGTTGCGGAAAGACGGCCAAACGATAGTGGTACAGATAAACGCCTCCCCGCTACTGGACGCCGAGGGCAACGTCGTGGGCACGCTCGGCGCGCAGACCGACATTACGGAGCGCAAGCGGGCTGAAGAGACCCTGCGCCGCCGCAACGACGAGCTGGCCCTCCTATACGAGACCACCCTGGGCCTCATCAACCGCCTGGACATCAATAGCCTGCTGGAAGGCATCCTCACCAGGGCCGCCGCCTTCATGGGCGCTCCGCACGGCTGCATTTACGTGATAGAACCCCACTCCGATACTATGTCGGCCCAGATAGGCACCGGCATGTTCGCCTCAATCGTGGGCTTCCAGTTGCGGAGGGGCGAAGGGCTGTCGGGGCGAGTATGGGAGACCGGGCAGCCGATGTCGGTGGACGAGTACCACAAGTGGGCAGGCGCGCTGCCGGGCTTCGATTACATGCGCTCCGTGGTGGGCGTGCCGCTCAAGTCGGGCGCGACCGTCACGGGCGTGCTGTGCCTGACGTTCGTGGACGACAGCCGGAAGTTCAGCCCCGAGGACATAGACCTGCTCAGCCGCTTTGCCCAGCTTGCCTCTCTAGCGCTGGAGAACGCCAAACTGTACGCGGCGGCGCAGAACGAGATAGGCGAGCGCACCCGTGCCGAGGAGGCCCTGCGTGCGAGCGAGTCGCGCTTCCGAGCCGTGTTCGAGGACGCTATCGACTCGATCTTCGTGATGGACTCGAAGGGGCGGTTCGTGGACGTCAACCCGGCGGCTTGCCAGTTGGCGGCCCGCTCCGAGGAAGAGCTTACCGGCATGAACATCCTCGATCTGGTGCCGCCTAGCCGAACGGGGGATATAGAGCAGCTTACGCGGATATTCAGCGAGCACAGCGCGGTCAAGGGCGAGTTCCAGATCATGCGGCCCGGGGGCGAGGTTATCGACGTGGAGTTCACTTCGAAGGCCAACTTCCTGCCTGGGTACCACCTGGCGGTGTTCAGCGACATTACCGAGCAGAAGCTGTTGCGCGAGCAGCTATCGCACCAGGCGTTCCACGACGCGCTGACCGACCTGCCGAATCGCACTCTGTTCATGGACCGCCTGTCGCAGGCCCTGGCCCGCAGCACCCGGCACCAGTCGTCCCTGGCGGTGATTTTCCTCGACCTGGACGACTTCAAGGTAATCAACGACAGCCTGGGGCACAGGGCGGGTGACGCGCTGCTGATACAGGTGGGCAAGCGGCTGCAAAACTGCGTGCGCCTGGGCGACAGCGTGGCTCGGCTGGGCGGCGACGAGTTCACGGTGCTGCTGGAAGACACTTCGATCGAGGACGCCACGGCCACGGCGCAGCGTATCGCGACGCAACTCTCGGCCCCGTTCTACGTGGAGGGGTGCGAGGTATTTGTCACGTCGAGCACGGGCATCGCGCTCAGCACGGCGGGGCACGACGTAGCCGACGACCTGCTGCGCAACGCCGACGTGGCTATGTACGAGGCCAAGAACAAGGGCAAGAACAGGTATACGGTGTTCGACCCGAGCATGAACGCCCGCGCCTGGGAGCGCCTGCAAATGGAGATAGACTTGCGCCGGGCGTTGGAGCGCAACGAGCTTACCCTTTATTACCAGCTTGTCGTGGACCTCGCGAGCGGGACGGTGCGGGAGCTTGAGGCGCTCGTCAGGTGGATGCACCCGCAGCGGGGCATCGTGTCGCCGGCGGACTTCATACCGATAGCCGAGGAGACGGGGCTGATACTGCCGATAGGGCAGTGGGTGCTGGAAGAGGCTTGCAGGCAGGTCAAGCGGTGGCAGGACGCGCTACCCCCCGGCCAGAGTCTGAGAATAAGCGTCAACCTGTCGCCCAAGCAGTTCAAGCACAGCGCGCTGGCCGAGGACATCGTGCGCGCCCTGCGGCAGACCGGCCTCGACCCGCGCAGCCTGAAGCTGGAGATTACCGAGACGGCGGCGATGGAAGACGCGGAGGCCACGATAGCCACGTTGCAGCAGCTAAAGGCGCTCGGCATCCAACTGGCGATTGACGACTTCGGCACCGGCTACTCGGCGCTGAGCTACCTGAAACGCTTCCCGGTGGACACGCTCAAGCTCGATAGCTCCTTCGTGGAGGGGCTGGGGCGCGACGCGGAGAACACCGCCATCGTGCGGGCCATTCTCGCCTTCGCCAAGGCCCTCAACCTCACCGTGACGGCGGAGGGCATCGAGACGCCGGAGCAGCTAGAGCACCTGCTGGCGCTGGAGTGCGACTGCGGCCAGGGCTACCACTTCGGCCGCCCCGTATCGGCGGAAGCCCTCGACATGATGTTCAACGCCCACGGCCGCTTCAAAATCAACACCGGCCCCCTGCCGATGGAGAAAGTGCCCGCCTGAACGGGAGGAGACGGAACCGCCAAGACGCCAAGAACGCCAAGAGCGCGCCAAGAAGGATAAAGGTCTGGGGAGTAAAAAAAGGACCAGAGCACACTATGTTGTACTCTGGTCCTTTCGCATAGAACACCTTCTTAATCTTGGCGTGGTCCTTGGCGTTCTTGGCGTCTTGGCGGTTTCGTCTTTTACTCGTCTCTTACCTGTCGAGGACGTCGGCGTTGGCGTCGTGGCCGGGGGAGGTGGCGCCGCCGCCCGTGAAGTCGCCGGGGCTGTCGGTGACGTTGTGGTCGGCGTTCTCCTCAGGGCCTGAGCCTTCGGTATCGACCAGTTGGCCTATGGGGAAGGCTCCAAGCCCCGCGCCGGCGCTGCCCATGCCGAGGCCGCCATGCCCGGGCATGGCGACTACGCCGGGCTGGTCCTGGGGATAGTCTTCCTCGTCGCCTCTGCCGAGGTCTTCGTCATTCTTTCCGAATAATCCCATGTCGTACCTCCTATGTACTTCGACCGCCACTGCCTGGGTGGCGTGCAGTTCGCGTTTACGCTTTGCAATCGACCGTTGCTGCATCCCGGTGCATGATGCGTACCAAAGATAAGATCGTGGCATACAGGGTGTCGTGACTATTCCGGCTCCAGGAGCAATAATGGGTAGAGCATATTGGAGGAGCAAGGTTATGACGAGTTTCCTACAGCGGCGCGGCAGCTTTCGGATTGGGCGCATCGCGCCGGTGTTTGACGAATTGACTTTCTGGGCCAGCCGGTTCGGGGCGTTGCTGTTCGACAATTTACAGGTGCGGAAGGGTATCAGCATCCTCGACGTGGGCCCGGCCACCGGGTTCCCGCTGTTCGAGCTTGCGGGCACGCACGGCGGGTCTTGCCGGGTGACGGGCATAGACGTGTGGGGGGAGGCGCTGGGGCGCGCCCGGCTCAAGCAGCAGGCGTACGGCATCTCGAACGTGGCGCTCGTGAAGGGTGACGCGGCGGCCATGCCCTTCATGGATGGGAGCTTCGACCTGGTGGTATCCAACCTGGGTATCAACAACTTCGACAGGTCGGCCGTGGCGCTGGCCGAGTGCTACCGGGTGCTCAAGGCGGAGGGTAGGCTCGCGCTCACCACCAACCTCAAGGGGCATTGGGGGGAGTTCTACGAGGTCCTTCTGGAGGTGCTGCGGGAAACAGACGAGCCACATTACCTTGACAGAGTCGCGGCGAACGAGGAGCATAGGGGCACTCGGCAGTCGGTGTCGGCGCTATTGGAGGGCGCGGGCTTTCGGGTGGCAAGGGTAGTGGAGGATAGTTTTACGATGCGCTTTGCTGATGGGACAGCCCTGTTCAACCACACGCTCACACAACTAGGCTTTCTCGATGGCTGGCGTAGCGTGGTGGACCCTGCTGATGAGAAAAGCGTGTTTGGCGAGGTAGAGAGGCGGCTAAACCGGATTGCTGCTGAGAGGGGAGAGTTGCGGATGAGCACGCCTATGCTCTACATAGAAGGTGAGAAGTAGGGTCTATGTTGGTATGGTGGGCTGTGTGCCCCCTGTCATTCTGAGCGTAGCGAAGAATCTAAGGTGCCGGTATAGTCCCTAAGTTGAATGTCAGCACCATAGTACGCGTCGTTCAACAGCCTCCCTCTACCAACTTCTTTAGATTCTTCGCTACGCTCAGAATGACAGGCAGCCTACACTTTGACCTCATCCAGGTAGCACTCGTATTGCGATAGGCTGTTGCGGACGCCGAACCCGGCTAGCTGAAAGAGACGCGTGGGAGCCTCGCTCTCGGAGTCCACGTCGGCGAGGGCGGACTGCATACCGGCGCTCCTGAGGGAGTGCAGGCTGTTGGTGAGGAGCGCCCGGCCTATGCCCTGTCTCCGCCGCTCCGGCACGACCCCTATGCCCTCTATCCAACCTTCCCGGCGGCCGGTCCGCTCGTTCTCCTCCTCCGTTATCCAGCAGACTGAGAAACCC
>DASVQO010000209.1:0-1940 GCA_036389075.1 Chloroflexia bacterium | reverse complement strand
GGTGTATGGCTATCCCATCTCAGAGGAGATAAGTGAGGTCTCACCCACCAACGGCGAGACATATCTTGTACAGTACTTCGAGCGCAATCGCTTCGAGTACCACCCCGAAGCCGCGGGCACCCCCTTCGAGGTGCAACTCGGCCTCCTTGGGGCCAACATGCTCAAGCTCGACCTCTGGTGGCGATAAGGGAACAGACGGAACCGCCAAGACGCCAAGAACGCCAAGGACCACGCCAAGATTAAGTAGGTGTTCCAGGCAAAGAGGAGCAGGGTACGTGATGTCGTACCCTGCTCCTCTTTGCACTACCTAAACCTCAATTCTCCTCTGCGTAACCTCTGCGATCTCTGCGTCTCTGCGGTGAACCGTCCTATTCGGCTTGGCGCGTTCTTGGCGTCCTTGGCGTCTTGGCGGTTCCGTCGCCTTAGCTGCCCCGATGTGTCACTTGATGGAGGGGAGGGACACCCAGTCGTAGCCGATTTCCGGGTCGTCGTGGGGGATGCGGCCCTCGTCGGCGGGGTCGTAGGTGTTGGAGGTAACGTAGACGAGGTGGGCGGGGCCTCCGATGGCCTTGCAGCCGTGGGCAACGCCAGGAGGGATCTTGAGTATCCTCTGCCCGTAGTCGCCGCCCATGAACAGTTCCTGCAACACCCCCCTGGTGGGTGAGTCCAGCCTGGTGTCGTAGAGGGCCACCTTGAGCACGCCCACCGGCACGTACCACCAGTCGATTTGATGCTTGTGGATGTGCCAGGCCTTGGCGACCCCTGGGTGCATCAGCGAATGGCTCAGCTGGGCAAAACCCTCGGCAAAGAAATCGTCGGACTTGCGGATAAGCTCTCGGAAAAAGCCCCGCTCGTCCGTATGCGTAACCAGCTCTTTCACCACCACGCCGTCGATGTCAGGCATTGTCACGTCCCCTTCCATTTATTACCGACCTGGCACAGTCACCACGCTGGTGTATCATGCTCTAGCCACCAGCACCCGAAATTCGCAACTAGTTCACCGCTCTCGCAGATTGGTAAGGAGCCTCGGCAGGTCGCGTGTCAGGTTAGAGTTGGCGAGCACGCGTGTAGCCCCGGCGGCTTTGGCGCGCTTGCGGCCTTCCGCGTCCATGTGGGGGCCAAACGCGATCACCGGCACACCCCTTCCCGCCATCTCCCTGATGGCGGCCTCCCAGTCGCCCCGGGAGCCGAGGTCCACCACCATCACGTCCGCCCCGGGCAGAGGAGCTCCGGGCCTGGCATTGCCGACCCGGTAGCCTGTCTTGCGCGCCATGTTCTGCAACTGCACCGCGAACATCAGGTCGGTACAATACAGCAGCGCCACAGGAGCCGCCTCCTGCTCTGCTGCCGAGTTCATCTTTCCTTCCGGCTCGTTTTGGTTTATCATATTTCATGCACCATGCGCATAGACCGGTAACTTAGTTCTTCGAGCGAAGGACCGGCTACCATAATGCGCGGGTCGCTACTCGTGGCATTTGTATCAGATGTTCGCGCACTAGTCAAGCAAGCGCTACCAGGAGGCCATGCACGTGGGGCAATTCTGGGACGGGCCTGACAACTCCGGCTGGCAGAACCTGGCTTCTCGCCTGGAGGAACAGACGCGCGTCTTTTGGGCCATCGACTCGATTTCCACGGCCATCAACTCCACGCAGACGGTGCAGGAGCTGCTGCAGAGCGCGTTGGAGCGCATCGCGGAAGTTACAGGGGCGCACAGGGGCGGCATCTACGTGCCTCAGCCCGACGGCACCTGGCTGCTCGCGGTCAGGCACAACATGCCCGAAGACCCCGCCGAGAAGCGCGCCAGCCTCTCGCCCGACCACTCAGCCTTACGCCTTGTGCTCGAGTCGAACGGCGCTGTTACGCGCAGCGAACGCCTCGATGAGCCAAGCCAGGTGATTTCCCAGGCCGCCAAGGAAGCAGGCACACAGAGCTGGGCCGCG
>DASVQO010000208.1:0-4632 GCA_036389075.1 Chloroflexia bacterium | reverse complement strand
CTGGCGCCAGCAGGTCGTTGAACTGCTGACCGAGCATCATGTCAACCATTTCCCTGCTCGACTCTGCGTCAACCATCTGGGAGGTCGCGATCATCTCCAGCACGTGGAGCACGTCTATAGGCGTCGTAAGGTTGTCGCCGCTGCCATACCAGTCCAGGACCGAGTTCTTGAGGCCGTTCTGTTGCATGAAGCGCACTATGTTGTCGGGCCCTAACGTGCGAACCAGCAGCACCGAGGTGGTGTTGTCGCTGCGCTTGACCATGAGGTTTGCGGCTTCACGCAGGGTGACCACCGCGCCCACGGAAATCCGGAGGATGCCCAGTGAGGCTTCGTAAGCCGCGTCCTGGGGTGTGACGGTGCTGGTGTCTTCGAGGTTGACTATGCCGGCCTTCGCCTGGCGGAAAAGCTCGCTGAGCACCCAAAGCTTATATAGGGAGGCAGAGACCTGCTGCGTGTCGCCGTGAAAGGCCGCGTACTGGCCTGTGTCCAACTTCTTGACGGCCACCCCCCAATCGCCGCCTAGCTCGCCTACCGTCTGCTCTACAATGGCTTGCAATTGGCTGTCTGGTGCGTCGGGCGCGCTGCCGTAGAGCATTGGCACCGCAGGCGCGTCCTGCGACTGCGCGGCCGCGTGCGAGGCGGTTGGAAGCGCGCCCGGGCTGAACAAAGTAGCGCATATGAGGCCGCAGAGGAAGACGGCGGCAAGCGTGCCGGTAACGCGCTTGGACGCGAAGGACTGTAGTGGAACTCCAATCTTCATGTGCGAATTATATCACAATCTAGGCCGTGGAAACGCCAAGAGGGGCAAAGTAGTAGACCCTTGCCGGTACTAATTTCCGCGAAAATCCCACCTGCAATTTGGTGGAAACCGGGTTGACTTTAGTAGGGGCCGGGGCTATAATGGGGCAAATCTCCGAACCACGGAGGGCCACCGTTATGAGAATACTATATTCAGGGGCAAGTGGTCTGATAAGGCTGCTACCCTGTGCGTACGGATGAAAACACCGGCTGCGAGTGCGTCTCGCGCCGGTGTTTGTGTTTAGTGGCTATTGGCAGCGAAGGCAGTGCTGCCCTGGTTCAAGCGGACGGTAGTACCTAACAAAGGGAGGCTTACGATGAATTCGAGTTTGATCGGAAAGATAGAGAAGGCGCAACGCTACGAGCACGAACCCGTGCGGGTCCAGATCCAGACGCTGGAGGCCGATTTCCAGGGCGAACACGACATGTATCATATTAAGCTTGCCAATAATCACTGGAGTTGCTCTTGCAGCTTCTATTCAGGCTACGGAACTTGCAGCCACGTCATGGCGGCGCAACGCATACTCTCCCCTATGCTTTCACTCGAAAGCCGCACCGAGTCTCCTTTGACCCACGCCTAGTTCGAGACAAGCTGCCATTACATCGAACAAGTGAAAGAGGGCCGCCACGTGCGGCCCTCTTTTTTGCGCTTACCTCTAGAACAGTTCTCGGCCTTCGTGCGCCACCTCCAGCCCGTATTGTTGGCCCTGCACCGAACCGCCTTCCAGGAGGGCTGAGAGCACCGGCTCGGGGCGTAGCGGCACGGGCACGGCGGCCTGCGGGGAGGTGCTACCATGAGAAGGGCGAAGAGCGCCCTGGGGCACCGGGGCCGGCCTGCGTTGGGCAAAGCGCTCGGCCAGCCAGGCAGCCAGCAGATAGAGCAAAGGCGGGCCCATGATGACCAGGCCGGTCCATTTAGGCAGATTATCGAAGGGTGGCGCCATTACGGGGAACATGCCGTACAGGAGCATGCTGCTGGCGGTGAGGATAAGGGCGGCGCGCATGAGCCTGCCGCTGCCAAGCAGGGCCACGGGCACCAGCAGCCACGAGGCGTACCACGGCCAGTACCAGACTGAGGCCACCGTCAGGTAGACCAGCAGCACCCAGCCCCACGCGCGCAGCATTTCGGAGAAGGTGCGAGCGCCCCAGGTGCGCAGTACCGCCCAGGCAGCGGCGATCATGAACGGGCCCCAGCGAAGCGGCCAGTCCAGGCGGGCCGCAATCGCGGCGGGCTCCCAGAACCTGTACGGGTACCAGGGCTGGGCGTGGGCAAACGCGCTTATCCACTCTGCCCCCCGGAACTTCAGTATGTCCGCGAGCGAGTTGACGGTGCGCGTGGCGGGCGGTCCACCGGTGATTGAGCTTAGCACGCCGGAGCCTTCCCAGAACGGCAGGTAGGCCAGCGCCACCAGGGCGGTGAAGAGGCACGCGGCCAGCGTCACGCGCAAGATGCCCCTGCGCCAGGGTTCCGGGTCCCACGAGGGCCGCTCCGTGCGCCCCTGCCATAGTAGCAACCACAGGTAGCCGGGTACGAGCACCAGAGCGATCAACTTGACCAGCACCGCAGCCGCCAGCGCGGTCACCGCCAGGGCCCATCTACCTTTCAAGTGTAGCCATAGCGCGCACAGCACGAATGTGAGCATCAGCACGTCATTGTGGCCGTTCGCGCCAAACTCTATCACGGCTAGGGGGTTCCAAGCGTACGTTACGGTTGCGGCGACTTGCATCGCTCCAGGATCGTGCGGGTTCGCCTTCACGGAGTGGAGCTTACTGGCGAGCGGTATGTTGTACTTACGTAGCGCTAGCCCCGCCACTCGCCAAACCAGGAGCACGTTGAACAGGTGCGCGAGGCTGGCAACGAGCTTGTGACCCAGCAAGTGGGTTGCGAGGTCGCCGTCGAGTGCCTGTGCTACCTTAGCGACAACGCCCGCCACCCACAGCCAGACAGGGCCGTACACCGACGGCGTGTCCTTCCAGTAGACCCACTGTATCCACTTGGCGCGGTCAGACCAGGCGTAGTCTGCCGGTGCGTTGACAAGGGGATTGTCGCCGAATATGGCGAAGATGCGGCCGTACCATATGTAGCTGTAGAGGTCCGAGGAGAGGGAGCCATGCACCACGAATAGTACCGCCAACATTAGCACGGTAAAGAATATGATGCGACGCAGGGCACCCCCTCCACCGGAGGCTGCAATATGATTACTGTTCCAGAGCCGCACGACCACGAAAAGATAGACCGCGAAAAGCGCGGCTACCAACACGAGATAAAGCAGGTTGTTCAGGAGGGCCGGTTCGGTGCCCTTGCGGGCAAGCACCCAGGGGGCTGGGAAGAGGTCTCGCACCGGCCGGAAGATGGTCTTCCACTTGTCGGGCACGAGAGTGGGGCTTTCCCACAGGCTCTTAGAGAGCATGAGCAAGTAGAAGCCAACGTAGAGGAGCACCGAGACGCTCCCCGCTACGGTAAGCAAACGGAGGCCGGGTTTCCCACGGCGCGGGCGTACCAGTCGGATGAGGTTGTTTGCAGGGCGCGAAGTCATCTCACCTCTGTAAGCGGCAGTAGCTGAGCGGTCGCGTCCTCAGGAACATCGCCTGAGGCTCAACCGGGCAACCATCAACTATGCAGGTTCTGTGCCAGATATCCGCCCCGTTCCATATAGGACTGTCGCACGTAGCCGGCCTGGGATCGAGCTCCCTATCTGGCACCATCTAGCTCGCCTCGCCTGGCTGAGTACATGGCTACCGTTTCCGCTGTTTCGCAACACTTAAGTCGGTGCCTTACTTCGGAGGGAGGTCATACTACCTGTTGACGAGCACGGATTTTGCGTCTTTTGGTAGCCAATTTCTCCTATGTTCCCCGGGTTTTTGGCAAAATGAGAGGGTTTCACACGCCTGAAGAGGTGCGTCACATGGTAGTAGTACCGCGCCCGGGCACACTAAAACGGCATGAAAGCTGCCTATAATGAGAGTAGAAAATGACGGCCCCGAGGCGACTGCGCTCACCGCCTCTTGCCACTCGATTAGGAGACAGCGTGAACTTGACATCTCTGCACCTGTTCGATCCAGCCAACTACTCGTTCACTCTGCATTCGCTTGCCCCGGCCGCGACCGCCGCAGCCGTGTTCTTGCTCGGGGTGGTAGTCGCCCTGCGAGAGCGCCATTCGAAGGTAAGCCTGGCTTTCCTGTTGCTTACGCTCCCGGTGGGTATCTGGTTCCTCGGAGCGACCCTGCTGTACGCCTCGCGCTGGCCGGTGGTGGCGACCCGCTGGGGCACGGTCATACTCGTCGCGGTGCCGCTGATAGGCCCGGCCGCCCTGAACTTCGCCTCGGCGGTGCTGGGGACGTACCAGTCAGACCGCCGCCGTCTCGCGCTGCTCTGGTTGGCGGGCGCCTTGTTCTCCTTGCTGGCAATCACAACGAACGCCGTCATGGAGGGCGTCCATAGATACACCTGGGGCTACTATGTCGCCTATTCCTGGCTGAGCGTCCCGATGTTAGGCTTCACCTTCGGCCTGGTCCTGCTTAGCCTGCGCAACCTGTGCGTGGCGTACCGGGCCTCGGCGCGGCACAGGCAGCGGAAGCGGTCGAAGTGGCTGGCGGTGGCGTTCGTGGTGGGTTCCGTGGGCGTGCTCGACAGCCTGGGAGGCTACGGCGTGGCTGTGTACCCGTTTGGCTTCGCGGGCGTGGCGGGTTTCGTGGGCATCTGCGCGTGGACCATCTGGAAGTACCGCCTTGTTGACATAACACCAGTCCTGGCCGCCAACAACATCCTGGGGGCAATGACTGACGCCGTGCTCGTAACCGACAACGACGGCCACGTACAGGTCGCGAACCAGG
>DASVQO010000207.1:0-13626 GCA_036389075.1 Chloroflexia bacterium | reverse complement strand
GCGGTCCAACTACAGCAACCCTCACCAGGCGCATAGCTTCCATTCTGAGAAGTAGGCGGACAGGACGAGGCCAATACAAAGCATCGTGCGCCCGACGGCTCTCGATGACTCGCCAGAGGTTCACCAAGATCGAGAATGGTGAAGCTCGTCTGTACCTCGATGAAGTAGAGGCCATCATGTTGGAATTCTCTATCGGACCGGAAGAAATATGGGTCGAGTTCGCCACACACCAAGACCCTATCTACAGGATAGATGTGCCGGCCGGTAAGGCAGACAACTTCGTCATTTTGGTAAAGCCCGTTAAGGGCGATGGTCAGGGCTGAGCGCACGGATTAGGTGCTCCTCACACCGGAGTCGGTCAGGTCGTCTAAATTGAGTTCACCCCAGGCGGGGCAACTCTCCCGCACCGGGCACCACGCACAGCTCTTATTTACTCTCGGCTGGAACTCCTCGGCTGTAATGGAAGCAACAACATCGATCAGCGCTGCCTTATGAGCTACGATGTGGCGCTGGTCATACTGGACCCGAGTCTTGGATAGGCTCATCAAATTGAGTTGTGAGAGCGCCACGTTTAAAACTCTGGGATCTGAACTGTAGTGGTGCCAGACAACTAGAAAGTAGATGAAGCTCGGTAAATCGCTGGCAAGTGTACTTGCGCTCGGCACCTGCCCGTCCCTGTTGGTCTTGTAGTCCAGTGCTTCCAGGAGGCCCTCCGGGTGCAATTCCAAGCGGTCAATGCGGGCGGAAAGTTCGACCTTTCGGTGGGCTATCGTTGCGTGGCAGGACAGGTACAACTCGGTTCCAAGCAACGTGCCTGATGGCACGTGAGGAGACCGGACGTAATATTTGAGGACCGAGGAGGCTTCGAGGAAAGCGGCATCTTCAGTCTCCTTATCTGCGTAGCCTTTGCCGCGCCAGTGTAGAGACAGCAGGTCTGCGACCCTGTCTGCTTGAGTTGAGACATCAGAGTGCTCGTCAGGTCCCTTGTGTAACGCATCGAGTACCGCATGGAGGCTGTTGCCAAAGGCCATCGATGCTGTTTCCTGAGGACGTGCGACGCTCGCTGACCCATTTTCGGCACTGTGGAGACGAAGATGCTGTTGCTCAAACCTACGCCTGCAAACCAGATAATCCCTTAACCGAGAGGGCGTCAGCTTCAGAACTTGTTGTGTGCTTGTTGTCGCTGCCATTGTGTACTCCTTCCATTCTTTGTACGGGACGACGTCGATAGTAATGAGGGGCTGTTGACGCAACGAGGCTGCTAAGTGGAATGTGGTTCGTTGACCGCCAGTAAGCAAGCGGTGTATCATGCCTAGTTAAGATGCAGTAGAGGCAATCGTGAACATTTGGTTAATTCAAATGCCATTCCTCTGCCTTTTGGTAAAACTTATTAACAAGCTTCCCCAAGTTAATAAAGTAGAAGTGTCAGATACGCTAGTACCCATATGGGTAATATCGAAGTACTACCTGGGTAATACCCGCAATGAAAACAGGAATCGTGGGGACGGGAGAGCAGGCTTTATATGGCGAGGAAGAAGAAGGTAGTTGAAAGATTTGAGGCGCGCAACCGCGAGATCGGGGAGGTCCTGGAGCGTGCGCGCAAAGCCAAGAAGGCAAGCATGGAGGCATGTGCCACTGCGGCCCATCTTTCGAGGCAAAATTATGCGGCTGTAGAGCGAGGGGACTCCTACATTTCGGCCGTTCAGCTAGAGGCCTTGAGCCAGTTCCTGGACATACCGCCTGAGGTTATTTTTTCGGCGGAGGTTAGACCCACAACGGTACGTGACATTGTGCTACAGGTGCATCCAGGGGAATCGGTGCGGGTGTTCATTAACATGTCCGAAGCTGCGCACATTGAAAGAGCGTCGGGAGCAACTGATGGGGCCACCAATGAGGTCTCTACAGAAGAGTAGACTCTTGCGTCCAGAAGTGCCCTACTTCTTGCCACAGTCAAGATTGAACACCTGAGACAGTCAAACACAGGAGCCAGCTAAGCGCGCTTAGCTGGCTCCTATGCTAATACTGTCCGGCATACAGGCCGACCGTCTCATTACGAGTTGGTATCCACAGCATGGCCGTCCACCTTCTATCGCACTCAGGTTCGGGAACGATCTTCGCAATAGGTGGGTACAGCCTAATAATTTTATGGATCGGGCCGAACTTTCTGTAACTGAGGGTATATTTCAAGTAGAGTGCTCGACCGCGTGCATGCTGCTTCACAAAGGGCAAAGTAACCCCTGGCGACAGCAACGATTTTCTACGTCGCTTCTTACCCTACCATAGTGCTGGGTCATCCAGGATCATACAATGGACAGGCGTCCACACTTGCAGCGTCAGCGCTGCGATCTTGCCCTGCCTAACGTGCTCTCAGGGGCAGTACAACCAGTAGCTGACGCCACCGTGGTGGGAACAGGCTCCTCTCCCAGTCGCGCTTGAACTGCTGCCATCATTGCAGACCGCACCTCTGCGAGCACCTGAAGGACAAGCATTGTACTCATCTTGTTTTCTCTGTTGTGCTTCGGCCGTAGCGGTCACGGCTTGCCTTCGTGCTTCCCGTGCGTCATCCGTAGCCTGAGCATGGGCCTCCGCAGTGCGAGTGACATAAGCGACCAGGGCTTGTGCGGTACCTGTCGCACCGGCTTCTTGCTCTTCAGCGTCATTCGTAGCCCGGGCTATCTCTTCTTCCGCCTCCTGCGTGGCCGCCGCATTGGCGGTCGGTGAAGGCAGCGGATTACTGGCGCTACGGGGTGCTCCGTCAGGATACGCGAGGGCCAGTCGCCTGGTACCCAGGGCAGTAAGTTGAACGTCATATGGAGGTTGCTCTTCAGGGTGGTACTCCATGACTGCACGTTCAAAATACTGAACAATATAGGACTTTGCATCAGCATCACTGACTTCTTCAAAGCTCTCTGCCAGAGGATACCCGAAGCGGCGTAGTTCGCCGCCAGCGTGCCAGCGTGCCAGGAACACCCCACGCACAAGGTGCCCTGTTTCAGGGAAGGTGTACTCTCCATCGCCAGGTACCGGTTTGCTTGCCGGTACGGCTACGCCTGCAGGGTATCTCTCGGAAAGTCGAGCTGCGCCGAGTGCCGCCACTTGAAACTTGTTCGGGTCCGGCAGGTCCGGATGGTACTCGACTACGGCTTTCTCGAAGTACTGGACCCAGCGCCATTTGCCATCCACTATGTGCGGCTCGACGAAGGGTTCAGTCAGGGGATAGCCAATGCCAGGCACGCCACCCATCTGCTGAAACAGGTCGGCGAAAGCCGTAATTGAATGTGCGGTCTCTGGTACGTAGATATAGCGCGCAGCATCAGGCAACGGCCCAGCTAATTGACTTTGCTCGTCAGGAGTAGCTGGTGCTTCGGACAAAGGGAGACGTTGTGCCTGGCTGCTGGTACCCTGCCGTGCCTGCTGAGTTGGCTGCGTTTGCCCGGCGGGCTTCTGGGAGCGTGTGAGATTACCGATTGCCCCGCAGACAAGTAAGGCAAGTATGGCTACAACCAGGAACCGACCCTTCCGAAAGCGAGCCATAGGCTTGCTGGCGGGGACAGCAGGAGCACTTCGCGCATAACCGGGAGCGCGAGGAGTACTAGGTCTGCTTGAACGGCGTCTGGGCACGTGAGCCTCCTGTTCCTGTTCTGCAGGTACATAATAGCGGGAACACTACAGCGCCCTGTTGCTATACAACAGGTCATGACGAACTGCATCGAGAGCTTGCTCAGATTGTACTTTTGAAAACCAGGTCCGTCAAGTGCTCTTCTTTACAGAGGGCAACACACTATAGCGGCGGCAGCGACTCCATTTCCTGCCGATCCGCAAAAGAGATCTTTGTTGCCTGGTTTCGTTTGGTAGGACGATAGGGGAATACAGAGCTAGTCGCTGGGTAGTCGTTTTGGCCATTCTTTGGAGGGCTTTGCACGACGGCGTGTCGCACTTGCGGGCTTTACACGCCGCGTTCGCCGGTCTATCGCTTCTGCCTGGGTCCTCAGAGCCGACAGCAGCGTCCGTGCAACTGCCATTCGGTGGGCGTCTAGCCGACGCAGAGTCAAGATATCTGTTGCCACATCTGCCAGGTCGGGTGTGAGAACAGGTGCGGTCTCACCCACCTCCTTCTCTCCCGTCGCGGGACCAACTTCGCTCTCAATCAACACCCGGCTCAACGGCAGTCCGAGAGCTTCAGAGAGCTTCTGAAGCTGAAGCAATCCTGGGTTCGGGATTCTATTCGCCTCTAGCTTCGTAACGTAGCCATGAGCCAACTGGGCCGCATCTTCCAGGTAGTTGCGCGACCAATTTCTGGCCTCACGAAGTGCCTTTAGCCGGGCAACTACGTCTTTTACTTCCATGTGGCGGCGTATCCTCTCCCTTTCACCTTGCTGTAGCTTGCTTATCTTGACAGCCGCCTATTCTTAGTTCAAGAAGGTTTTGGAGCATTTATTCTCTAATTACTAGAGAAAATAGTTGACAGACTTGATTATTTGCAATAGAATGCGCAGATGAAGCGTACTTCTCCGCTAGCCATCCTCCGTCCTGGAGCATGAACACCTGACCTAGCTTGCTTAGCGCAAGCGGAGGTTCTAGTGCAAAGACCGGGCAGCAAAGCATATAGCGGTCAGGTTCACAAGGGCGGCCGATCCAAGAAGAGTAGGTAATTGCGGCTGGCAGCACGCACAACAGCTGCCTGGCTAAGGCAACCGCTTTCCCAGCAGAAGCCGACACGGGGCCAACAGGCTATTTGTTAGAGGGAGAGAGGAGAGGAGACAAGAGGAGGGAGCAGGATGAGAAAACAGATTACAGCGTACACCCTTATAGCAGTAGTCAGCACGGTTTTAACTATCATAATCCAGCCTTGGACGCATCCGCAGCAGTCAGCTCATGCCGAGGCACAGAGCCTGGCACAGCCCCTGATGCAAAGTGGCTGCCAGGAATTCACACAAACCGGCAAGCGAATTTGCGGCCGCTTCCTGCAGTACTGGTTGCAAAGTGGGGGGCTAACCCAGCAGGGGTATCCAATCTCAAATGAGTTCACGGAGAAGTCCGATCTCGACAGTCGCGAGTACACGGTGCAATATTTTGAAAGAGCTGTGTTTGAAATGCACCCAGAGAACAAACCGCCCTATGACGTACTGCTGTCACAGTTAGGGACGTTCCAGTTCAAGCGTAAGTATCCCAGTGGGGAGCCTGGCTTGGCTACTCCCACGCCGGCACCGCCGCCCGGAGTTGGTGTGAAGGTCCCTATTGCAGATCAAGTAACAGCTACCATTAGTGAGGCACGGTTTGCACCTAGCTGTGGCTCAAGTACCACGACCATCTTTTGGAATATTCAGCTTGAAAATTCAGGGAAATTACCCTATAAGGTGACAGTGGACCCGGCAACTTTTGCGGTCACCGACAGTACAGGGAGGACATACAAGCTGCCGGAACCAAAACCCGACTGCCTTGTGTTCCCAGGCGCTGAGAGTTGGCTTTACTACGCAACGAGGCAAGGGAACGTCATAAATCCAGGTTCGATCTTTTACACCGGCGGGGTATATACTGATGCGACCGACGTGCCTCGTAACGCCAGGTACTTTGACTTGCACGTAACTATTTCGGGCTTTCCGCTGACCGTTCGCTGGACGCCCTAGCTCAGCCTAGAGGAGCAGTGATCGCCAGCCAGAGTGTCAAGACCACTGGAAAAGGGGGCCTCATGGACACAGAGGGTACGATGCTGGCAAGAAAGTAAAGGGCAGAAAGAGACATGTGCTCGTAGACACGATGGGTACGCTGCTCAGTGTGAAAGTACATGCTGCTAAAGTGCAGGATAGAGATGGCGCTAAGGTGCTACTCCGAGAAGCCAGGGAGAAGTTGCCAAGGCTGGTGATTGTGTGGGCAGACCGAGCATACAAGGGAGGGCGGTGCAAAAAGAAGCAACTCAGAAGGTTGGATGAGTGGGTATGGGATGAACTGGGTTGCCTCTTGGAGGTGGTGAAGCGCCCCAAAGAAGAAGGAGGCACAGTCAAAGGCTTTGTGCCCCTGCCGAAGAGGTGGGTAGTGGAGCGTACCTTCGCCTGTCTGAGTAGATATCGCAGGCTCTCCAAAGACTACGAGTTTTACCACCATTCTTCCCAGGGCATGATCTATCTTGCCTCTGCGCACCTTCTCCTTCGTCGTCTTTGTGCCTAGTCTTGTTTATTTAGACACCCTCTCAGGTTGACCGGTTGGCGTCTGCACCGAGCTGTCAGAATATGGAACATCATTTGTAGTGTGCAAAAGTGGGATAGGAGCATAGACCAGACGAAATTAAAATCTCAGCCATTTTGCTCATTCTAGGCACAGCTTCACATACTTATGCTAGTGGTAACGTATTTTTAGGAGAATAGTACTTTACCTATTGACAAGTAGTTAAGCTTCCTCTATACTGCTGCAGAGGGGGGCTGGTGTTCATCGTACTAGGACACTAGGTTTTTTCGTGTAAACCGAGTACCGCCTCTGGTTGCTATGGGCTGCCTTATATTCTCCTGTCTTCTATAAGCCCACAGCTAATCTAGGTGCTAGTAGGTATAGGCTGCGGATGCCTTTCCGCACGCTTTACCTTTGTTTTACCCAAAAAGGGACGCCTTAATGTCGAGCTGTTTTGACCTGGGAACCAATAAGAACGCGGGTTCTAATGTTCGCGTCAACTCGAAAGTAAACAGAACCAACAACCCTTCCCGGATTGCGCCCATTGTTGATCTTTTCATTAAGCCCAGGCCAGTAGGAATGCATCCCATGCGTCACCGTACCCGACGCCGGAGACTCAACAGCCTGCTGAGCCTTCTCGTTATAGTCTCCCTCCTGATTACACCATTCACGTTTGCCAGGTCCACCGCCGCCATAACTGCCAACCGCTCTTCAATCGTGGATACTACGGTACCAACCGGCGGGGCTGCTACTCCAGCGGAGACCACGCCTCAGCTTACGCTCACAACCGTACCCACTACTGCCCCAGAATACGCCACTGCAGACGCAACGAGCGATACAACTCCGCCACCCGCGCCTCCCACATCGGACACAGGCATCACGGCCACTGAAGTAGCCTCCGACACCGTGCCTACTCCCAGCTTAGGTACACCCACGCCCGCGCCTACTCTGGAGCGTCCTGATAATACCAACTACGTAGACCAGGCTGTGGAAGCCGATCAGAACGCACTACTTGCCGAGATTAGTAGCCTTCCGGCTACCACGCTTGATGCGAGTACAGAGAGCGCCCTGATAAAGGGTTCTACTGGAGGCAGGGCCAGGAGCAAGGACAGCACCCTCACCCTGGCTATGCTGCCCGGTACCGCCAGGGTGAAGGACGCAAATGGCGGTGCGAACAACACTAAAGACGTGGACCTGCAAGTTAAGATCAAGCGCAAGCAGATTGCTAAGGCCGATAAGAAGGCTAAGTATAAAGACGAGCCTGTAGCTTATGTATATGAGCTAAGCGCAAACCAGGGAGCGGGTGGTCCAAAGGTAACTCATTTCCAGAAGAACGTGGCTCTTGTTTGGGACATAAACATCGCGGACCTGCGCGCCGCGGGCGTAACCGGTTGGCCCCTGCGCGCCTATACCTATGACGAGCAGCAGGAAACATGGGTGGAGGTGCCAAGTTGGTGGAATGATAACACCAAGCAGCTTGTAGCAGTCACTTCTCACTTTAGCGACTACGCAGTAGGCAGCGGCTTTAGCAAAATCAACAATTACGTGCCCACGTTGGATGGCTTTGAAGTAGACTTGCAGACGGGCGCTGCCACGGCCTCATACCCTATCGACTTGCCCACCGGCCCGGGCGGTTTTGGTCCCAATGTGAGCCTCTCCTACAATTCCACGAACGTCGAGCGTGTGAACGCCGGCCAGCAAGGCTCCTCTTCGGTAGGTTGGGGCTGGTCCCTCTCCACCAGCTACATAGCGGCTTCCCAGCAGCATTTCGCAACAGGTAAAGACCCCTGGACTGTATCAATCGTGTCTGATGGTGCAAATGGAGACCTGATTAAGGGAGACGATGGCTACTGGCATACTGCCGATGAAAGCTTTGCTAAGGTGCGATTCAACCAGGCTGCCAATAGTTGGGAAGCCTGGGACCCAAGCGGCACCTACTATCTGTTCGAGTTCGGCGGCCACATATTTGACGATTATCACAGCAATCCAACACCCACTGTGGTCACCAACAGGTGGATGCTAAGCAAGGCTGTCGATACCCACGGTAACACCATTAACTATACCTACTACTACGAAGAGAAGGGTTCCGCTGACAACTCGGCTCCCAATACCGTGCCTATCACCAGTACTGGCCAGAGGACCAGGGCTGTATACCCTAGGGAGATCACGTATGGTGGAGACCTGTATGGTAGCGCTAGTACTGACAAGATAAAGGTAACGTTCCAACTTGCCGATCGCTCGGACATCTATGGACAAGACAGAAGCGCCGAGGTCTTCCAGAGCAAGCGGATCACCAGGATCGACGTTAGCCGCAAGCAGCCGAACGGCGTGTTCAGGAAGTTGCGCTCTTACGTCCTGAACCAGGACTACAGCATCGAGCTTGGACCCACACTGGCCAATGGACACGGTGAGTTCCCGCATCTTACACTCACAAGCGTGACTCCTCTGGGTAAGGAACTTGATGCGGGCGGAGCGCAAGCCCAACTACCCAGCACTTCTTTTGGCTATTACGACCGCAGCACGACGGCGGGGAACTGGGGCCATTTGAAGAGGGTCCAGAACGGCTACGGCGGAGAGATACGTTACTACTACGACCGGGCAGCCGCTGATGTGCATGAGTCTTACAGGCGTGTAGCCGGAAAGAGGGTGAGAGACGGTCTCTCTCCTGTAGTAGCTGACGAGTTCTCGAACCAAAGCTTGCCGCACGATGCTCTGTACACGTATGAGTATAGAGGTGCTGCCATCAATAGCTCTGCTATCTCCGCCGAGAGCGACATGGCATGGGCGCTGCATGAGCGTAACGGCGAGTGGCGGGGCTTCGCCTGGGTGCGAGAGACCGATCCCTCGGGCCAGCCCACAGAACATTATTTCAGCCAGACCGATATCACCCAGGGCAAAGAATGGCGCACGCAATCCGGCAAGGCAGACACTTACGCCTCTGCTATGTCCGAAGCACCAACCAATAACAGTAACTGGACCTTTACAGGTTATAGAGAACAGAAGACCACTGTCAACACGGGCACGGATAACTACTCCTGGAAGATGTACGCAGTCGCCCCGGACGGGAGTTCTCCGAATGGTTCCTCTGCCACCCGCAACGGCACGGTGTACGACGGACAGGAGATCTCTTCCAGGTTCTACATCGCAGGGTCTGGAGAGGACTTCAGGCTGAAAGGCTCCTGGAAGCTGGTCCAGGCAGACGACGCCAACGTCTATTGGGGCGTTGAGATTGGGCGTAAGTGGAACCCCGACGTCATACGCCCCACCGAGACCCCCATCACGTGGCCGCTTCCTACCGCAACGCCAGGTGCTTACGAATACCATGCAAACGTCGTCTGGCAGGTGAGAGACCCCGCTGACACTATTGCCCCTTATACCTACATTAGCGGCGCCCGCAGTCTCAGTAGGCTGGAAAACTCCTCACTGGTACGGCCGTACCGTGCCAATGCTATAGAAACCCAGCAGTGGTACACGGCGCGGCTTCACACCTCGCCCGATGGCAGATTCACGGTGGAGCTGTTCCGCGACGGCCGCGACTACATTGCCATCAGCTCGGAAGACCCAAAGGACGCCACGGGCGCGAAGATACCCCTGCTCCCCACAGGCAAGAACTGGAAGTTCGAACAGAAGACCTGGAGCACGCAGAGCGGCGTTGACCCAGGCTACCAGTTCCTGCTGGACAGCCACCTGGAGCGGCGCACCGTCTTCTCGCAGTCGGATACATGGTACAAGAACGACCCCCCGATTGGCCCCACTGACAACGGACAAGGCGATGGGAACGGCAACCTGGAGATCTGGCAGCCGGGCCTTGCCAACAACGCTAACGGCATGTTCATCCACATGGTGAAGTCGCAGCGGAGCTGGGGCATAACTTACGGCGCTGCCTGCTGCCAGCCAGGACAGTACCTCCGCACTATGACCGACTACGTATACAGTGGCCCTTACCGCAACCTTACGGCCGTATACGAGTATGGCAACTATGATGCAACCGGTGACGAGCGCAGTACGTATAATGGGTACCACGACCTCGTGAACATACCCACAAGGTACCTGCCGGGAAAGAAGAACTGGACCCATGTCTACAAGACCATTACGAATGATGTGGGTGGTACCAATTGGATGTTGAACAAGGTGTTCATCTATGAAGGCTCCACCACTTGGAACTACATGTCCCCGACCTCGAAAGGGGACCTTGTACAGGTCCAGAATTACAACATGCGCGAGGGCGCGAGTACGGCTGGGCTACCCTCATATGTTTCTCAAAAGCTGGTCTACGACGCTTATGGCAACCAGCAGAATTCCATAGATGCCAACAATAACTCCTCGCCCGTTACCACTTACGACTCGTACTATCATGCATTCCCGGTCAGCGTAGCTTATCCAAACGGCCGGACCGAGTCCATGACGTGGGACTATACCCTCGATTTGCCTAGCTCGGCCACCGACATGAACAATGTCACATCGGAGACGCAGTATGACGACTTCGGGAGACCGATCAAGACGTGGGTTTCCACCAGCGGCCTGGGCAGCAGTACCACGCCTAATGAAGAATATTTCTACCCCGGTCTGAACCAAACGAGCGTTTCTCCGCCTTTCTCTATCAAGTTCAGGGTGCACCTGGGGACGAGTGCGGGCACGAATGATTACACCTGGCAGACCCGGTGGTTCGACGGCCGCGGTCGTGCTATTCAGGACGTCTCCCCCAAGCAAGGTTCAAACACCGTCAGGGTGGACACAGCCTATGATGTCAACGGCCTGGTCGCACAGGTAACACTACCCTTCGAGGTGAGCGTTACAGCACCCGATGACTACAGGGTCCCCACCTGGACCCAGCCTTACATCTGGAAGGCTTATGACGGCGCAGGTCGCACGAACTGGGTGCAGAACGCCGACGGCACCAGCCTCATGTACTCCTACAACTGGCTCAACAGGACCGATGCCTGGGACGAGCTGCGGCATGCCAAGTTCACCTACACGGATGCGTATGGTAGGCTGTCCACCGTCCTGGAGTACGACTCCGCCAACCCCGGCTACCAGGCGCAGGGTGCGCCCAACCACACTGCGACAGAATATACCTATGACGTGCTTGATAACCTCATGTCAGTCAAGCGTAACGCCTGGGTGTCGGCTCCTAACGCTCCAGTGGTGTCCACAATGGAGTATGATGGATTCGGCCGGAAGAAGGCCATGAACGATCCGGACATGGGCAGGTGGGAGTACGGCTACGATAATGCCAGCAATCTCATCTGGCAAAAGGACGCTCTTTACCTTAGCAACCCCACTCAGTATGCCAATCACCTGCTCCTCATTGACTACGATGTGACTGGAAGGCCCACCGCCAAGTACTACGGGCAGGCCCACAAGAGCGGAAACCTGGCCGACGTGCGTTTCTACTATGACAACGCGCTGGGGGATGCCGATGCCAATAGGTCGTGGGGCAGGCTGCGCAAGGCTGAAGTCACCGGCGCGGATGGCCAGGCTAGTAACTCTAACTCCCATGCGTATAAATATGATGCCAGGGGTCAGTTGCTAGAGGAGACCGTTACCAGCCCTCTCGCACGTAACGGTGGTGCCTACACAGTTGGGTATGACTACGACATCGCGGGGCGGGTCAAGTCTGTCACCTATCCCGACCCCGATGCCACGCACGAAAAGGTGGACGTGACCTACAACGCGCAGGGGTTGGGCCTTCCTACCAGGCTGGACAGCAACAAAGACAATGGCGTTTACCCTGTGCTGGGAGCCACTTACAACGTTCGCGGCCAGCTTTCCGAATTGCAGCAGGGTAGCGCTGGTCCCACCGGCGACCTGCTGAAGACCGCCTACACTTACGACGAAGTTGACGACGGTAATGCGAACACCGCGTTCGGGCGGGGCTGGTTGAGCCGCTCCCTGGTCACCACGGGCGGCGGAACGACCCTGCTCGACCTGAGACTGACTTACGAGAACAACGGCAACGTCAAGACGGTGAGCCAGAACGCCACAGGTGCAAACAGCCCGACTTTCACCAACAGCTACACCTACGACCAGAAGGAAAGGCTGACGAGCGCCCAGTCCATCGGCACCAACGGCAGCGCTGCCATGTGGCCCACGGAGAGCTACACCTTCGATGATATCCACCGCATGCGCACCCGCACCATCGGAGGTACGGCCAACTCATACACCTATCCGGCCACCAGCGGCACTGGCTCACACCTGGACGCACCCACAGCATACCAGGGTGGCTCCTACCAGTACGACGCCAATGGCAACCAGGTGGTGCGCACAAGGAATGGAGTAGTCGAAACGCGCACATTCGACCCTGAAGGCCGTATTGTAAAGATTGACGACGGGCTGACCGTCTCCGATTACATCTATGATGCAAACGGCCAACGACTCGTCAAGACGGTAAGCCAGTACGCGCCAGCCGCCACCAACACTCCCACCAATACACCCACGCCCACGAACACCCCTACCCCTACCCCTATTAGCAATGCTGCTTTCGTGTCCCAGAGCATACCCAGCACTATGGCCCCCGGCGACTCCGCTGACGTGTCGGTGACGATGCTCAACACGGGCGAGACCACCTGGACGAGCCTGCATTCCCTGGCAGCAGCGGGCGGGAACCTCTCCCCGTGGTCCCCGAACGTGGTCGCGATACCCAGTGGGGTTACGGTCGCGCCGGGCCAGAGTTATACCTTCAATTTTACGGTGTACGCCCCGATGACAGCCGGTACTTATGGCTGGCTATGGTCCATGAAGAGGACGCCGGCCACCAGCTTTGGCGAGTCTACACCGGAGGATGCGAGCATTATCGTAGGCAGCGGGGGTGGAGACCCATGCCCCAGTTGCAACCCGTGCCCGCTGTGCAGCCTGTCTGCTGCTGATGCTCACGATGGTACCCTTTATGAAGGCAAGTACCCCAGTGCGGCAGCCACGGCAATGGCGGCCCCGTTCTTGCATACTGTAAGCTCCAGGCTATCACGTCTTCCTGGTGAAAGTACCTTCTCAGGTGTGGCCCCTGCCCCTGCCGCTACTCCATCTGCAGACGGCAATCCTGTAGCAATTGGCAAGACTGAAGCTAACAGCGTCAGCCACACCAACAGCATGTCCATAGCCAGCATGTCCAGCGCGAACACGCCCCTGAGTGTGACGGGCCGCACGATCTACATAGGAGGCTTGTACGAGGAGGACATCACACCTGGGAGCACGACAGTCCAGTACACCTCTTATTACATCTTAATGGGCAGGCTGGTGGGCATGCGAAGGGTCGTGGGTACAGTAAGCACGCAGTACCGCATGGTAGGGGACCATCTAGGCTCCACGTCCCTTATCGTGAGCGCGGCTAACCCTCCTGCGGTGGTGCAGCGCACTTACAGCAAGCCATATGGGGAAGTGGCGTGGAGTTGGACCTCGTCTGGTGGAGGACCAACCTCCCTGACGAGCATCGGGTACACGGGGCAGAGGCTGGAGGCTGAGAGCGGG
>DASVQO010000206.1:0-5987 GCA_036389075.1 Chloroflexia bacterium | reverse complement strand
CACCGTCTGGATCAGCTCGCGGTCGCGGTCCTGCAGCTTGTTGCGCAGCGAGTTGACGCACACGTCCACGATGTTGGTGCCGGGGTCGAAGCGGATCCCCCACACGTGCTCCATCAGCGTGGCGCGGCTCAGCGGTCGGTCGGCGTTGCGCATCAGGAACTCGAGGAGCGCGAACTCCTTGGGCGTGAGCTCCACCTGCTGCCCCTCGCGGCGCACGTCGCGCGTGGCCGGGTCCATCTCCAGGTCGCCCACGCGCAGCACGGCGGGGGCGCCGGCCACGCGGCGGCGCAGGAGGGCGCGCAGGCGGGCCACCAGCTCGTCGGGGTCGAAGGGCTTGGTCAAATAGTCATCGGCCCCTATATCGAGACCTTTCACCTTCTGCGACTGCTCGCCTATCGCCGTGAGCAGAATGATAGGCACGCTGGAGATCTCGCGGATCCGCCTGGTGAGCGTGAAGCCGTCGATGCCGGGCATGGTCACGTCCAGTACCACCGCGTCGGGCGGCCTGGCATCGAATTGGTCGAGCGCTGCCACTCCATTGCTCGCCGTGTCCACCTCGAATCCCGCCCTCTCAAGGTTCACCCGCACCAGCCTCAGTATGCGAGAGTCGTCGTCCACTACCAGTACCAGTATGTTGCTTCTAGGTTGCATAGCTAAAAAACGTACCCCACGTGGCCCATCTTACCAGAATTGCAGCCACTAGACCCCAATACGCCGCGGGGTAACAAAAGGCTTCCCATTTTAGATTTTAGATTTTGGATTTGCTCATTCAATCCAAAATCTAAAATCCAAAATCTAAAATCTCTTAAGGCTTTCTTAAGGCCACCTTATTGGGCCTTCAGGTGTATTTCAGGCGCGGGCGGATAAGATTGCGTCAGCAAGACAAAGCCAGGGTATGCAGCTAGTGTGGCGGCGTCTAAAACTGATAGAAGGCCAGGGACATTATGAACGCTCTTACCGCACATGGTCAAACCACAACCGCAGTATACGTGCCGCAGACTTACGTTCGCCCCGAGGCAGGCAAGCAGCAGGCCGGGCAGAGCAGGCAAGCAGTTCTGCAACAGATCTACGACGCGCACGTTGAGCAGATCTACAAGTTCGTATACTTCAAGGTCGGTAACCGAGAAGACGCCGAGGACATTACCTCGCAGGTGTTCATCAAAGCGGCCAACTCCCTGGACGTGACCCAGGAAGACCAGACCCGCCTCGCCTGGCTCTACCAGGTGGCCCGCACCACCATCACCGACCACTGGCGCTTCTACTACAAGAACCCCGCCACCAGCCTCGAACAGATGGAAGAGGCCGCCCCCCTACACCTTGCCGCCGAGCCGCTGCGCCCCGGCGAGACCGACGAGGAGGAAGCCAGCCCCGCCACCGCCCGCGTGGCCGAGATACTGGCAAAGCTCTCCCCCAACTACCGCCGCGTGCTCGAGCTGCGTTTCCTACAGGGTTGCTCGCTCAAAGAGACAGCCCAGGCCATGAACATCACCGAGGGCAACGCCAAAGTCCTACAGCACCGTGCCCTGCACAAGGCAGTCACGCTGGGCGTTTCCTTTATGTAAAGCAGCCCGGTGGGACGCTAACCGTCGTAGTACATGACCTTACAGAGCTAAGAGTAATATACCAACCGTCCTTCAAAGGAGCAGGCATCCAGCCTGCTCCTTTTTGTGCTAGGGAGACTTGGCCTCGGTCTATGGTCCATCGTCTTACCCTAAAGTATTACAATCCTATAACATACATCTACAGACGGGTTGACCCTACTACAGCCCCCATTTATAATCACGTTGCACACCATAAATCGAACATCTGTCCGCGTCTCTACTGCGTACTATAAGGCACCGGTACCGAGAGAGATGCACACCGGCGCGGCAGACTGTTCCAATAGGTCCACAGGAGGAAGGTAATAATGAGAGGCAAGATGTTGGCTGCGGCCCTGCTTATCACGGGCAGCGCGCTGCTATCCGCGTGCGGCGGGGGCACACCCACCCCCACGAGTGGCACCGGCAGCGCGACCAACCCAACAGCCACCGTTGGCGACACAACCCAGGCCACGGCCACAATGGGCACTACGGCCACCGAAGCCACCACAGGGGACAAGCGCCCCGTGGTCGTCAGTTCCAAGGACTTTACGGAAGAGTACCTTTTGGGCGAGATGTACGCCCTGGCATTGGAGAACGCGGGCGTGCCCGTGGAGCGCAAGCTCAACCTCGGCACCACCGACGTGGCCCAGGGCGCGCTCGTCAAGGGCGGCGACGATGGGGGCATCGACCTCTACCCCGAATACACGAGCACTGGCCTCAACAACGTGCTCAAGCGCGATCCCATCTACGACCCCAAGCAGGTGTACGAGGAAGTCAAGAAGGGCTACAAGGAACAGTTTGACCTCGTCTGGCTAGACGCCTCCCCCATGAACGATACCCAGGCGATGGTCACCACCAAAGAGGTGTCGGAGCAAAAGGGCATCAAGAGCCTGCAAGACCTGTGCGACAAGGCGAAAGACGTGACCGTGGCCGCCGTGGCCGAGTTCAAGGACCGCGCCGACGCCCTCCCCCTGTTGCAGAAGACCTATGGCGGCTGCGAGTTCAAGGAGATAAAGGTCTTCGCCCCCAACCTCCGCTACAAGGCGCTGGAGAACAAGGAAGCCGAGATCGCCCAGGCGTTCAGCACCGACGGCCAGATCGCCGGTATGGGCCTGGTGCTCCTGGAAGACCCCAAGAACTACGGCCTCCCCTACAACGTGGCCCCCGTCGTGCGTCAGGACGTGCTCGACATGTACCCACAAATAGCAGACGCCCTCAACAAGCTCTCACCCGCCATCACTAACGATGAAATCTCCGCCCTCAACTGGGAAGTGGACGGCAAAGGTCGCGAGTACGAGGAAGTGGCGAAGGAGTGGATGCAGAAGAAGGGACTGCTCAAGTAGTAGCGAGTTGTTAGTTGTTAGTTGTTAGATGAGGAGTTTCGTGCTCTTGTCCGGTGTTTGCATAATAGGCGTAAAACATCGTCAACAGAGTGCGAATACAGGGAGCGTTTGTGTCAGCGCAAGACGTACAACTCACAACTAACAACTCACAACTCACAACTTCCGAAATAGCTTTTGAGCACGTGACCAAGCGATTCCCATCGGCCGCCACACCTGCGGTGGACGATGTTAGCTTGGACGTGCAACAGGGCGATCTGGTGGTCTTGCTGGGGCCTTCGGGCTGCGGCAAGACCACTTTGCTTAAGATGGTGAACCGCCTCTACGAGCACGACTCCGGCCGCATCCTCATGCAAGGCCAGGAGATACGCAGCTTCAAGGTCACGGACCTGCGGCGGCGCATCGGCTACGTGATACAGAGCGTCGGCCTCTTCCCGCACATGACGGTAGCCCGCAACATCGCCACCGTGCCCGAGATGCTGGGCTGGGACAAAGCGCGCATCAACAGCCGCGTGGACGAGCTGTTGGAGATTGTGGGCCTCCAACCCGGCGAGTACCGGGGCCGCTATCCCGCGCAGTTGTCGGGCGGGCAGCAGCAGCGCGTGGGCCTCGCCAGGGCCATGTCCGCCGACCCCGCTATCATGCTCATGGACGAGCCGTTCGCCGCCATAGACAGCATCACCCGCCGCCGCCTCCAGGACGAACTGCTCAACATCCAGCAGAAAGTCCGCAAGACTATCCTCTTCGTCACCCACGACGTCGAAGAAGCGATACGTCTGGCCGACAAAATAGCCGTCATGCGCGCAGGCAAGGTGGTGCAACACGACACGCCCCTCCGCATCCTATCGGCCCCCGCCGACGACTTCGTGACCGAACTCACCGGCGCGGGCGACGTGCTGCGGCGGCTCAGCCTCCTCGACGTAGGTTCGGCCATGCTCCCGGCGAACGGGGTAAACTCCACACCCACCACCGCTGCCGCCGCCGCGTTGCACCCCCGCGATAGCCTGCGGGATGCCCTCGGGCAGCTACTCGGCAGCGGCGCGGAAACCCTCCCTGTAGTGGACGAGCAGGGCCAACGCGTAGGCACCATAGATATGGCCGCGATACGACGCTTGACGCACCCGGACTGAAGCATGGACCAACTGACCCGCTACCTGTTCGCGAACTTCGGTGACAAGGTGTGGCCCCGCATGGTGGAGCACATTACGCTCAGCAGCCTCGCCCTGCTCATCGCCCTGGTAATCGCCTTGCCCCTCGGACTGGCGATAAGCAAGGTCAAGCCCGCCGCCCCTCCCGTGCTGGGAGTGCTGGACATCCTGTACACCATACCAAGCTTCGCCCTGTTCGCCTTCCTGGTGCCCATCACCGGCATAGGCACGCAGCCCGCCCTCATCGCCCTGTCGGCCTACGCGCTCGTGGTGCTGGTGCACAACACGATGGTGGCCTTCAACGGGGTGGACCCAGCCGTGAGGGAGGCGGCACGAGGCATGGGGATGAGTCCCGCGCAGGTGCTCTGGCGCATCGAGGTGCCGCTGGCCCTTCCCATCATCATTGCGGGCGTACGCATAGCCGCGCTCTCCACGGTGGGCCTCACCACTATCGCCGCCTGGATAGGGGCGGGCGGCATGGGCCAGCTACTGCGCGACGGCATGAACGACCCCACCTACTCCAAGCTCTACGCCGGCATCATCAGCATAGGCATAATCGCCGTAGCCGCCGACGTCGTCTTCCGCCTCCTCGAACGCCTCGCCAGCGTCCCCACCCACCAGAAAGCCCGCAAGTCCCCCTCAAAGGACCTGCTCGTCAAACGTGCGTGACAGGTGCCGAGGAATAGACGGAAACGCAAAGCATGCCCTGAGCGCTGCCGAAGGGACGCAAAGAACGCAAAGAACGCGCAAAGCTAAAGATTATGCTTTTGGCACGTGAATACGCTTAGTAGGTGCGGCGCGACCAAACGTCCCCCTGTCATCCTGAGCGTAGCGAAGGATCTAAAGAAGCGGGTAAAGCGACGCAGTCGAATGAGGGGAAGGTACTCGACGTTCACGACAATCGCAAAGGCAACATCTTAGATCCTTCGCTACGCTCAGGATGACAGGGCCACTTTGGTCGCATTACGTCAACAAGCCCTAGTACCTTACCGACAAGCGTAAACCGCCCAACTCATAACCAAAGATCCGTCACCCCTATGGACACACTACAGAAAGCCTTAGAATACGCCCTGAACCCCAGGAATGGCCTAGCTGACAAGCTGTGGGCGCACGTCCTGTTGAGCGGGGCGGCGCTGTTGCTGGCGGTGGTCATCGGCATGTCGCTGGGGATATGGATCAGCCGGTTCGGGGCGCTGGCGCGGCTCACGGTCAACTTCGCGGGCGTGCTGCGGGTGGTGCCAAGCATAGCCGTGCTCTTCCTGCTGCTGCCCGTCGTGGGTACCGGCTTCCGGCCCTCGCTAATCGCCCTCACCTTCCTCGCCGTCCCCCCCATCCTCATCAACACCGACGCGGGCATGCGTAGCGTCAGCGCGGCCATAATCGAGGCCGGACGTGGGCTGGGGATGTCGAGGTGGCGGCTGCTGTGGCGGGTGCAACTGCCCCTTGCGATGCCGGTAGTCGTAGCGGGCCTGCGCAGAGCGGCGGTGGAGGTAATCGCCAGCGCCACGCTCGCCACCCTCATCGGCGGCGGCGGCCTGGGCGACTACATCCAGGCGGGCCTCGCCCTCTCACGCAACGACATCCTCCTGGTAGGTGCCGTGCCCGTGGCCCTCCTGGCCCTCGTCACCGAACTTGGCCTCAACTACGCCGAACGAGCCTTCCTGACGAACGGATTTAGGAATTAGGAATTAGAATTTAGGATTTGCTCAGGTGCCAACTGATTCCTAAATTCTAATTCCTAAATTCTAATTTCCAAATTCCTACTTCACCCTCTTGATGATGTGCCAGCCGTAGGGGCTGGTGGCGGGGTCGTAGTCAGCGATGCCAATCTCGCCTACCTTGAGCTTGAAACCCACGTCACCGAAGGCGGGGACCATATTCTTGCGGCCGTATTCTTGTTTGCTCTGGTCGGCGACAAC
>DASVQO010000205.1:0-2445 GCA_036389075.1 Chloroflexia bacterium | reverse complement strand
ATCCGCAACGACGGCAGTGAAATAGTGCTGAAAGTGAAATTCCCCAGCGCGGAATTGATGCCGGAAATTGAGGCGTTGCGGCTTTACGGGGGGCGTGGCATTGCCCAACTACTTGATGCCGACCAGGACCGCGGCGTGCTCTTGCTGGAACGCCTCGACCCCGGCACGCCCCTCTCGCTCCTCACGGACGACGAGCAAGCCACCTCCATAGCGGCGGGTGTGATGCGCCGGTTGTGGCGGCCCGCACCCCAGGAGCACCCCTTTCCAACCGTCGCCAGGTGGGCCTCGGGCCTGGGGAGGTTGCGGGAGCACTTTGGCGGCACGACCGGCCCCTTGCCCTCGCGCTTGGTGGAGCAGGCGGAGTCCCTCTTCGCGGAGTTGTTGGCCTCATCGCCCGAACAGGCGCTCCTGCACGGCGACCTGCACCACGACAACATACTGGCCGCCGAGCGCGAGCCCTGGCTGGCGATCGACCCCAAGGGGTTGATAGGCGAGCCGGCTTATGAAGTCGGCGCTCTCATGCGCAACCAACTGCCGCAGCCCCTCGCCGGAGAACACGCGCGCCGCTTCCTGTCGCGGCGGCTGGACCAACTGGCGGAGGAACTGGGGCTAGAGCGGGCGCGGTTGCACGGCTGGTCGCTGGCGCAAGCAGTGCTGTCGGCGTGGTGGAGCTTCGAGGACCATGGTCACGGCTGGGAGCCTGACATCGCCCTGGCCGAACTTCTCTCGGGCATATAAAGGGGGTTGCAGGGGTACTCCCTGGACTGGGTGGGGGATGTCCCTAATTCCTCCCACACAGGGGGTGCAGGGGTACTCCCCTGACGGGGGCTGGGGGTGTCCCCCAGTTCTCCTCCACCTCTCCTGTTGCTGCTTCTTAAAGTCTTTTCCAAGAGAACTTGGTGTGAGAAGCGCTAGCCTTTGACGGACCCCGCCAGCAGCCCGCGAATGAAGTAGCGGCTGAGGAAGATATAGACCAGCAGGGTGGGCAGGGCCGTTATGAGGGAGCCTGCCATCTGCATGCCGTAGTCGGTGCCCGCCTGGCTAGAACCAAGCCCCGCGAGCGCCACCGTGATGGGCTGGGTGGCCGGGTTGCTGTTGAGCGTCACCGCGAACAGGAACTCGTTCCAGATCGCGGTAAACTGCCAGATGAGCACTACCACGAAGGCGGGGACGCTCACGGGCAGCACGATGTTCCGGTATATGCCGAAGAAGCCCGCGCCGTCTATGGTGCCCGACTCGATTAGCTCGTTGGGCACCCCCGCGTAGTAGTTGCGGAAGATGAGCGTCACAATCGGTATGCCGTAGACGACGTGCACCAGTATCAGGCCGGGCAGCGTGGCGAATAGCTGTATTGTCTGGAGGAACTGCACGAGGGGGATGAGCACGCTCTGGTAGGGGATAAACATGCCGAACAGGAGGAGCGTAAAGATCGTGTTGGAGCCTTTGAACTTCCACTTCGACAGCACGTAGCCGTTCAGGCTGCCCAGCACCGACGAGATAGCCACCCCCGGCACCGACAATATGACGCTGTTGACGAAGCCGTGCTTCAGTAGCTCCCAGGCGTTGCCGAAGTTCGCCAGCGTGGGCGAGGTGGGCAACGACCAGGGGTCGCCGCGCGAGACTTCCTCCATACCTTTGAGAGCCGTCATAACCGCCACGTACACGGGCACCAGGAAGAACACCGTCATTACGATGAGGATGATGTAGAAGACCCACGAAATGCCGAACCTGGGCCTGTCCTTCTCGGAGGTGGAGAGGGTTGGGGGGGTCGCGCTCATGTTTCCGACTCCGATCTGAGGTTGGTAATCAGGTAGGGTACGATCACCACGGCCACGAACACCAGCATTATCACGGAAATGGCCGCCGAGCGGGCGAACAGGTCGTCTCGGAAGGCAAGCTGGAACATGTAGATCGAGGGCACGTCGGTGGCGAAGCCGAGCGTCTGGCTGCCGCCCGTCATGACGTAGATGAGGTCGAAAATCTTGAGGGATATGTGCCCCAGGATGATGAGGGCGGACAGCACAATCGGGTTGATGATGGGCAGCACGACCCGCCGGTAGACCTGGAACTCGGTCGCCCCGTCCACGCGTGCGGCCTCGCGCAACTCCTCCGGGATGCTACGCAGCGCGGCCAGGAACATCGCCATCGTGAATCCCGACATCTGCCAGACGGCGGCCACGGTGACTGCGGGCAGGGCCAGGTTGCGGTCGATCACCCAGGCGAACGGCTGGTCGAGGAAGACCCAGCGCCAGATGGTGCCCGTCACCACGAAGGAGAGGGCCATCGGGAAGAGGAAGACGTTGCGGAAGAGGCTCTCGCCCTTTACCTTGCGGTCCAGCAAGATGGCAAGCCCCAGGCCGAGCACAATGCACGCTACCAGGAACGCCAGCGTAAAGATGCCGTTGTTGCGCAGGTCCGTTAGAAAGCGGTTGTCACCGAACAGGC
>DASVQO010000204.1:0-10502 GCA_036389075.1 Chloroflexia bacterium | reverse complement strand
CGCGGCCCCGAAGAGCGCCGAGGAGATAGTGCACCCGCCACTACGCCGCCGCCTGGCCGACATCGGCTACCTGGCGGGCATAGGCGCGCTTGCCCTGCTGGTGGGCGCGCTCTCGCTCTTCCTCTTCAAGCCGTCTATGGGCGGGATGGCCGCAGGCATGGCGGAAGGCAGCGCGGCACAAGTCGCTCGCGTGAGCCTGGACACCGGCGGACCTGTACAGCCCGGCGTACCCACTACCCTCAAGCTGACGCTCACCGTGGCGTCTAACGGGCAGCCGGTGCGGGCACTGGCGGTTGAGCACGAAGCGCCTATGCATCTTATCGTGGTCAGCCGGGACCTCGGTCACTTCGCGCACATACACCCACAGGCCGCGGATAAGCCCGGCGAGTGGGCAGTCGAGCACACCTTCCCCGCGGGCGGCGACTACATCCTGTATGATGAGTTCGCGGTCGAGGGCAGCAGCGACGAGGTCCACCGCATAGACCTGAAGGTAGGGGAGGGGGACAGCCCGGCAGCGGCCCTGTCGCCAGACCTCAGCCCGAAGCAGTCGGGGGAGTACACCGTCGCCATCGAGCCGCGGGGCGAGGTTCGAGCGGGGCAACCTGCCGGGTTCGTGCTGAGCGTGTCGAGTGGCGGCAAGCCGGTCAGCGACTTGCAGCCCTATCTTGGCGCGGCCAGCCACGTGGTTGTGCTAGACGCTAACGCCTCCAACTTCAGCCACGTACACGCGGTGCCGGGCAGTGAGGTACCGCAAGCTATGGGCGGCATGCCGGAAGAGGAGGAGATGGCTGAACTGCCGGCCTCCTTCGGCCCCGGCCTGGCTTTCAGCCACCAATTCCCAAAGCCGGGCCTCTACAAGGTCTGGTCGCAGTTCCAGCACAAGGGCCAGGTGCAGACCGTGGCCTGGGTGGTGGAAGTGCGTTAGATTAGTTGTTCTTGTCTGCCCAGCAGACGGACGTTGTATAGAAACCAAACACAAAGGAGCAAAAACAAAATGTCTCAAATTACCCTGAACGTACCCGATATATCCTGCGCCCACTGCGAGAAGACGATCCTGAGCGCCTTGCAGGGCCAGCCCGGCGTCGAAGCCGTGCAGGTGAGCCTTCCCGCCAAGAACGTCTACCTCACCTACGACGAGCAGGCCCTCAGCCTCGACCAGGTGAAGGAGATTCTCGATGAGGAAGGTTACCCGGTGGCCTCAGTGTCCGAAGGCGCGGCACCCGAACCCCCGCGCAAGGGCTTCATCCCTCTCAGCAGCAAATAAGGATACGGAAACGCCAAGACGCCAAGACGCCAAGAACGCGCCAAGTTAAGAGTTGTGGGTTCTGGGCAAGAGGACCAGGGTACGTACTGTCGTACCCTGGTCCTCTTTGTACTCACCAAACAATCCTAATCTTTGCGCGTTCTTGGCGTCTTGGCGTCTTGGCGTTTCCATCTTTACCGATTTGTATCTGTGCCTGAGTGCCACTCCCGCAGCAATTCTGCCTCGCGCTCCGGTGTGAGGGTGCCCAGGGGCTGCGACCTGTCGGGGTTTGCCTGCATCCACTCGTGGGTGGCGCGCACCGTGTCCTCCAGGGGCCTAATCTTCAGCCCGGCTGCCAGGGCGCGGTCGTTGCGCGTCTGGTGAATGGCGAGAAGCTCCTCTGGCACCCATATTGGTAGCTCCGACCACGGGGACACTTCTCGCTCCAGGAGGAACTGCTCATCCACCCAGGTGAAGGTGGCGTCGCTATCGAGGGCACCCCGTGCCGCGTCCAGCAAGCCGACCATAGTAAGCGGTTGGGCGGGCCCGGCCCCGTTGAAGACGCCGGTTGCGCGGCTTTCCACCATGCTAACGATCCAGGAGGCGAGGTCGCGCACGTCAATTAGCTGCACGGGGCGGTCGGGCGTCGCGGGGGCCAGCACCTCGCCACCCTGCGCTACGCGGCGCACCCAGTAGCGGAAGCGGTCGGTGAAGTCTCGCGGGCCTACGATGAGGGTAGGGCGGACGATGAGCGCACCGTGCGGGTAGGCTTGTTGCACCACCTGCTCGCACAGGGCCTTCAAGCCGCCATAAGTGTCGCCGCGCACTTCCTCGACCGTAGGGTCCTCCAGCGTCTGAAGCGGGGCGTCTTCGTCCGCGCCGGGTGACAACGTATCATCGTAGGCCGAGATAGAGGAGACGAAGGTATAGTGGGGCACCGCGTCTGCCAGCAGTTGGGCCGACTTGCCCACGATGCGAGGAAAGTACCCGCTTGTGTCCACGACCGCGTCCCACTGCCTGCCCGCCAGCAGATCGACGTCCGCGTCCCTGTCGCCACGGATGTGCTCGGCCTGTGGAAAAGCCTCGGGCGCGCTCTGGCCGCGGTTGAACAGCGTGACCTCGTGCCCCCGCTCCAATGCGTCTTCGGTAATGTAGTAGCCCAGGAAACGCGTCCCACCGATTATGAGTAGCTTAGCCAATACCATGCTCCTTTCGTAGTGAGGCGGAGCAGCAGGGTAGATTGCCGCCAACTGCTCGCAAGTATAAATCGCCGGGACGCGCCCCCGACTAACGGGTGTGCGCCTAACTTAGCCGCGCGCGGTGGAGTGTGCTCACACTCGGCAGCCGGTAGGTTGGCACGCGATAGTCCCGACACGTTGCCTTGCATGGTCGCCCTGTGGCTGAAGCCACGGGCTGGGAAGTAGCGAAGTCTCCTTCGGAGACTGAGGAACGTAAGGGTAGTCCCCGCAGGGGACTTTGCCCCTTGTAAGCCCGTGGCTTCAGCCACAGGGCGTCCCCCCACCGCCCCCCGTGCCGTACACGCGCCGGGATGTGCCTACAGCCTCATTCTAGAGTATATTGCAGATGATAGGCAGCGGCCGCAATTGCGAGGGAGAGCGGAGTGATGCAAACAAAGGGGCAGCGATTACAGGTGCGCGTGCCTGCCACGAGCGCCAACCTCGGCCCCGGCTTCGACGTACTGGGGCTGGCCCTCGACCTGCACAACGTCTTCACGCTGGAGGTGACGGACCGGACTACTGTGCAGATCGAGGGTTTTGGCAGCGACCTGGACGCGGACGAGAACAACCTCTATTACCGCGCATTTACCCACCTGTTCGAGGTTGCGGGAGAAGTAGCCCCATCCCTCTCCGTGCGAATGAAGCTCAACATCCCACCCGGTAAGGGCCTGGGGAGCAGCGCCACGGCAGTCATAGGCGGGTTGGTTGCCGCAAACGAGTACCTGGGACGCAGGTTCGGACAAGCTGAATTGCTCGCGGAAGCTATCAAGCTGGAGCATGGCGGGCACGCGGACAACGTGGCCCCCGCGCTGCTCGGCGGGCTGGTGGTCAACGTAGTGGAGGCCGGGCAAGTGATCTCGGTGGGGCTGCCTTTCCCCGCGGAGTTACAGGCTGTGGTGTTTACCCCCGACTTCGCGATGGACACGGTCCAGGGCCGCGCCCTCCTGCCGGGCGAGTACAGCAGGGAGGACGCGGTGTACAATTCCAGCCGTGTAGCGCTGTTCCTCGCCGCGTTAGCGGAGGGCCGCTACGACCTGTTACGGGTGGCGATGCAGGACCGCCTGCACCAGCCGTACCGGGCGCGCATCTTCCCACTGCTGCCCGCGCTGCTTGAGGCGGCCCTGGGGGCGGGGGCGCATGGGGCCTGCCTGTCGGGGGGAGGCTCTTCCGTGCTCGCCCTGGCGACCAAGCACACAGAAAGTATCGCCCGGGCGTTGCTAGAGACGGCCCAACAGGCGGGCATAGGAGGAACGACGATAGTGACGAGGGCAGACGAGGAGGGAGCGCGGGTGACATGGCTATAGAGGAGCGGGCTGGTATAGGCTACCATCTCGGCTGTCCGGCGTGCGGGCGGGTCTACGCAGGCGACGAGTTGCGTTACCGTTGCGACTGCGGCGAACCGCTTGACATAACTTACGAAGAGCGGGCGGTGGTTAGCCGGGAGCTCCTGGATGGCAGGCTGGGGGAGCGGCGAGCGCCCCTGTACAGCGGCGTGTGGCGCTACAGGGAGATGCTGCCTGCCTTTGAGGACCGGCATATCGTCTCGCGGCCAGAGGGCAACACCAACCTCTACCACGTGGGCGCGGGGGAGAGCGGCGGCTTGAAGCGGGTGGGCGAGTATGCCGGCCTCGACAGGCTGGCGCTCAAGCACGAAGGGGAGAATCCCACGGGCAGCTTCAAGGACCGGGGCATGACCGTGGGCGTGAGCCAGGCGGTGCGTACGGGCGCGCTCGCGGTGGCCTGCGCCTCCACCGGCAACACCTCGGCCTCCCTCGCCTCGTACGCGGCCCAGGCGGGGCTGCCCTGCTTCGTGTTCGTGCCGGAGGGCAACATCGCGCTGGGCAAGCTGGCGCAGACGCTGGCTTATGGTGCGGTCACTTTGCAGGTGCGCGGCGACTTCGACAGCGCCATGACGCTGGTGCAGGAGGCGTGCGCCGAGTTGGGCGTCTACCTCGTCAACTCGGTCAACCCGTTTCGCATCGAGGGGCAGAAGAGCATAGGCTTCGAGCTTTTGCAGCAGCTAGCCTGGGAGCCGCCCGACTGGATCGTGCTGCCCGCCGGTAACCTCGGCAACACCTCCGCGCTCGGCAAGGCGCTCTTGCAGGCCCGCGACCTCGGCCTGATAGACCGGCTGCCGCGCATCGTGTCGGTGCAGGCAAGCGGGGCCAATCCGTTCTTCCAGAGCTACAGGTCAGGCTTCAGCGAGCGGTTTACGGTCACGGCGCACACCGTGGCTACGGCCATAAAGATAGGCGCGCCGGTCAGCTTCGTGCGTGCTCGTAAGGCAATTGAAGCGACTAACGGCCTGGTAATGCAGGTGCCGGACGACTCTATACTCGATGCGAAGGCCGTAATCGACCGGGCGGGCATAGGGTGCGAGCCTGCGTCGGCGGCATCTCTCGCGGGGGCGCGACAACTGGTGACGGAGGGGGTCATAGGCAGCGCCGAGCACGTGGCGTGCATCCTCACCGGCCACTTACTGAAAGACAGCGACACGACCCTCGATTACCACCTGGGAAGGACGGGTGCCGCCCGGTCTTACGCCAACCGCCCCGTGGTCGTGGGTTCCAACCTGGAAGCGGTGCGGCTGATGAAGGAGTTACTACGGTCATGAGCGATACGGACCACTCTCTTGTTAACACCTGGCGCGGGATTATAGTGGGCGAGGGTAAGGCATGGGTGCTGTTCGAGCACGGCACCTGCGTCATCTTTGCCGGGCCTTCTCCAGACCTGGCGGCGAGGGCGACGGCCCTGATGAAGGAGTGGGGGCCGGTGGTCGCGGGCACGTCCGCCGGTGATTTCAACGTCGTCAAGCTTCAAGACGACCCCGGCTGGGTGGTTACCTCGCACCACCCGGACATTCTCACATACGTGGGAGCAGACGAGTTTGACGAGGCGCAGGTGCCCGATGACATGATTATCGGCCTCATCGGCAGGTCCAAACGGGAGCAGGACGCCGAGGAGCTACAGGTCGTCCACACCGAGGCTTGACCAGGGGTTGCGTCAAGGTCGAATGTAGAGGCGAAAGGTGGCCCCTGTCATTCTGAGCGCAGCGAAGAATCTAAGATGTTGCCTCTGTCCCTAAACCGAATGGCAGCACTATAGTGCGTGACGTTCAACAGCTTCCCTGGACCAACTTCTTTAGATTCTTCGCTACGCTCAGAATGACAAAGGCCACCACCCTGCCGTTCTCCTACTCTGCCAAGTCGTGAGGATAAGCGGGCCGTTTGCAAGCGCGGGTGTCTTTCCTTATACTGTCTCAGCAAGCAGGTCCCGGCATGCCCGTAGCCCTTTACGCATGTACCTCAATTCGCATGCCGAACGCCCGGTAGTTCGCGGAACATTTCTTCCTTATGTCTTCAGTCAGCGCGCGTGAGCTTACACGCGAAGAAGCGCCGCAGCCGGCAGCGCGCAGCCACGGGCTGGACCCTCTACTTTCGTCGGTCTTTCTCGCGGCGGCAGCCCTGATACTGGCGCTCCAGAACCCCATCTACGTAGAGCTACGGCCCAGGCCGGTAGAGAGCCTGGTGCTTTGCGCGGTAGGCGTGGTGCTGCTTGCCGGGGCCAACGTGCTGCGCAACATGCCGATGCTGGCGGCGGGCTCGGCTATCTTGCTGCTCGTGGTGGCGGCGGGGACCATGTCGCAGCCCGCCCAACTGGCCGTGCCGCTCATCTCGGCGTGGCCGCTGCGGGTGGGCGTGGTGCTGCTAGTCGCGGCGGCCTGGGCGTTCCTATTGCAGCCGCCCTGGTGGGTGCGCCGCGCTCTCCTCGCCTTCCTCCTGCCGAGCGGCTTATTGTTGCTCTACTGGATAGTGCCCCCCGTGGTGTACCCCATGCTGGGTTTCCGCTTGCAGCCGGTGGTCAACAACAAGGTGCCGCCGTACTGGCTCGCGCTCGACCGCCACGGCGGCCTGTACGCCACCGACCTGAACGGCATGCTCGTGTGGGCTTTCGACCCGCTGGGGCAGCCGAGGGGCGCCATGAACCCCACCAAGGCCCCCCCCACGCCCGGCCCAGGCCCCGGTTTCGCCCCCGTCGGCTTCGGCAACGAGGTGGACGCTATCGGCTCGCACCTCCTCAGGAGCACACCGACGCCCTCCGCTGGCGACCCCGTGCCGGTGCCCCGCAGCGCCATCACGGCGTTCGACTTCTGCGGCATCGCGACGGACGCGCGCGACAACCTCTACCTGGCCGACCTGTTCGACCCCAACGGCTACAAGCTCTTGCGCTTCGACCTTGACGGCAACCTCACGGCCCGCTGGGACATCCCGGCGGAACAACTGCCCACGAACGACTGCCTCTCAGTCGACTCGCGGTACATATACCTGAGCGTGCTGGAGCGCGGCCAAAAGGGGCGGATACTGGTCTACGATCTCGGGGGCAAGTTGGTCCAGGAGATCGACCTGCCGTTCCTGCCGCTCTCCGTGTCGGCACGAGACGACTGGCCGGTGGGGAATGGGAACTCGGAGTCCAGGGCCGTCATAATCATGGGGCAGGGCGGCGTACAAAGGCTCGACGTCGATGACAACGGCAGCAAGCTAAGGCTGTTATTCACCCCGCCCCCGGAATACCAGGTGCCGATGTTGCTTACGTCGAGGGGGGAAGTGCTGCTCACCAACCGCCAGTCTTTGCAGGTGGGCCGCTTCAATCCTGACACGGGCGAGCTGCTCGGCACCTGGGGCGGTGGCGGCAGCATGCCGGGCCTGTTTGGCGACATAGGCTCGCTGGCGGAAGACGGCGAGGGGCGCATCTACGTGTCGGACCAGGTCAACGGGGTCATCCACCGGGTAGAGCTGGACGGCACGGTTACCGCCGTGATATGGGCGCCGATGTTCGGCATTCCGCCCGTGCCCATTGAGATAGACTGACGCCATGCAGCACGGAGCGGACCACAAACAGGAGCCGGAGGGTGAGGGTGCGGGTGAGAGCGGGACGGCCCCCGAAGCCTCGCCACTCAGGCTTGGCGACGCCGAACTGCCCCCGGCACCGCCGCTGCCCACCCGCCGGATACTCCGGCCCGGTGCGCCTGCCGAGGTCCCCCTCCCGCTGGGTCCGCATGCCCCGGCTGGTATAGGTGAAGAGGACGGCGCGGAAGTGTCGCCGCCTCGTATTGTGGACCCGCCTGCCGGGTCGCCGCCGGAAGCTGTAACCCCTGTAGCAAGACACACGGAGGAGGACGGTGCCGCCCCACGCGAGGGCATGTTCGCAGGGATCAGCCGGAACGTGCTTGTGCTGGGCCTCGTGTCGTTCTTCACCGACGTAGCGGGCGGGATGATCGTGCCCGTGCGTATCCTCTTCCTGGTAACGGTGCTACAAACGCCTTTGGCCCTGGCGGGGTTGATAGAGGGCGTGGCGGCAAGCGCGGCCAGCCTGATGTCGATAGCACCGGGGCGCTTGTACGGCCGTACAGGCAGCCGAAAGCCGCTCATGCTGTTCGGGTACGGGCTTTCGAGCCTTGCAAAGCCTCTGCTGGCCTTCGTCGCTTCGTGGCACGGTGCGCTCGCACTTATCTTGCTTGATGGGGCCGGGAGGGGCGTGAGGAGCGGCCCGCGCGACCACATGCTGGCCGGTTCGACGCCGGACCGCCTCCGGGGTAGGGCCTTTGGCTTCCATCGCGGCCTGGACATGCTGGGCGCGGCTGTAGGCCCCTTGCTCGCCTTCCTCGTCCTCCTGCTGACCTACGACGACCTGCGGGCCGTGTTCGCCTGGACCGCCGTGCCGGGTGCGCTCGCCGTCCTGGCTCTGCTCTTCGTTCGAGAGCGTCGCACCGCGCATGTCGAGGCCCCGGCGGCAACCGAGGCGCCGGTTGAGGTCGAGCAGGTGGCAAGCGCCCCGCTGGGCAGGCGGTTCTGGATGTTCACCGCGACCTCGGTGGTGTTCGCGTTCGGCAACTCTTCCGACGCTTTCATCTTCTTGCGCACCGCCGACCTGGGAGATTCCTTGCTGCTGGTGCCGCTGGTCTACTTCGGGTTCAACGTCGTCTACGCCCTGTTCGCCAGTCCGATGGGCACCCTTATCGCCCGCTTCGGGCGCTTGCCGGTGCTGCTATCGGGCTATGTGGTCTTCGCGCTTGTGTACGTGGGGTGGGCTGTCGCGGTGGAGGGGTGGAACGCCTGGGTGCTGTTCCTCGTCTACGGCATCTACGCGGCCGCCACGGAGGGCACCGGTAAAGCGTTCGTGGCCGACATGGTGCCGCCCCAAGCCAGAGGTAAGGCTTTCGCCTGGTTCGGTGGGCTTGTGGGCCTTGCCGCCATACCCGCCAACCTGGTAGCCGGGTGGCTCTGGAGCACGATTGGGCCGTCCGCCACGTTCACGTTCGGGGCCTGGTCGGCGGCCGTGGGGATTGCGCTCACCCTCGCCTGGATGCCGTGGCTGCGCTCGAAGTCCGCCCCTGAAGCCTCCTTCACCGCGACCCAGGAGACGAGCATCTAACCGCTCCGGTAAACGGAAACGCCAAGACGCCAAGACGCCAAGGACCACGCCAAGAGGAATAAGAACGGTTCACCGCAGAGACGCAGAGGCCGCAGGGGTTACGCTGAGAAGAATTGAGGGTGTTCTAAGCAGACGGACCAGAGTACAACTTCACTTACTCTGGTCCTCTTTGTACCCTCTAAACATTTACTTACTTGGCGTGGTCCTTGGCGTCTTGGCGTCTTGGCGTTTCCGTCTCTCGTATCTGGGCGTGGCGATGTTACTTACTCTCGCTGCCGGCGGTCATGGCGGGGAGGTAGAACATCTCGGTGTACTGTTTCACCTGGCGGTGCATCGAGAAGGTGGGGGCGCAGGAGACAATCGCCTCTTTCATCAGCCTCACCCACTCGGTGGGCACGCCCTGCGCGTCGCGGCTGTAGTAGGCGGGCACGATCTGGTGCTCCAACGTCTGGTAGAGGGAATTGACGTCGTGCCAGTCCTGCTCGTCGGGGTTGCCGTACTCCTGCCCCTCTCCAATCGCCCAGCCGTTCTTCTCGTTGTACCCCTCGGCCCACCAGCCGTCGAGCACCGAGAAGTTGGGCACGCCGTTCAAGGCCGCCTTCATGCCGCTCGTGCCGCTCGCCTCGTAGGGCCGCCGCGGGTTGTTGAGCCACACGTCCACGCCCTGCACGAGATAGCGCGCCACGTTCATGTCGTACTCTTCGAGGAAGATGATCTTGCCCCTCAGCCCATCGTGCCGCGCGGCCCAGTTCACCTGCTGGATGAAGTGCTTGCCCGGCTCGTCCTTCGGGTGGGCCTTGCCCGCGAACACCATCTGCACCGGCCTCTCGGGGTTGTTGATAATCGACATCAGCCTGCCCACGTCGTTGAAGATGAGGGTAGCCCGCTTGTAAGTCGCGAATCTGCGGGCAAAGCCGATTGTGAGGGCCTCCGGGTCGAGCAGGTTGGTCACGTCGGCGGGCCCGCCGTTGCGGCTGTACCAGGCGCTCATGCGCTCGCGGGTGAACCGCACCAGCTCGTGCTTGAGCCTGCGGTGAATTTCCCACAGTTCCTGGTCCGAGGCCTGGTACAGGGGCTGCCACACCTCCGGGTCGTCCAGCCGGTCGTACCAGCCGTCACCCAGGTAGCGGTCGAAGAAGCCGTTCAGGTCCGCCGCCAGCCACGAGCCGGTGTGCACGCCGTTGGTTATAGCCGAGATGGGCACCTGGTCCACCGGCACGTTAGGATAGAGCCAGTGCCACATGTTGCGCGACACCCGGCTGTGCAGCTTGCTCACCCCGTTGTGGTAGGTGGAGCCGCGCAGCGCCAGGGCCGTCATACTGAAGGCGGGGCCCCACGGCTGGCCCTCCTTCGCCAGGTCAAACAGTTGCTCCTTGCTGATGCCCAGCAGGGGCGCATAGTCGGAGAAGTACTTGGCTATCAGGTCGAACGAGAAAGCGTCGTTGCCCGCGGCCACGGGCGTGTGGGTGGTGAATACGGTCGAAGCGGCGACGTCGTCCAGGGCCTGCTCGAACTGCTCGCCCTTCTCGACGCGCTCGCGGGCCAGTTCCAGCAGGAGGAAAGCGGAGTGGCCCTCGTTCATGTGCCAG
>DASVQO010000203.1:0-4360 GCA_036389075.1 Chloroflexia bacterium | reverse complement strand
AAGCTAGTCAGTTGCCGCTGCCATTTAGGGTGCAAGTGCAGGTCTATTTCATCAACCAACACAACGGCAGGTTCAGCGAGAGGATTGTTGCTGCTCGGGTAGCGGTCAATTAGACGGCTTGCGAAATCTACAATCCAGGAGATAAGAGTCACATAACCTAAGCTGAGGTCTTGAATTCGCACCCAACCATAAGGCGTTTTGGCTTCTACAGATGGCGCAAACGTCTCTTCATCTGACTGGCTAAATCGGAGGTCCACGACATCTGGCAGTAGTCTCAGTAGAACTTGCTTGATCTGGTCACGCCGTCTCAGGGCCCGAATCCGTCGTCGCGTTTGTCTAATGGCAGCATAATCAGCCTGAAGGAGCCATTCCTCTGGGTTTAGCAATTCTGCGGTATCATAGAATAGACTCGCACTAGGAAACATATCACGGCGATCAGAGAGTGAAGTCTTTCCTATCCGTCGAGTTGCTCCATATCCGTAGCAAATCAGCCCCTGTACGTTTTCAAGAGTACCTGATCGAGAATAGCTGTTACTGCTCGTACTGGCAACACTCAACTGTCGCGTTACCTTACCCTTGGCAGCATGCGTGAGTTTGGCACCATAATATATGGCGCTACTAATGCTAAAATAAGCCTTGGATTTTTCCCTTGTTGATAACAACGAATATAAGAATTGCTGTACCGGTGCTACATGAGTCCCAATAAAATAAACTGTTTGGTCTTTGATAACCCTGCCACGTTCCGGCTGGAGCGCAGCCAAACATTGTAGCAAACTCGTCTTGCCTACCCCGTTCTCTCCTAGTACCACGGTCCACCTAGCCGGACGACCCTTGCCATCAGAAAGGTCTAGTGTTTGCTGTGGGCCGAAGCAACGAAAATTCCCCACAGTCAAGGATAAGAAATAGGCAGGAGGTGCCGATTCAGTTGCATCTTCGTTAGTTGTTCGCACTTCAGCGGGATCAGACACCACGTTTTTCCTATATAAGAGTACCTTATTGTAACAGAACTATGCCGTGGAAGCATTGTATAACAAGCTCACAGAGAACTCAAGAACGCAATCGGCGAAACGATCTTTGGGTCAAGGTCCACAGAATTTCTATACCATCAATTAAATAAGTGGTCCTTCTATGCCTCCCGCATCGGCACTCTAATCCCGAACCGCTCCGCCGCCTCTATCGCTTCGTCGTAGCCTGCGTCGGCGTGGCGGATGATGCCCATGCCGGGGTCGGTGGTGAGCACGCGTTGGAGGCGGGCCGCGGCTTCGGAGGTGCCGTCGGCGACGATTACCTGCCCGGCATGCTGGCTGTAGCCTATGCCGACGCCGCCGCCGTGATGGAAGGATACCCAGGTAGCGCCACCCACGGCGTTGATGAGGGCGTTGAGGATGGGCCAGTCGGAGATTGCGTCGCTGCCGTCCTTCATCGCCTCGGTCTCGCGGTTGGGCGAGGCCACGCTGCCGGTGTCGAGGTGGTCCCGGCCTATGACGATGGGGGCGCTAACTTCGCCGGTGCGTACCATCTCGTTCACCACCTGCCCGAAGTGCGCCCGCTCGCCGTAGCCGAGCCAGCAGATGCGCGCGGGGAGGCCCTGGAATGCGACTTTCTCACGCGCCAGGGGTATCCAGCGCTGCACCGAGGCGTTGTCGGGGAACTCGCGCAGCACCATGTCGTCAATGGTGTAAATGTCCTCCGGGTCGCCGGATAGGGCCGCCCACCTGAAGGGGCCTTTGCCCTCGCAGAAGAGCGGGCGGATGTAGGCGGGCACGAAGCCGGGGAAGTCGAAGGCGTCGGTCACGCCCTGGCCGAAGGCTTGCTGGCGGATGTTGTTGCCGTAGTCGAACACGGTGGCACCCAGGCGTTGCAGGTCGAGCATGGCGCGCACGTGGACGGACATGGACTCCAGCGACTGCCGCACGTATTCTTCAGGGTCGCTCTGCCGGAGGGCCGCCGCGCTGTCGAGGTCGTGGCCGAGGGGCACGTAGCCGTTGAGGGGGTCGTGGGCGGAGGTCTGATCGGTCACCATGTCGGGCACTTTGCCGCGCCGCACCAGCTCCGGGTAGATAGCCGCTGCGTTGCCGAGCAGGCCGATGGAGAACGGGCAGCGCTCCCTGGTGGCTTCCTCGGCTATTTGCAGCGCGTCATCGAGGTTGTCGGTGGCGGTGTCGAGGTAGCGGGTGTCGAGCCTACGCTGGATGCGGGTCTGGTCCACCTCAACAACGATTGCCACCCCGCCGTTCATGGTGACGGCGAGCGGCTGCGCGCCTCCCATGCCGCCCAGGCCCGCGGTGAGTACCAGCTTGCCGCTCAGGTCGGCTTCGGGGCCGTAGTGCTTGCGGGCGGCCGCGCCGAAGGTCTCATACGTGCCCTGGAGGATGCCCTGCGTGCCGATGTAAATCCAGCTGCCGGCGGTCATCTGGCCGTACATGGTGAGACCCTGCGCTTCGAGGCGGGAAAAGACCTCTCGCGTGGCCCAGTGGGGCACGAGGTTGGAGTTCGCGATGAGCACGCGGGGCGCGTCGGTGTGGGTCTTGAATACGCCCACCGGCTTGCCGCTCTGCACCAGGAGGGTCTCGTCGTTTTCGAGGTTGCGCAGGCAGTCGAGTATCTTGAGCAGGGAAGGCCAGTCGCGGGCCGCCTTGCCCCTGCCGCCGTACACGACCAGGTCCTGCGGGCGCTCGGCCACCTCGGGGTCGAGGTTGTTCATCAGCATCCTGAGGGCGGCCTCTTGCAGCCAGCCTTTGCATTGGAGGGTGGTGCCGCGTGGTGCGCGCAGGCTCGTCATGGTTTCCATGTGGCTTCTCCTTCTCTGGAGATGGTATCAGGCTACTCCGCCGGTGGTGGGTATTTCGATTGAACCGCAAAGGCGCAAAGAGCGCAAAGGACGCTAAAGAGTGTTGTGGTCTGGTGGGCCGCAACCTGCGATTGTGGATCATAGGGCTGTGCTTACCCTTAGTATATACCAACCCTGTTTGTTAGTCTCTGGCCCACTCCGGTTGAAGGTAATCGCGGTTTCGAATGCTGCTGCCAACTCCCGCCCTTGTCATTCTTCACTGCGTTCAGAATGACAAAGGGGAGTTTTGGGTGCTATGGAAGGGGCTGTCAAGCACGGGTGGCTGGTCCTTTGTTGCGCTCAAGGTGGCAAGGACCAACTGGGTGCTTCTATCCGGCGGACCTACGTGCTGCGTAAGGTTGATGTGCGCCCGGTGCTGGTTACCTGAAGTAGATCCACGGCCCGCCTTGTTCGTCAACTTCCTGTTTGGAGACGAAATCGATCTTGTCTGTGGGCAGGGCGTGGGGCGGATAACCAGCCTCCTTCAGCGCGGCCAGGAACTCCTTGCGAACGAGGTCGAAGTGGCCTTGCTGCTTTGCCTGCTCGAGGGCCTGGGAGTCGGCGTAGGCGAAGGCGACGAAGAGGTTCTTGGGGTCTATGTCCATCGCGCCGAAGTAAATCTGGTCCACGATTGGAGGAGTCGACTCGCGCATCACCTCGCGCACGTGCCAGATGGCCCGGTTCACCTTCGCCTCGTAGAAGCTCATCTTTGCGAGGTACTCTTTGAGCTTGCGGAGGCGGTCTATGCCTTCTTTGGCCTCTGCTTCGTAGTCCATGTCCGTGTCATGAGCGAGATGGGGGTTGGGGGTGGCGCTCACGGCCTGCTCGTACGCCTCCCGTGCCTCATCGATGCGGCCCAGGAATTCGAGGGCTTTGCCTAGCCGGCAGAGTGCGGCAGGGTAGCCGGGAGAGGCGTCGATGGCGCGGCGGAACTGCTCGGCGGCAAGCTCGTACTGCCCGCGCTCCATGTAAAGGCGGCCCAGGTCGTAAGGGGTGCCAGCCTGCGGAGGGTCTTCTGGTGGCACTGTTTTCTCCTCCGGCACAGGGGACAGGAGGTTAGAGGCGCACCTCTGCCAGGGGGGCGCGGAACTGAAGCCAGATCTCGCGGGTGCGGAAGCCCACCGACTCGTATAGGCGGTTTGCGCCGGTGGGGCTGTCCGAGTCGACACCCAGCACGCCCGTGTCGAGGCCGTAGGCGCGTAGGGAATGGAGGCCGTGCAACAGCAGCGAACGTCCCAGCCCTTTGCCGCGCCAGCCGCGTACGGTGCCGAGCAGCCCGATCCAGCCCTCACAACGGTCTAAGGCCCTGTTTTCCTCTTCGTAGACGTTGCACAGGCAGAAGCCAGCTATCTTGCCCGGCTCCCCGTCGATTTCGGCCACCCAGGAGAGGTCCGGCTTCATGGTGGGGTCGGCGAAGCGGTAGTCCCAGCGGTCGGGGGTGGTGGGGTGGAAGCCGTAGTGGTCGCGGAAGGACTGGTTGTATGCCTCCATCGCGGCGGGGTGGTCGGCGGGCACGCGGTAGTTGCGGAT
>DASVQO010000202.1:0-5775 GCA_036389075.1 Chloroflexia bacterium | reverse complement strand
CACCGCAATCCTCCTGCTCCTCCAGGAGAAGCCGCGCACCTCCTCCGAAATAGCCCGGCATTTCGAGGTGTCAAAGCGCACCGTGTTGCGGGACGTGCAGGCGCTGTACGAGATGGGCGTGCCCGTGGTGTCGCGGGACGGGGCGGGTGGCGGCTACTCGCTACCATCTAGCTATCGCCTCACGCCTCTACCCCTCACCTCCAACGAAGCCTTCCTGCTCCTGCTGGCGCTAGGCTCCATCAACCGCCTGGCCGACGTGCCTTTCCGAGAGGAGCGCGCATCCCTGGCGGCCAAGTTGCAGTCGCTGCTGCCACCCCAGCAGCGCCCCGAGGTCGAAAATATGCTTGCGGCGGTGGTGATGGACGTGCCGGAGCGCACCCGGCGGTCGCCCGTCATCGAGGCGCTGGTGTCGGCGGCGCGCGAGAGTCGTTGGGTGCTAGTCGCCTACCAATCGGCGGCCCGCCTCTCCTCGCTGCACATCCTGCCCCGGCAAATTACCACACAGAACGGCTACTGGTACTGTCACGCCCACACGTTCGAGACCAGCGAGGAGCGCACCTACCGCGTGGACCGCATACAGGACGTGTCCCCGGCGGGCGACGACTTTGAGGCGGTGCGGGCACCTGAGCCGAAGCCCTACGGCCACGAGTCGCACCCCGAAGTGAAGGTCGCGCTCACGGCGCAGGGTGCTGCCTACGTGGAGAGCGAGCCTCACCTGGGCCAGCACATCCAGCGGCATGACGACGGCACATGCTACCTGGCCTTCCGCTGCCCGCCCTCCGAGCTAGCCTACTACGCCCGCTACTTCGCTGGCCTCGCTGACGGAGCCGAGGTGCAATCCCCGCGAGAGTTGCGGGAGCTACTGGCGGGACTCGGCCGTAAACTGGTCGAGCAATACCCGTAGAAGCGGTCGCAAAAGCAAAGTTGTCGAACATCAGCACCCAAGCCCCGCCCTTGTCATTTCGAGCGCAGCGAGAAATCTCGTCCTTCAGCACCCGGATATCACCTTTCCTACGGCACGGAGTCGCACGAGAAAGGAGCCACATCCCGGTGTAGGACGAGATTTCTCGCTACGCTCGAAATGACATAAAAGGGGCTTGGGTGCTCATTTTCCGCACTGCTATCTTTAAAACAGTTTCTAATTTGCCTGGAACGGTGACATACTGCTGTCACCATCTACCTGCTATAATATTCTCGCACGGATGTTCTGGATGAGCCACATGAAAGCTCCTCAACTACACTTATGAGGGGCAAATCGGTACACGCGCACAAGGAGGGAATGAAGATGACTTTGCCTGATATGGTAGGTATGGTGGTGACGGACATGGCGGCGACGCTCGATTTCTACCGCACGCTGGGCCTGGACGTGCCCACCGGGGTTGAGGGGGAACAATTCGTGGAGGTCATCACCCCCAACGGCTACCGCCTCTCCTGGAACCACATCGACATGGTCAAGAGCATCGACCCGGAGTGGGTGGAGCCGGTGGGGCAGCGCGTCTCGCTCGCGTTCAAGTGCGACAGCCCCGCCGAGGTGGACGAACTCTACCGGCAGGTCGTGGAGAAGGGCTACACCGGGCATAAAGCACCCTGGGACGCCTTCTGGGGCCAGCGGTACGCCGTCGTGAAAGACCCGGACAGCAACACGGTCGATCTGTTCGCGCCGTTGGAAACATAGCTCCTCTGCCACATGTCATTAGCAAAAGGGACGACCTCGTAACTCGTCCCTTTTTTGCTTCCCCACGCAGACATCTCTCATGGGCGCGGCCCGAATCCTGCCTCAGTTACGGGCGAGGGCATAATACACCCCTGGATGGATTGACTTTGTGATTTTATTCACATATAATGGTAATGGAAGAAAAATCGATATGAATACGGCGAGGTGTACATCATGAAAAAGCATAAAGACAAGGCTACAATCCCTGCCGAACACGTAGACTTCCCCAGTGCGAACGAGGCGACTGGAGCCAAAGCCCCCAGGCAGCAGCCCGACGCCCGGCGCGCCCGCAGGCCCCGCGTGGTAATCGTGGGCGCGGGCTTCGGCGGCTTGAACGCGGCGCGCGCCCTCGGCGACAAGGGTGTCGATGTGCTGGTGCTCGACTGCAACAACTATCACGGCTTCTGGCCCCTGCTCTACCAGGTGGCGACGGCGGGCATCGAGTCGGAGGCCATTGCCTACCCGGTGCGGGCCATCCTGCGCAAGCACCGCAACATCAACTTCCGCATGAACACCGTCACAAGCGTAGACCTCGATAAGAAGGTGGTCCACACCGAGGGCCGCCCAGTGGCCTACGACTACCTGATACTGGCGGCGGGCAGCGCCAACAACTACTTCGGCAACAACGCCCTGGCGCGCCACACCTACGGCCTGAAGGACATCGACGAGGCCGAGCACCTGCGCAACCGCCTGCTCTACTGCTTCGAGCGCGCCGCCGCCGAGACCGACCCCCAGAGGCGCCGGGAGCTAATGACCTTCGTGGTCGTAGGCGGCGGCCCCACCGGGGCGGAGCTTTCCGGCGCGTTCTCCGAGCTAATCAACTTCGTGCTCAAAAAAGACTACCCCCACCTGGACGTTACCCAGGCCCGCGTCATACTGGTGGAGGCCACCGACAAGGTGCTCTCCGCCTTCCCCGAAAACCTCCAGCGGAGCGCGATGAAGAAGCTCATGAGCATGGGCATCGAGCTGCGGATGAACAGCAAGGTGCAGTCGGTGGAGAGCGGCCTGGTGACGTTCGAGGACGGCAGCACGCTCCAGGCGGGCGCTGTGGTGTGGGCGGCGGGCGTCAAAGGCTCGGAGCTTGGCAACACGCTGGGCGTCGAGCAGGGCAAGGGCGGGCGCGTGAAGGTCGAGCCCGAGTTGCACCTGCCGGGCCACCCCGAGGTGTTCGCGGTGGGCGACATGGCCTACCTGGAAGGCTACAAGGGCGACCAGGCTTACCCGATGGTGGCACAGGTAGCTATCCAGCAGGGCAAGCAGGCCGCGCACAACATCCTGGAACACGTCGCGGGCCGCAAGATGCAGCCCTTCCACTACTTCGACCAGGGCAGCATGGCGACCATAGGCCGCCGCTACGCCATCCTGGACGCGTTCGGCGTGCGCCTGAGCGGCCGCCTGGCCTGGTTCGGCTGGCTCTTCATCCATATCATCTACCTGATAGGCTTCCGAAACCGCCTCATCGTGCTCTCCAACTGGGCCGTCAACTACTTCTCCTACGAGCGCGCCGTACGCCTCATCACCGGCAAAGACCTGGAGATGCAGCCGATAGGGGAGTAAGTAATTACGAATTGCGAATTGCGCCCTGTGGGGACGCCCTGTGGGGACGCCCTGTGGCTAAAGCCACGGGCTGCGAAGTAGCAAAGTCTCCTTCGGAGACTACATGACGTTCCTCAGTCTCCGAAGGAGACTTTGCCTCTTCGCAGCCCGTGGCTTTAGCCACAGGGCGATGGTGGCAAGGCGACTACATTGCCCCTCTCGTTCCGCCTCCCTTATGCTATACTAGAGCCAACGCCCCCGCAAACGGCAAGCACCGGGCGTGCGACTTCCCCATCTTTGCCCCGGCAAGTCCCGCATGCGCATGTAGCACCTCATGCGCATCACCGGCATCTCTAATTCGTCACTCCTCAATTACGCTCTCCCCTTTTCTACAGAAGGAGAACTGTACCGTATGGAAACGATAAAGGCCCAGCCTGAGATCGAGGCTCGCAACGCTCCTATTGATATGAGTCCGGAGGAGTTTCGCAGGCTCGGCCATGAGCTTGTAGACCGCCTGGCGAGCTTCATGGAGGGCTTGCCCGGTATGCCTGTCACCCCCGGCGAAAGCCCCAGCCAGGTCAGGAGCGCGCTGGATGCGGTTAGGCCCCTTCCGAAACAGGGCACCGACCCCGGGGCCTTGCTGAGCGCCGCCACCGACCTCCTGCTGGGCCACTCGCTCTTCAACGGCCACCCGCGCTTCTTCGGCTTCATCACGGCGGGGCCTACCCCCATCGGCACGCTGGGCGACCTGCTCGCCTCGGCGGCCAACCCCAACGTCGGCGGCTACGTGCTCTCTCCCATTGCCACCGAGATCGAGGCGCAGACGGTGCGCTGGATAGCCGAGATGCTGAACTACCCCACCAACTGCGGCGGCCTCCTGGTGAGCGGGGGCAATATGGCGAACTTCGTTGGCTTCCTCGCCGCCCGCCGCGCCAGGGCCACCTGGGACGTGCGCGCCGAGGGCATGGACCCCGCCCACGGCAAGATGCGCGTCTACACGTCGGCGGAGACTCATACCTGGGTGCAGAAAGCCGCCGACCTGTTCGGCCTGGGCACGGAAGCGGTGCGCTGGATACCCACCGATAGCCAGCAGCGCATGAACACCCAGGCCCTGCGCAGGCAGGTACAAGCCGATACAGAGAGTGGCGACCTGCCCATCATGGTAATCGGCACGGCCGGCTCGGTGAGCACCGGGGCTATTGACCCGCTGCCTGAGATAGCCGCCATCTGCCGAGAGCACAACCTGTGGTTTCACGTAGACGGAGCCTATGGGGGCTTTGCCGCCGCCGTGCCGGGTGTGCACGCCGACCTGCGTGGCCTGTCCGAGGCAGACTCGGTGGCAATCGACCCGCACAAGTGGCTCTACGCACCGCTGGAGGCAGGTTGCGCCCTCGTTCGCCGCCGCGAGGACCTGCACGCCACCTTCGAATTCCACCCCGCCTACTATCACATGATCGACATGGCCGAAGACCCGGCCATCAACTACCACGAGTACGGCATGCAGAACTCGCGGGGCTTTCGCGCCCTCAAGGTGTGGCTCGCCCTGCAACACGCCGGCCTCGAAGGCTACCGGCGCATGATAGCCGACGACATTGCCCTATCGAGAGAGATGTTCCGCGCAGCCGGAGAGCACCCGGAATTGGAGGCATGCACGCAGGGCCTGAGCATCGCTACCTTCCGCTACGTGCCCCCGGGCGTGCAGCCCGGCACCGAAGACGCCGAAGTCTACCTCAACAGGCTCAACACCGAGGTGCTCGACCGCCTGCAAGCCGGGGGCGAAACGTTCCTGTCCAACGCCATCGTTGATGGCAAGTTCCTGCTGCGCGCCTGCATAGTCAACTTCCGCACCTCCCTAGAAGACGTTCTCGCCGTGCCCGAGATCGTGGCGCGGGTAGGGCGGCAGGTGCACCAGGAAATCGGGCAATAGGCGATGGAGTGATGAGGGAGAAACCGCGAAGGCGCAAAGAGCGCAAAGGGCAGCTAGGAAAATCAATGGCTTAGAGTCTAAAGAGGACCAGAGTACGCCACTTGTACCCCTGGTCCTTCCGCTTAAGACGCTTACATTATCTTCCCGTGTCCTTTGCGCTCTTTGCGCCCTTGCGGTTTCATCGTAACTCCTCTATGTGCACAACCCGGTTGACACGACTTGGCCGCGCGGAGTATACTCTGGTGGAGCCGGAGGCACATTGCGTGTCGCGCTCGGCTCGGAACGACCTTTAATGCCGGTCCCGTGAGGCCGTCAAGGTTGGTGTATGCCCATAGATGCTGCCGCAGACGCGGCGACCACCAGCCTTGCCCCGTGCAAGGTTTTTTTGTGGGTATGCGCCTCCGCAAGGAGGATAGACAATGGAGACCCCGCACCTCGGCTATAGCTACTTCGCACCCGCAATCATGGGTGCCGTGCAGCCGGGACTGAGCAAGGCCGCCCACGTGGCCAGAGTAAAAGCCGCCATGCTGCGGGCCGCGCAGGATACGCTGGACCGGGAGGGCTTCACACAGGTGGTGCCCTCGATGCTCACCACCAC
>DASVQO010000201.1:0-29410 GCA_036389075.1 Chloroflexia bacterium | reverse complement strand
CTAAGCACCTGACGAAGCCGTAGAAGGTAGAACCCTCACCTGTGGGTGGCACGTCAGCGAACTTGATGGCACAAGCCGTCGCCGTGGCGTTGGCTGTGGCACTAGCCGCTACCGTGCTCGTGCTCGAAGGTACGGTGGTAGAGGTGCGGGTGGCCGTCGAGCTAGGCGCGGTAGTAGAGGTAGAGCTAGGCGCAGTTGTAGATGTAGAGCTAGGCACAGTCGTGGAGGAAGCGGAAGGGGTGGTGGTTGCGGTTGAGCCTGCCGGAGCCAGAGCGTAGACGCGCACATAGTCGAAGTCGGCAATGGATCCAGAACCGCCCATCGACACCAGGCCGATTTTGAGGTTGCTCAGGTTGTGCGTCCAGGTGCCGCCGCGCTCCCAGTTGACGCCGTCAATGCTGCTGTACCCGGTGTAGTACTGCTCGCCCGTGTTCGTGTTTGTCTCCTTGACGATACGCAGCCAGGTGGTGGTGGTCGTTACGGTGTGCATGCCGGGAGGGCCAATGACGGTGTTGCCATAGGTGTGGCCGCTCCTGTGCGCCCGGTCGGGGTCGTTAGGGCCGGTCTCTTTCGCCCATTCGGTCTGGCGAGTGTTCCAGATCGATGCGTGAACGAGTTTGACGTAGTGGTCGTCATCCTGGTACAGCGTGACACCTGCCTGCCTGTAGTTGAAGCAGCAGCCCGAAGGAGGCAGGTTGATCTCGAACTTGGTTTCCACCATGAAGTCGCCAGTGGGCGCGGTCTCGGTCAGGACCGATGCGTTGTTGCTGTCCTGGAAGAGGTCGGCACCCTGCGTGTAGAAGCGGAAGAAGCCGGGGTGCTCGGTGAGCGAGTAAGTAGTGGTAGCAGGGGGTCGGACCCAGCCCCACTGAGGCTCGAGGGTGCCGTTGAACTCGTCCGATTGCGGCTCCAGGAGCGAGCCGGGGGAGTGCATGGGCCGCATCGCCGGGGTCGGCGATGGGGTTGTGCCGGTAACGACTATAGGTGCGGGCTGCGGGCTGTCCGATGCCCAGTACCCTGCTCGCACGGTGGGCCAGCCATCGTACCAATCAAGCCTGTCCATCATCATGGGCCGCTTGTTGACGTTGAACTGGTCGTTTACCGGAACCGTCGCGGGCTTGGCGAAATAAGGGTTAGCGCGGTCTATAGCGTGGTAGATGAACCAGTCCTGTCCTGCCGTATCTGTGATGACGGCATTGTGGCCGGGTCCAACCCACCTGTTACCGTTCATGCTGATAACTACGCTACCACCGGCGCGCCCGCCGGATATTTCTTCATCCAGGCTGAAGCCGTTCTTGTCTATGAACGGACCCGTCGGGCTGATGGAGCGACCCACGAACACGGAATAGCCGGTCAGGGGTCCGCGGCAGCAGTCGGTAGCGGAGACAAACAGGTAGTAGAAGCCGTTGCGCTGAATGACAAAAGCGCCTTCGTACTTGTTGTCGATAGCTACCATTTCCTCGCCGGCCTGCTGCGTCGTCAGCGTGCCCGTTATGAGCTGGCGCACCCACACACCACCGTAGTAGCTACCGAAGTAGATATAGCGCTGGCCGGTGGGGGTCTCTACGAAGGCCGGGTCAATCGTGGGGAAGAAGTTACAGTCGGTGCCAGCCCCGTTGTGCCTGGGATAGACAACCGGCTGCGCCGAGTGGGTCCAGGGGCCATAGGGGGTAGGGCTGGTAGCCACGCCTATAGCAGGGTCAAACCCACAACCAGCCGAGCCGCTCGTGGCATCGTTTACATTGGTGACGGCGTAGAACATGTGATACTGGCCGTCAAAGAAGCGCACGTCGGGGGCCCAGATGTACGTGCTGGGGTCTGCATAGCTGGGGAGCGAAGTGAATGCATCCCCGATGTACGTCCAATGGACCAAGTCGCTCGACCGGGCCATCGGGGCGGTGTGGAAAATTAGGTTGCCGCCATTATCGAAGTCGCCGTCGCGGAGAGGGTCGAACGTCGCATAGGCGTAGTAGTAACCATCGGTGGCGCTAATTACCATCGGGTCGGCCCAGCTCTCTACGAGCTCGCCGGTGCCGCTAACCACGATTCGCACCGGGTTGGTGTAAGAACCTGGGGGTAGGTGGTTCTCCGGGTCGGCCTTCGCGCCTCCGGGTTGAGTGAGTGCGATAGCTGTTATGCCCGCCAGGGCCATGACCAACAGGCCAAACAGCTTGATAGAATACCGGACTTTCATTTGCTCCTCCTTGCGATGATGTGATGCTGCGTTGCTTCTAGCCGGTGCGCCCCTCATGGTACCGGCTGTGGGTCCGTCGTCGGACCCTTGACCACAGGCTTCCCCCCTTCGAAAGCCAGGCGATCTATCCACATGAACCTGCTGTTCCCCCTCAGGCCAGCCGACGTGACGTCCCAGACGTGGTATACGAGCCACGTTTCTCCGTCATCGTCCTCGATGATACTCTGGTGCCCCGGCCCGATGACGAGAGGTCTCTCCTTCATGCGACTTGCCAGGATGGGGTTTTCGGGCGCGTCCTCGCACGGCCCTGTCGGGGCCTCGCAATTGGCGTAACCTACCGAGTACTCCAAGCCGGCGTAGTTGTTGGCCGAGAAGAACAGGTAGTACTTGCCGTCTTGCTTCCACATTGTGGGGGCCTCCACCACACGCCCCTCCCAGGCCTTGTCGTTGCGTACCAGCCGCGTAGGCTCGCCCACCAGGCTGAGGCCATCTGGCGACATCTCAGACACGTACAGGTAGGTGGCCTGGCCGCAGCAGTTGCCGTCGTTCTTGTAGTAGAGGTAAAGCTTGTCTCCGTCGCGGAAGGGGCTTGCGTCTATCGTGCCGCCCTCCTCGGCCTGGCAGACGAGTGGAGCAGGGTTGGTGTCGCGGAACTTGCCCTGCGGCTTGTCGCTCGTGGCAACACCCACGCACTGCTTGTTCGAGGCCTTGTCCCGCGCCGTGTAGTAGAGCACGTACTTATCGCTTATCTTCATGACTTCCGGTGCCCACACGAGCGAGCCGCCAAGCTTGGCCCAGGTAGGCAGGGAGGGCATGGCATCCGAGAGGAGGGTCCACTTCACCAGGTCCGGTGAGGTGGCTACCTGGATGTTACGGCCCGAGGCGTTGGTGGCGTAGGCGTAGTATGTAGCACCTTCCTTCAGCACGAAGGGGTCTGCGAAGTCTCCCCGGAGGACTGGGTTGGTGAAGGTGCCTTCGGTGTCGGTGGTGGCGGCGGGACTGGTGGCTGTGCCTGTCGCGGCGGGCTGTTCGGTGGCCGTGGCTGCTTCGGCGGGAGCAGTTGGTGTGGTGCCCCCCGCGTTGGCTGTAGGCGAGCCCTCCTGCCCGGCAGTGACCGTGGTGAGGGTAGCAGTAGCAGTAGCAGTAGCGCTGGACCCTGCCTGCTGCTCCGTGGGCCCGCAAGCCGCCAGGGCGAGTAGCACGAGCAACGCCATAGCCCACGCAGCGAAGCGGGCGCGCACGGCTAAAGCCTCGGAGCGCTCGCGACTGTCCTTGTGGAGGCTATTGGTCTGGAGTGGGCCTGGCATGAGATCGTCCTTGGCGTGGTGGTAAAGCCCGGCTCACAGCGGGCAGTGAGATGCTAGCCCTTGAGGCCGGTAGACGCCACGCTCTGTACGACGAATCTCTGCAGAGCGATGTAGATAATCAGCACGGGGACCGCGACGATCACCGCACCGGCCAGCATAAGGCCGTACTCCGAGGTGTAAGCGCCTTGCAGGGTGCGCAGGCCCGGGGGCAGCGTCTGCAGCTTGGTGTCCCTCAGTATGAGCAGCGGCCACAGGAAGTCGTTCCAGCTACCCAGGAAAGTAAGGATGCCCAGGGTAGCGAGGGCGGGTTTCGCCAGTGGCAGGACCACCTTGTAGAAGGTCTCGAACTTGTTGGCCCCGTCTATGGCGGCTGCTTCCTCTAACTCTTTCGGTATGCTCTCGAAGAACTGCCTGAGGAAGAATACGCCGAACACACCTGCAAGGGCCGGTATGATTACCCCACCCCAGTTGTTCAGCAGGCCAAGGCCCGCTATCGTCAAGAAGTTGGGCACCAGGAACATGATGCCGGGCAAGAAGAGGGTCGCCAGCATGATGCCGAACAGGAGGCTCTTGCCGGGAAACTCCATGCGCGCGTACGCATAGGCAGCCAGCGAGTCTACGGCCAGCACGAGCACTGTGACAATCGAGGCAATCAGCACGCTGTTGAGGAACCAGTTGGCGATGGGAGTGCTGGGGTTGTCGAATATCTTCTGGTAGTTTTCCAGGGTGAACGTGCGCGGGACCCACTCGATCTTCGTACTGAACCACTGAGACTTGGGCTTGAGTGAAGTAGACAACATCCAGAACAGTGGCAGCAAAATCAGCAGGGCGACGAACACCATAATGATGTACGTAGGCAGCAGCCCCAGGATTTTGCGCATCAGTCTGCCCTGGTTTGGATCGTTCCTAGCCTCGCGCCTGGTTTCGGGCGTGGTTGCGGCCATACAGTTACTCCTTTTCCAACGTGAACGTATCGGGCGCCGGTCGAATTACGAAGTGCCAGGCTAGTTGGCGTCGCGTTGGCGGAACACCTTGAAGTTGATGTACGACACGATGATCATGATCGCGGCCACGACGAAAGACATGGCTGCCGCGCCACCCTGGAATGGCCGTTCGAAGCCTTCCACGTAGATGCGGTACATGACCGGCTGGGTGGAGCCGCCGCCGTTCGCTTCGGGTGGGCCACCACGCGTCATGAGGAACGGTTGGCCGAACAGGTTGAACGAGGCGATGATTGTAATGGTTATGACGAAGACGAGCACGGGCTGGAGCATGGGCAACGTAATACGGAAGAACGTCTGCATGCGCGTCGCGCCGTCAAGGGAGGACGCCTCGTAAAGCTGGTCCGGTATGTCTTGTAGCGCGGCCAGGAGGATGATCATGTTGAAGCCGATAGTCCACCAGACGGTCGCGGCGAGGATCGAGATCCAGGCCCAGGGTTGCGTCGATAGCCAGCGCGGCTGTTCCAGGCCGAGGTCCTTCAGGTAGTAGTTGACCAGGCCGCCCTGGCTCTGGAAAATCCACCACCAGAGAAGGCCCACCACCGCCACCGACAGCACCCAGGGTGCAAAGTAGACCGCGCGGAAGAAGTTGCGGCCGGGGGTCTTGGTGTTGAGCAGCAGTGCCAGGAGCAACGGGATAATGACCAGGGGCGGCACGCTTATTATCACGAAGATAAACGTGTTCTTCATCGAGTTCCAGAACTCGTTGAACTTTACGCTACCCGGATCGAAGAGATTGACGTAGTTCTGCAAGCCTACGAACTTAGCCTGGTCGGGGCGCAGGTAATGGTAGTCCTGCAAGCTGATCCAGAGGCCGTTGATGAAGGGCCAGGCGACGAACACCGCAAAGAAGACCAGGTGGGGCAAGATGAACAGGTAAGGTGTCCAGTTGAACTTGTTCTTCGCCGTCGTGGTGCCTGCGGCTTCGAAAGTCGTCTCGGCGGTAGTTACTTTTGCCATAAACACCCACCTTTCTGTTCTAAGTACCGGGTACCTAGTACCGGGCACCGGGTCGGGAAATTACTCCCGACCCGGCGCCCAGACTATGATACCTGTTACTCAGCACTAAGCGCTCGCTGTCGAGCGCCAGGTACTGCCTATCACTATTTAGGCGCGTCGCCGAAGGTGTTGCGGTTCTCTTCGAGGAGCGCGTTGGAGCGCTCGACCGAGGAGTCGAGAGCGGCCTTGATGTCGGTCTCGGTGCCGGCCATGATGGAGCCTACCGCCTCACCCAGGGGTGCGAAGGCGCTGCCGATACCGGGGATCGAAGGCGGGAACACAGGGTTGGCAACCGAAGGGCCGACCGAGGCGTGCGGCAGTGCCTTGAACTCGGCGCTTTCGCGGACTGAGTTCAACGCGGGGATGCTGCCGGCCTTGGCCCACTCTAGCGAGTTGTCGAGCACGTACTTGATGAATACGCCGGCTGCGGCGTCCTTGCACTCATCGGGGTTCGCCTTGGCCGGGAGACCCAGCAAGGGGCCACCCGCCCACACTGCGGGCTGGTCGCCAATCTGAGGTACGGGAGCGGCCTTGCCTGCGAACTCTACAGCCTCGCCAGTCAGGTTGGGTACCTGCCAGATGCCGTTCCAGACCATACCGACCGTGCCGCCCTTGAAGGCGTTAAGCTCGGCGTCGACTTCCAGGTTGGGCTGGCCGTACTTGGTCTGAGCTTCCTTCATCCAGGTGAGGGCCTTCACGCCTGCTTCGCTGTTCCAGGTCGCGGTCTTGCCGTCGGAGGAGAACTCCTGGCCGCCGTACTGGTGCAGCAACTGCTGGAAGATCTGCTGTACGGGGAAGCCGTTGGTCAGCAGGAAGCCGTTGTTGCCGCCCGTGGTCAGCTTCTGGGCAGCGTCCTCGAACTCGGCCTTGTTGGTCGGCGGACCGGCGATACCGGCAGCCTTGAACAGGTCCTCGTTGTAGTAAGCGGTCATTGCGACGAAGCTCAACGGAATAGCGTACTGCTTGCCGTTGACGGTGCCGGCACCCCAGGCCACTGCCGGGAAGTCCGACTCGCTAACGCCGATGATGCTCATTACGTTGTCGGGTATGGGGCGCACGATGCCGTTGAAGGCATTGGTGGCTACCACGTCCTCGTTGAACACGGCCACGTCAGGGAGACTGTCCGAGGCCTTGGCGGTATCAAGCTGAGTGCCATACTCGGCCAGGGTGTTCATCGTGACCTTGATGTTCGAGTTAGCGCCATTGAAATTGTCAACGATGGTCTGCATGAAAGGACCGTCCGGCCCAGTGAACGGCGTCCAGTAGGCAAGCTCTACGTTGCCGGTGCAGCTAGCGGGCATTCCGCCACCGCCGCCACCATTTGTGCCCTGGGTGGGTGCGGTGGTAGCTTCGGCGCCCTCGGTGGGAGCCGTAGTAGCTTCGGCGCCTTCGGTGGGTGCAGTGGTAGCTTCCGCGCCCTCGGTGGGCATAGCAGTAGCTTCTCCGCCACCGGCGCCGGCCGTGTTCGTAACTACGGGATTGGCGGGGATCGTGGCAGTGCCGGTCCCTCCGTTGCCGCCGCAGGCTGCCAGCATCGTCAACATGATGCTCATTATCGCCAGCAGGCTCATGCTCTTTTTAGCCTTAGACCACATCGTCATTTCCTCCTTGGTTAGTCCAGTTAAAAGTCAAGAGAACCCTCGATAGTGCCCTGTTTGAGTTTGCATACCCCCTTTCCTGCTCGCTAAGGAGCCTGGTATTAGTGGTGATGATTGTTCTGGCGTGGTTCCCTTTTGTGCTCGATGCGCAGGGTCACGTCCTGTGGGTAATTGCCGAAAGTCGCACCAAACAGGTTCAGGCCGCCCACGTGGTCGGCATCGGGCTTGACGCCGACGCGCACGGTAATAACGGGCCGCTTCTCCACGCCTAGCTCGCGCACGGTCACCCTGGAAAGAGGGTGCCCGTCCACGAACGAACCTTCCTGATTCACCAGCCAGCGCTTGAGCACGCCGAACTGCGAGTCCTTGCTGTCCCACCACTCCGGGGTGAGGCGACCACGCTCTCCACCGAAGTCGCCGGGGCAGGTCCAAGAGCCGAGTTCAACGCCGTTGACCCACAAAGTGATATCCGAGGGCCAGTTGTCGTTGTGCAGTGGCGCTTCAGAGCAGATTTCCATACTGATGAGCACGCTGGTGAGGGTAGAACCCTTCTGGAGGCGGTTCGGAAAAGTGTACTCGAGGTAGCCACTGCGAAACCAGACAAGCCCGGCATGGAGGCGCTCAGGCTCGTAGAAGCTGGGCGGGTCGTCCAGGTAGCCGATAAGGGAGGCCGGGGAGGCCAGGCCGCAGGTAGGGGTGACCTCGAAGGAGGTGTAGGCCCCTACGGGCATCGAGACCTCGATGCTGTTGCTGGGAATGTCGGGCATGTAGGGCAGTTGTAGAGTAAGGTTGTCGTAGGTGCGAGCGCAGACCTTTTGCAGGCCGTGGCTGGCGGGTTGCAGCTCGGAGCGCACGAAACCGGCGTCTTCCAGCACCTTGATTTGCGCGGCCGCCGTGGAAGGGGGCAAGTTGAGGGCCTGCGCTACCTCGTTCACTGTGTGCCCTTCGTCGGAGAGCATCTGGAGTATTCGCAGGCGTGGCACAGAAGCCAATGCCTTGAGCATGGCAACGATCGTCTCATCGGGGGCACCCGCCTCCAGGTGTAGGCTCTTGCCGTGCGTCATTGCACATCCCTTGCTAAAGCGGAGAACGACCTTGACAGTTCGAGATCGACCCAAAGAATTCTGGATCGATGCGGCGAAGTATACGTCAATTCAGGTGGCCTGTCAATAGGTCCTCGTGGGAATGGTTGGGCAGCTAGTAGACAACTCTCCTCTAGCTGCAAGTCTCATGCCATCCTGAGCGCGCGGGCCAGAATTACTCGTAACTAGGGTCCTGCCCGCAGGGCGTGCGTCGCTCATAGGCGGGCCTCCCTTCGGGGGCCTGCACACGAGCAGGCGCTCGCCGCCAGTCACTTCAAAGGTGAAGCGGCCTCGGACCGGGGAGCTACGAGACTCGTTTGCCCAAATGACACAAGAAAACAAGCGACTATGGTTAGGTGCGGTCGGGGGTGGGAGCGGACACGACGGTCTCAGAGTGCGGCGTTCGTGCCGGGGGGTTCCTGTGCGTCGGCTAGTTTCATAAGCATCACTCCCCTCACGCAGTTGAAGGGCACCGGACCCCAGGTGAGTGAATCGAACCCGCGCGGGACGTGGTCGCCCAGGACAAAAACGTGGCCGGGCGGGACGTGCCAGGTGCGCCTGCCTTCGCGGTCGTGGGAGGCCACTAGAGGCGGTCGAAGCTGAGGGTGCATTTCCTCCAATGAGGTGACCAGGCTGTCTCCCGGCATGCCAACTATCCGCTTAATGTAGGGGGTCCCCGAGGCCGGGTTGACGGGGTCCGGCGACATGACGTGCGAGGGCCAGACGAGCACAACCTGTCCCTTACGCAACCAACTGCCGGGCCAATGGCGGACCACCAGGACGCGGTCGCCGGGCTTGAGGGCGGGGCACATGCTAGTCTGCTGTACGGTCACCACGAGCAACCCACGCCTCAGCGTAAGGACCAGCATCGCCAGCACCATGCAGCCCGCCAGTAACAGGCGAACTTTTGACCCGGTAGTAAGCTTATTGTTCGATGATACCTGGCTCGTAATCGTTAACTCCGAATTGCGATGCAAAGCAGATGGGCCAAGACTTCATCTTGGCCCTACCTGTTTGCGCCTCTTGAACTGAGGGTTAGCCCCGATCAGGGGCAAGAACTGACACACGAGGTGTCGGTATAATGCGTGCCGCCGTAGAAGCACTCCGCGTAGGTCTTGGTGCAATCGCGCACGAGCTGGTTGGGTCTCGCGCCGTTGGTGGCATAGTAGCAACCGTCGGAGAAGTAGCAACTGCTGCCGCCACACTGGTAGCCGCAGGCGGCGTTGGCCACGCCCCTCGGTAGGACCCGGTCGAGGGTCTTGGCGACAACGGAGTTGAGGAACCCGGCCCGGCTCAGGCGGTCGAAACCGTCGAGAAGTTTGTCGGTAAAGCTGTTCATGGTGCGCTCCTTTTAGGTGGACTAAGCAGAAGTGGGTGGTTGATCGAACAAGACCTCATGCTCGGCTCATGCACCACCTCCCTTGCTGGGCACCAGACTTGCAAGTTGGGGCGTTCCTTGCTGCCAGGAGTCTACCAGGGATCTCCACTCGCCCCCTTCGAAACTCGGGTAGCCGGAGAGACGGACCTTGCCCTGGGCGTCTATCAGACAATAGCTGGGTGTGCTATTGAACTTGTAGTCCTGCATGAAGGTGTTTTCAGGTCGAGGGGCGACCAGCACGGGGAGGCTGATGTTGAACTCGTCGGCGAAGGCGCGAGTGGCGTCTGCATCGGCAATGCTCACCAGCACAAGCTCGGCTCCCGAACGCCTCGCGTGAGGTAGCGCGGCCTCGAAGCGCGGCAGGGCGCTGCGGCAGGGACCGCAGGTGGGCGACACGAAGACCAGCGCGGTGTCCCGTCCCAAGAAAGTGGAGAGGCTGACAGTCTCGCCCCTCAACGTCTCAGCCGTGAAATCGGGAGCCGGGTCGCCGGGCTTCAAGCCATCCTGTCGCGCTACTTCGGCGTTGAGAGCGGAGCTATTGTTGAGCTTGCGTATCAGCGCGAGCGTGAGGACGAAGTTGAGCAGCACAATTACCCACAGCAGCACGACGCTGATAACGAGCAGTTGGTCCACCATAGAGCTCCTCTTCGCTGAGATAACTAGGAAAGGCGCAATAGTTGTACAATATCTCGCAGGTTCAACCAGATGGTAACGAAGACCGCCGCCGTAGCGGCAACGATGGCCAGCTCCGCGAGGCTAAGGTCTCCACCTGCGCGCTGGGCGGTGAGTGCCCCAAGGCCCGCGAGAGCGCAGAGTATGAACCCGGCGTTCCTCCACAGGTCGTATGCCGATACGGCTTTCTGCGACGGCCCGAAGCAGCCGCAAGAGACGTTCATACCCCTGACCAGCACCGACAGCAAGGCGACCGAAAACGAGACAAGCAGGAGCGTCGCCAGCGCGAAGCCCGGCCCCAGGAAAGCGCCACCTAAAGCCATCAGAAGGACAACCACAAGCTCGCCGGCCACGAATAACACAGCCGCGATGGCGCTCAGGCGGGGTGGAAGTATGCCGAAACCGGCGACGGTCTGCTGGAAACGGGGCATGTTCAGGACTTTGTTGGCAAACGCCAACAGAAGTACCAGTCCCAATACGATCCGGCAAAACACTAGCAAGTAAAGCACAGTCTTGGATCCCTGGTCGCGCGACGTCGTCACCGAGATTTAGAGATTGTACCTATAGAACGTTACCCGTGGTAAGTATGTACTGTTAGAAGCTGAGTATAAGTCAATTTTTCTTCGCTTGTCAATGGCGGGAACATAGACAAGCGGTACATTAATCATCGCTCTGGAGAGTTTTGCCTCAATATGCCGGTGAGGCATGAGGATATTGCCCAGCTTACAGCACAATTTTGGCTCAAGACTTGCTACCTTACAGCCCACACCAAGATACCAATACATTGGAGGGTTCTTACATGCGACTTGGAGAGTCACTTTCCGGCTCCTGGGACTTTGGCCTCGACCCGGAAGGCACCGGCGACGTTACTTCCCTCTCCCTCGACCGGACGATCACGGTGCCGCTCCCCTGGCAGGCCGCTTTCCCCGAGCTGCAACACTACAGCGGCTACGCGTGGTACCGAAGGACTGTAGACCTCGATGAAAAGAAACTGAACGGGGAGTTGCTGTTGCATTTCGGGGCCGTGGACTACTGGTGCCAGGTGTTCATCAACGGCAGCCTGGCAGGGGAGCACGAAGGTGGATACACACCCTTCACCATCCCCGCCCGGCAGTACCTGCACGCTGGTACCAACGAGCTTGCCGTGCGTGTCTACGACTCGGCGCAGGAGGGCATCACTGTGCCCAGGTGGCCCGATTACCCCGCCGACCCAGGAGTCAGCAAGCCCCCCTTCAACGCGGAGGACGTGCCCCACGGCAAGCAGGAATGGTACATCAACGCAGGTGGCATCTGGCAAGATGTGACCCTCACTGCGGTGCCTGCCAGCCATATCAGCCACGTGCAAGTCACGCCCAACATACATTCAGGAGAGGCGCGCGTCTCGGTAGAAGTCGCGGCTTTGAAAGGTGCATCCGCGAGCGGCTCTTTACAGGTTAGCCTTGGCTCAGGCAGCGGGGCCGTCACTGAGACGGTGTCTTTGAAGCGGGGGCAGCAGAGTTACGAGGTGAGCCTCAAGGTGGACGCTGTGAGGTTGTGGAGCCTGGAAGACCCACACCTGTATACAGCCACAGTGACCCTGCAACCGGAGAACGAGGAGCAGGATGAGATTGACGTGCGTTTCGGCTTCCGCGAGATCGCGACCGAGGACGGGCGGATCCTCCTGAACGGAGAGCCGGTCTACCTGCTGTCAGCTCTAGACCAGGACCTCTACCCGGATACCATATACACGGTGCCCTCGCGCGAGTACCTGGAAGATGAGTTCCGCAAGGCGAAGGAGCTTGGCCTCAACTGCCTGCGTTGCCACATCAAGCCGCCCGACCCCGTCTACCTCGATCTCGCCGACGAGCTGGGGCTGCTGGTGTGGGCCGAGATACCGTCGTGGCGCACCTTCTACGTCAAGGGCACACTGCAAGAAAACCAGCTTCACCTGGGAGAGACCATACAGGGGCGGGTGGAGCAGACGTTGCGCGAGATGGTCCGCCGCGACTTCAACCACCCCTCGCTGGTAATCTGGACCATCGTGAACGAGGACTGGGGCACCAGCCTGCCGTTGAGCGCCTCTGACCGCAAATGGGTCGATGACATGTACGAGCTGTGCAAGGCGCTCGACCCCACACGGCTGGTGGTGGACAACTCGCCCTGCGCTCACCCGTGGGGGCCGAACATCCACGTGCGCAGCGACCTGGACGACTTCCACTTCTACGGTAATATTCCCGACCAGGCGGCCTCGTTCGCGGCCATGATGGAGCAGGTAAACATGCGGCCCCTGTGGACCTATTCGAGCTACGGCGACGCCAAACGCACCGGGCACGAGCCGCTCGTGCTCTCCGAGTTCGGCAACTGGGGCCTGCCGACGCTCGACAACCTGCGCAAGCCCTACGGGGCCGACCCGCCCTGGTTCGGCATAGGGCCTTGGTGGAGCGGCTGGGAGGGCGAGCCGGGCTGGCCCAGGGGCGCAGACGAGCGGTTCAAGCGATACGGCCTCGACAAGATATGGGGCAGTTACGAAGAGTTCGCCCGGGCCTCGCAGTGGCACCAGTTCAACGCCATGAAGTACGAAATCGAGGCGATGCGGCGGCAGCCTAACATCGTCGGGTACGTCATCACCGAGCTGTCCGACATCTACTGGGAGAGCAACGGACTGCTTGACTTCTACCGCAACCCGAAAGTGTACCACGGAGAGTTCGGCACGATAAACGCCCCCGACGTGATAGTGCCGCAAGTCAGAAGCTACAGTTCCTGGGACGACAAGCAGGTGCTGGCCCGGCTCTACGCCTCACGCTACAGCGCGGGCGCCTGGTCGGACCCGGTGTTGAGGTGGAAGATAGACGGCGGCGACGAGGGCGAGACCCGCATACGCTCGCTATCACGAGGCCAAACCGTTACGCTTGGCCGCGTACACTGGCAGTTGCCTCGCCTGGAAGAGACGCGCCCTGTGGACGTGCAGCTTTCGATTGCCGCTGGGAGTGGCGGAGAGCTTGCAAAAAACCGCCTCAGCCTGCTGGTGCTGCCCTCGGCCCTGCGCGCCCCGAACATGCGGGACCCCGTGGCCGTAATCCTGCGCGACGAGGTGCCGGGCATCGACGAGGGAGAGCTATTGGGCCGGCCGGGAGAGGGCATGGAGTGGATGCCTACCGACGACACCGTGGCCGAGAACCCCCCCGAAGATGATTTGCAACCAATTACCCTGCGAGCCACCTTGCGCAAGCTCGGCTACCACGTACAGACGGAGCTGACCCTGGACACCCGGCTAGCCGTAACCAACTACCCCACGCCGGAGCTGCTCAGGTGGGTGCGCGACGGTGGGGACCTCCTGTTCATCAGCGAGGGGCCAAGCCCCTTCTTCTGGGTGCAGCCACGCGGCGGGGCCTATAGCGGTAGCTGGCTCACGAGTTTCAGCTGGCTGCGGGCCGACGTCCACAAGCGACTTAGCGTGCAGAACCCGCTCGGTCTGCCATATGCTGCGGTCATGCCGAGGGGCACGATTGTGGGCTTGCCGCTGGAGGACCCCGTGGTGCAGCCCGACCTGCTGGCGGGGATGGTGTCGGGCTGGGTGGGTAACCCGGCGGTGCACACGGTGCAGTTCCGCTATGGCAGGGGCCGGGTGGTGATGACGACCTTCAAGCTAGAGGAAGCCAGTCGCGATGCCGTGGCGGTTGCGATGCTACACGACCTGCTGGAGCACCTGCACACAGGCGAGTGCCAGCCGACGCTGCGGGCCAACTACTAGCCGTTACATTTAGTCTTAGCGCTATTTAAGTGACGAATACTGCAGGTGGCCAGGACAGCGCCAGGAGGAATAAAGAATTCACCGCAGAGACGCAGAGGGCGCAGAGGCTACGCAGAGATTAGGGAATGGGTTCTAAGCAAGAGGAGCAGAGTACGACATCACGTACCCTGCTCCTCTTTGTACTCACCAAACCTTAGTACATTGGCGTGGTCGTTGGCGTCTTGGCGTGGTCCTTGGCGTCTTGGCGTCTTGGCGTTTAGATAATCCTGGTGCTACAGTCCCGCGATTGTATGTTGGGATGACTTCTGAGTGTCTAGTCTACACGGTAAGGCTCCAATGCCTTCGGGTCGAAGCGCATGCCGCTGCCGGGCGTTTCTGTGGGGCGCACCTGGCCGTTGGTCACCACTTGCGGCTCTTGCAGGTAGGGGTCCAGGGCGAAGGCGTGCTTTTCAAGGTAGACCGGGTTGTTGGAGGCGCACAGGAGGTGGGCGCTCAGCTCGTCCGTGTAATGGCTGCTGGTGGGTAGCCCCGCTTCGTCGGCCATCTTTAGGGCTTGCAGCGAGACCGTGATGCCTCCGTTGGTCACCGGGTCGATCTGCACGACCTCTATCGCCTGCTCGTCCACGTACCGCCGGAACTCGTGCGGGGAGTGGAGACTTTCGCCCACGGCAATGGGTACGTCAAGCTCCCTCGCGAGCCGCGCGTGGCCGGGCACGTCCTCCGGGATAGTAGGCTCCTCGTACCAGTAGAGGTTGAACTGCTGCAACCGCCGCCCCCGTTCGATTGCCACGTCCGCGCTCCACGTCATGTTGGCATCCACCATCAGGTCGATACCGTCGCCAATCAGCTTGCGGACCGCCCCCACCCGCGCCTCATCCTCTTCCGGGTCGCGCCTGCCCAGCTTCACCTTGACTCCCGGGAAGCCGCGTTGCATGAATCCCTCAGTCTGTCTCAGGAGTTGGTCCAGAGGCTTGGGGAGGTCAACTCCCGAACCGTAGGCGGGAATGTCGCGCGGCTCGGCACCGAAAAGGGCGTAAAGGGGCTTTTGCTCGCGGAGGCCGTACAGGTCCCACAGGGCGATGTCCACGGCTGCTATAGAGAAAGAAGCCACCCCACCCCGCCCCACGAACAGCAGCCGTTGCCACATCAACTTCCATAGCCCCTCTATGTCGCTGGCGTCACGTCCCACGAGAAGCGGGGCAAGGTCATAGTCGATGAGGGCGCGGACAGCGCGTCCTCCCCTGCCTATCGTATAGGCGTACCCGTGACCTTCCAGGCCCCCGGCCCTGACCACCACCGTAATCAGGTCTTCGGAGTCGATGAAGCCATGCCCGGCGTCGCCCATAGGCTCCAGCGGTAGACGGTAGTAGCCGGTTTCAATACTGTCGATGTTCATGCAAGGTTCCTTTCGTGCCGTGCGCCAGCGCTTCCGGCAGATGACATTACAATGGCGCTAGTTTTCCACCCAATTGCTCCACAAGCTGCTCGGCGGCCCGGTAGCAGAGCGCCCACATCGTCAGGGTTGGGTTGACGCCGTGGCAGGTGGGGAAGGCAGCCGTGCTGAACACGTACAGCCCCGGGGTATCGTGCACGCCCAGCCCCGGCCCCACCACCGAACCGGCCGGGTCTTCGCCCATGCGGCACCCCCCAAGCTCGTGGCTGCTGACGACGCCGCCGAAGCGCGGCCCCCGCCAGGTCCTGGTGGCCCCCATCTCGCGCAGGATGTCCTCGGCGCGCGCCTCCATGTACTCCGATACTCGGTCCTCGTTCGGCTGCAGGTCGTAGGTGATGCGTATGAGGGGGAGGCCCAGGCCGCTGCGGTCCCGGTAGTGCGGGTCGAGGTCCAGGAAGTTGGAGTGGTAGGAGAGGGCGTCGGGCTGGAGGCGTACGGCGGCGATGTGCTGCCACTCTCGCAGGTGGTCCTTGTACTGCTTGCCCCAGCGCGGCACGTCGGGCGGGATGTTCTCACGGCTGATCTGGATGGGCAGCCGCTGGTTCTCGATGTTCGGGGTGGCTCCACCGATGAAGCCGTGCGCCGCCGAGTCGAAGTCCTCCGAGATATAGTCGTCCAGGCTCCACATCTGGGCCGCCGGGCCGGTGTGCGCGTTGAACACCACGTCGGGCACCAGGCCGGACACGTCGGACCACATCTTGGTCATGATGTGCTTGCCTACCTGCCCCGTATTGTTGCCGAGGCCGTGCGGGTGCCTCGCGTCGCCCGAGAGCAACAGCAGCCGCACGTTCTCGAAGGTGTAGCTGCACAGGATGACGGTGCGCGCTTCCTGCACCTGCCAGTTGCCGTTCGCGTCGATGTACTCCACACCTTTGGCGCGCCCGTCGCCATCGGTCAGCACCCGCACGACGCGGCAATGCGTACGCAGGTCGAAGTTGCCGGTGGCGAGGGCCTGGGGCACCCAGGTGAGGCCGGGATACCAGCGTTCGTCGTTGAAGGGGCCAAAGCCACCGCTCCAGGCGCAGTAGCCCGTCGCCGGGAAGCCGTTGTAAGGCACGCTATTGACGGCCACGGGCGTGGGATAAGGGTGCAACCCCAACGCCTCGCCCGCGCTTTTGAACAGGTTGCCCATCGTGAAGGGTCGGAGGGCTGGCATCGGCAGGGGCTTGCTTCGGCGTACGTAGGGGTTCGTGTCGCCGTCGCCCGCCACCCCGATCATATACTCCACCTGTGTGTAGTACGGTTCCAGGTCGTCGTAGGTAACGGGCCAATCGGCCAGGGTGTTGCCTTCGGGTAGCACCCCCTCGCCCCAACGCTCGCGCACGTAGGTGAGGTACTTGAAGTGGTGAGGGTGGCAGCGGCGGAGGGCAGCGCCCCAGTGGATGACCGAGCCGCCCACGCTGTTCATCATGCGGCCGAGCGTAAAGGTGGCCTCGCGTGTCGGCGAGTTAACATTGCGCCGCCAGCGTGGGGTCTCGCTGAGGAACTTTGGCCCCATGCCGCCCCGACAATAGTAAGCCGACCCTAGCTCGTCCGGCACGAAGTCGCGCTTCGTCCGCCACGGCCCCGCCTCCAAACCCACCACGCGCAGCCCGGCCCGTGCCAGGATAGCCGCCGCCAGCGCGCCCGCTGCTCCCACGCCCACCAGCACCACGTCAGCCGGTCCGGTCGGAGGCTCGCCGCCCCGCTGGGGGTCGTAGCCGGGTATCTCCACAGGCTCGCGCGGGCCGCCGTCGAGGGAATAGCCCACATCGGCCAGCGACTGGATTACGCCGCCCTTCAGCGCAGGCTCGGTCGCCAGGTTTTCCTCCGCCGAGTTCTCGAACCAGAAGCCGGGATGACCGAGGAAGCGCCAGCCCGCCTTGTCGCGGTTGCCCCCGTACGCGGGGTCCGCGAAAAGTCCCTCCTGCAAGTGCGCGCGCAGCATCTCGAAGAACTCGCGCTGGGACGGCACCTGGAAGCCTGGGAGATCACCCTTTTCCATCTCGGACAGCAGCGCGTCCTGCCGCTCCACGCCGCATTCCGCGAAGGGGACGGCATGTCGCTGGCGTGCTACCTGGTCCAGGGTCGCCAGGCCGACGCGATATGCCTCGGCCTTATCCCGGTAAGCACCTGCGAGGGCACGGTCCAGGTAGGTGACCACGCCTATCTCTACAGCGCCGGGGCCGTGCTCGTCGGCGGGGAATAAGCGCTCGAATATGGCGGCGGCGGTGCGGGCCTCGTACGGGTTGAGGGCAATCAAGGCGGCGGGTTGCCGCACCGGGTGTCCCTGTGCGTCGTTGGTCTTGGTTACGTCCATCTGCCCTTACTGTGGTGGTAGCTCGGTGGCAGGCTCGTCGTAGGGCATGAGGCCACCAGTGGTCGGTTCGCCGTAGTTTACGTAGACGGTCTTTTTGCGGAAGTAGTGGTCGAAGCCGTGGTGCCCGTCGTCCCCGCCCATGCCACTCAGGCCGTAGCCTGTGTGGAAGCCCTGGAATTGCTCGGGTCCGATCTTGTTGATGTAGATTTCGCCGGAGCGCACCGCCTGCACGGCTCGCATCATGCGCTTGAGGTCGTTGGTAAACAGGTAGGCGCTCAGGCCGTAGGGGGTGTCATTGGCTAGAGCGATGGCCTCCTCGAAGTCATCGAAAGGCATGACCGGCGAGATGGGGCCGAATATCTCCTGTTGCATGATGTCCATGTCGTTGCGCACGTTCGCCAGCACGGTAGGCGCATACCAGAAGCCGCGCTGAAACTCCTCGCCTTCGGGCCGCCCGCCGCCGGTGACCACCTCCGCACCCTGCTCCCGCGCCCGCGCCACCATCCGCTCCAGCTTCTCCAGCTCCATCTGGTTGACCTTCGGCCCCAGGTCGATGTCGGTGCGCATAGGGTTGCCGAGCCTCAGGCCGCTCGCTATCTTTGAGTAGCGTTCCAGGAACTCGTCGTAGACGCGGCGGTGGACGTAGGTGCGCTCGTTGCAGGTGCACACCTGGCCGCAATTGACAAACCTCGCGTGGATGGCGTTGCGAACGGCGGCGTCCAGGTTGGCGTCGTCCATGACGATGAAGGGCGCTTTGCCGCCAAGCTCGAGCGACACCACGGTGATGTTCTCGGCGGCGGCGGCCAGGATTTCGCGGCCCGCGCGCACCGAGCCTGTGACGGTGACAAGCCGCGTAATCTTGTCCCGCACCAGGGCATCCCCGACCACCCTGCCCGCACCCGTAACTACGTTCACCACGCCGGGGGGGATGCCTGCCTCCTCGCAAAGCTTCGCAAGCTCAATCGCGCTGAGCGGGGTATCCTCGTGGGGCTTGATCACGATTGTGTTGCCCGCCATGAGCGCGGGGCCAACTTTGCGGGCGAACAGGGCCGAGGGGTAGTTCCAGGGGATGATTCCGACTACCACGCCAAAAGGCACGTTCCTGATCCAGATGTCCTCATTCGGGTTGTCGGAGGCGACTATCTCACCCATCGGGGCGCGGGCGAAGGAGGTGAAGTACTCGAAGAAGCCCGCCGTGCCCCCAATCTCTCCGCGCGCCTCCACGAGCGGCTTGCCTTGCTCGCGCACCACCACCCTCGCCAGCCGCTCGGCGTCCCTTCTTATCAGCTGCACAACCCGCTGTATATGTGCCGCGCGCTGCACGCCCGTGAGCGCCTCCCACGCAGGTTGGGCCGCTTGCGCCGCTTCTAGGGCGGCCCTGGCGTCTTCGCGGGTGCCCTCCGGCACCTCGGCAAAGGCTTCCCCGGTGGCCGGGTTCAGCACGGGCCTGGTGCTCCCATCGCCGGAGCCGCGCCATTCAGCGCCGATTAGCATCTGGTATTTCTCTAGCGTTACGCCTGCGGTCACTTCGTCCTCCGTGTCACTGTTGCTACGCGGCTAGCGCGCCGTCAAACCGCCGTCTATTACCAGTCCGGTGCCCGTGATGAACGCGGCATCATCCGAGGCAAGGTAGAGCGCGGCGGCGGCTATTTCTTCGGGGTTGCCCAGTCGGCCGATGGGTTGCCGGGCCACAAGGGCCTGTCTTGCCGCCACCGGGTCGTCCGCCTGGTCCAGCAGCCTGCCCACCCAGGGGGAATCGACAGTACCGGGGCACAAGCAATTAACCCTGATGCCTTGCTCGACGTACTCTATCGCGACCTGCCGCGTCAGGGCAATCACCGCGCCCTTGCTCGCGCTGTAGGAGGCCCGCTTTACAAGGCCGACCATCCCGGCCACCGAGGCCGTGTTTACGATCACACCCCTACCCTGTGCCAGCATGTGCGGCACGGCGTATTTGCAGCCGAGGTACACGCTCTTCACGTTCACCGTCATCACGCGGTCCCATTCCTCGGGCTCGCACTCCACCACGGAGGTGGTTGACCCAATGCCCGCGTTGTTGCACAAGATGTCGATGCGGCCGTACGCGGAAACCGCCTGTTCGATCATGGCCCGGACTTGCTCAGGCTGCACCACGTCCACCGCGAACGGCTGGCAGGTGCCACCCTCGCCCGTTACCCTGTCGGCCGTCGCCTGTGCCGCCTCGGCGTTGATGTCGGCCGCCAGTATGCGCGCGCCCTCTCTCGCGAAGAGGAGCGCCATAGCTTGCCCGATACCCGACCCCGCCCCGGTGATTACTGCCACGCGGTCTTGCAGCTTCATGTCTTCTTCCTCGATGGTCGTAGTGTTGCGCCAGGCGTTTGCTGCCGGCCGAGGCATTATACTGAGGACGGCGACAGGGTACAAGCGACAGGACCCAGGCAAATCCAAGGGCACCGCCCCGGTGTGAATAGGCCAATACTCAGGCGGTTAGGGTCCATCAACCGGGAAGTCTGTTCGCCGACGTGCACCTTCTTGGGAGCAGGACAACTCGGCACCTCGCCCACCGACATTACCTGAACGGCAATGTTATTTGCCTACACCGCCGCTAGGAATGTGTCTACGGCAGCCCAGTAGTCGTTGATGCCTCGGTCGGCATGTAAGCCGTGGTGCACAAGGCGGATGAGCTTCACACAAATAGGGTACTTGTGGCCCTTCAGATGCGGCCCTCAGGGGCTGAGACCCTGTCATATACGTCACGGACCGCCAGGACACAGCCAAGAGAGTCCAGGTTCAACGTGCCTTCCAAGTCGCTTATCGCCGAAAACACCCACACATCACCTTTAGCGTCCTGCCTCGAAAAATGCTCGATGAGGACCCTATCCTGGGCTACCAGCACGTAATCCTGAAGCGAATCCAGTCTTCGGTAGTGGGCGAACTTCTGACCCCGGTCGTAAGCTTCTGTCGAAGGTGACTGCACTTCGATTATGGCGGTGGGGTTCACCAGTGTATCCACCTCGGGATCTTCGAAGCGCGGCTCTCCACAGACAGCCACTACATCAGGATGGGTATACATACCCGTGGACGCGACCTTCACCCGCATGTCGCCCACGTAGGCCTCACACTCCCTACCTCTAAACTGAGAGCGTATCTCGGCAAACATGTTGCCAGCGATCAGGTTATGCTCCCGGCTCGCCCCGGACATCGCGAAGACGCGGCCGTCAACGTATTCGCTTCTGTACTCCGACTTCCTCTCAAGAGCGAGGTATTCGTCAGGAGAGTAGGCTGCTTGGGGGAGCGATGACATCGTAATGTTTCCTTGTTTAGTGTCGAGACCAGTGACCCGCGGTATCGGGGCGAGGATAGCAGAGGGCATCGAGAGAGTCAAGCCTGCTTAGAAGGTAGTAACGCCGGTAAACGTGCAGCGGCCAAAGCGCAGACTCGGCACGAAGTAGTTGGTGGTGCTCATGCCGTTGGCGGCCCACCAGTCCTGGCACAACTTGCCCTCGCCCGCCTCTTGCGTGGAGGAAAGCAGGTCGAGCACGCCCATCTCCAGGCGCAGGTTCTTCAGCGCGCCCACCACCCGCCCGTTCTCGATGAGGAACGTGCCGTCGCGGGTTGTGCCGGTGGCGATCACGCGCTTGGGGTCAGGGCAGTGGGTGTAGTGAAACCGGGTTACCCATACGCCGCGCTCGACGTTAGCGATCATCTGCTCGACGCTGGCCGTGCCGGTGGGCATGACGATGTGGTCGGCGGCGGGGCCGGAGAAGAAATCACCGAATGGGGCCTCCGCATGCCCGGTGGATTTCGTGCCCGCTTCCATCGCAGTCTGGTAGTCGTACACCGGCCCGACCGCGATGCCGCTGCTGATTATGTCTACTCTATGAGAGGGTAGCCCTTCGTAGTCGATAGGCATCGGCAGGCACCGCGGGTCGTTGGGGTCGTCCCAGATGCTTACCGCGTCACCTGCGACCCGCTCGCCAGACCTGCCCGACATGAACGATTGGCCGTCGAGCACCTGCCGCGCGCCCATGCCCCACACGGCGGGGAAGCGCACCATGTCGGCCACGGCGTTGGGGTCGAACACCGCCTCGTAGTCTCCGGGGGCGATTTCGCGCTGGTCGTGGTTGCCCCGGCACTTGGCGACCGCCTGCCTGGCAACGCTCTCGACGTCCAGCTTGCCCGCGTCGCGTTCGTATGCATCGCTGAAGCCCGTCCCGCCGGGGCCATCAACCAGCGCCTTCAAGTAAGCCGTGGTGAAAGGCGCGTAGGCCCGGATGCCGCTGCTGCTCACCACAGCGAGTTCGGATGCCGAGGCGCGGTAGGTGCCGAACGCGCTGTAACCCTGGGCCGCGGCCGCGTCGATGATGCGGCCTGCGGCCTCGGCGCGCTCGCCTGACGAAAGGCTGGCTGTGCTTGCGAAAAACGACCGGGGTGGGTCGTGGACGGGCTCGTAGCCCGCGCCCGGGACCGGCAGTCCCGTGAAGCGCGGACTTGGAGACTGCATGCGAGCGAGCTCCACGGCATCCGCGATGGCGCTCTTCAGGTCGGCCACGTCGAGCGAGTTGCTGTACACGCGCGCCGACGCCTGCCCCAGCGCGACCCGTACGGCCACTCGCGTGTTGACCTGCGAGACGTTCTGGTGTATCTCCGAGTTTGCGTAGCGGGTGACATGTGTCGCGTCGCCCAGGAGCACAAGCTCCGTCGCGTCCGCCGGCGAACCACGCAGAGCATCCTCAAGTATGGAGAACGCTTCCGCCTCCCCCACCAGGCCCCAGTTTGCGTCGCTACCAGTCATGAGCCTTGTCCTTCCAAAAGGAATCGTGGGCGTAGATAAGTGCAAGTGTCGCCGGGAGCGCACCAACGCGCTCAGGCCGGGCCTAGCTGTGACCGCTCATTTGTAGACCTTCCACGAGGATGGGCGAGGCCCCGTGCGACACCGGGCAGAGTTGCAGAGGCTCACCCTTGGCGCAATGCGGGAAGCCCCACAGGTGCCACGCCTCCGGCCCCGCGATGCCCCGCACCGACCCCCAGAAGGCAGGCGTGCGGCCCTGGAACGACGCGCCCTTACGCAGCTCACCGAGTTTGCCGCCCTTGATTTCCCGGCACAGCTCGGCCGAAAAGTGGAAGTTCATCCGCTTATCATCGAGGCTCCAGGAGGAAGGCGTCTCCAGGTAGAGGCCATCGTCCACCTGCGAAATTAGCTCGTCGAGCGACCCGCTGCCCGGCTCCAGGGACAGGTTTACCATGCGCACGATTGGAATGCGGCCCCAGGAGATCGCCCTGCCGCAGCCGTTGGAGCGCTGGCCGATGTCAGTCGCGCTCTCCCGCGAGGTGAGATAGCCGGTAAATATGCCCTCGCGGACGATGGGGCTGCGCTGGGCAGGCGTGCCCTCTTCGTCCCAGCCGAAGGTGCCAAGCCCGCCCGGGAGCAGTGAATCGGCGGTCATGTTCACCAGGGGCGAGCCGTAGCGGAAGGTGCCAAGCATGTCAGGCATGAGGAACGAAGTGCCCGCGAACGCCGCCTCCCACCCCAGCACCCGGTCAAGCTCGGTGGGGTGGCCGCACGACTCGTGTACCAGGAGCGCGACCATGTCCGAGGACAGGACGACGGTGCGCGGCCCGGCAGGCGCCCATGGCGCGTCCACAAGCTCCGCCGCCTCCCGCCCCACGCGTTCGCCCTGGCCCGGCAGGTCAAGCTGTTGCACGAACTCCCAGCCCGCCTGGCTCTCGTCGTCCAGCGACCTGCGATAAGAGTAGCCCTCGTGAGTGGCGGTGGCGCGCAGGTCGATGCCGACGTAGGTGATGCGCTGCCGCAGACGCGCGCCCCTGGTGTTGGCATAAAGCTTCACCGCGCGCTGGGCGTACACGGTGCACGTGGCTACCTTCAACCGGTCGCCCGCCGCAAGCATCCGGTGGGTGGTCTCCTGCGCCAGCGCCACGCGCTCGCGTAGAGGCTCCTGGAAGGGGTCTTGCCGCAGGTCAGTCTCGTACTCACCTTGCCAGGTCGGCATGATTTCCAGGTCGGAGCGGGACTTGTGGCGGGTGCCGCTGGCCCTGGCGATTTCGACGGCCCTTTGCACGGTATCCCTGATGTCCGGCGCGGCCACCGACGACGTTGAAGCGAAGCCCCAGCCACCTCCCGCGAATACGTGAATTCCCCACCCGCTGTCGGTATCGGAACCAAGCCTCTCCACATCGCCGTTGCGGGCGTGCACCCGTTCGGAGGTGTCAGTCTCGGCCCTCACCTCTGCATACTCGGCGCCCAGGCGCGGGGCTTCTTCTAGGGCGCGATCGATGGCCTGCTCAGGAGTCATGGCGCATTATAGCACAGGGGTCAGCGGTCAGTTAGTAGGGTGCCTACACCTATCAGGGTTCCGCGAGCGCCTCGATACGCTCTTTTATGGTCTGGAGCGCGCGGTCCATGGCTTCCCCCTTATCTCTGCGGTCGTACAGCTCGGCAAGATCGAACGGCTCTCCGAAGCGGATAGAGATGCGGGCGGGGCGAAGCAGTTTGCCGGGGGGCATGGCTTTGCCTGTGTTGTGCACCGCGGCGGGAATTATGGGCACCTCGGTGCGAGCGGCCAGGCGCGCGGCCCCTGCGCGGAACTCCAACATCTCCCCGGTGGTGCTGCGGGTGCCCTCCGGGAACATGCCAAGCAGCTCGCCCGACTTTAGCACCTGCAAGGCCGTGCGCATCGCGGCGGGATCGCGCCTCGAGCGGTCCACGGGAAACGCCCCCACCTTACGGATGAGGAACCCCACGATGGGGACGCCGAAAAGCTCTTCCTTCCCCATGAAGTTCACGATGCGATTCGCGGCATAGCCGACCACGAACGGGTCTACGAGGCTGAGGTGGTTGCACACAATGATGGCGGCCCCCTTGCGCGGCACGTTCTCCCGCCCGCTCACCCGCAGCGGCCAGATAGTGTGAAAGACCACAGTAAAGAACGCCCGGATTACCACGTACCAGCCCCGGCTGGGCTGCCACTCGTAGCTAAGTTTCTTCTCACGCGAGGACATGGGCGCTCCTGGGAAATTACGAATTAGGGGTTGTGGGTTGCGGGTTAGCGACTTATCTTGTAATTCGTAATTCGTAATTCATCTAGGTGACTTGCGCGAACCAGTAGACTGCGGGGAGCACGAACAGGATGCTGTCGATACGGTCGAGCACACCGCCGTGGCCGGGGATTACGTGGCCGCTGTCCTTGACGCCTGCCGCACGCTTCAGCAGAGACTCGCAGAGGTCGCCGCAGACCGCAGCGGCGCACACTACCAGGCCCAGCACGACTGCGATGGGCATGCTCAGGCCCAAGAGGCCCGAGAAGGCCAGGGCGGCGACCACCGCGCCAAGAGTACCCCCAGCCAGCCCCTCCCAGGTCTTGGCGGGGCTGATATGCGGTATCAGCTTGCGCCTGCCGAGGAGGCTGCCCGCGAAGTACGCTCCCGTGTCGCAAGCCGCCGTGCCCAGTAGCACCAGGAGCAGCCAGGCAAACGCGCTGCCCGCCTCCGTGCGTTCGGCCTCCGCAGCCAGCAGCGGAGCATAACCTATCAGCCCCCCGGCGTACACGGCCCCCGCCAGGGTGAGGCCCAGGTCGGACCACGCGAGATAGGGACTGCGCTCCGGTGCGTCGGCTGTACCGGCGGGTGAGCCCTCCGCGCGTGCGGCTAGCAGGCTCACCCGCCGGTACAGCCCTTCCCTCGCCAGGGCGAAGAAAACGGCAAGTACGAACACGAGGACCTCGGCCGCTACGCTCGGGCCGACATAGGGCACGCCCGAAATCAAGTTGCCCTCAGGGTAGCCACGTAGGGCCAGCAACAGCGCGAGCGGCACCCCGGCGAGGTACCAGGGCTTGTAACCCGCCCTCCGCACCACACTGTAGAACTCGTGCGCGGCAAACCCCGCGGCTACGACGATACAAACCATCAACAGCAGGCCCTGTAGCCAGATGGCCGCAATCACCACGGCAAGCAATACCGCTCCGCTGGCGGCCCGCACCCCCAGACCCTTCAAGCGCGCTCCCCTTCCCCGGTCCTTTTCTCCTGGTAACGCTGTCTATTATGCCATACTTGGGGAGCTGCGGAGACGCGTCGGCGCGTAGTGGGTCCGGCTGCCGGTGTTCCGAAGTCCTGTTTGCGAGATGGCTTCTATAGCCTTGCTCCGACTATCAAAGGTCAGGCACTCGCCCCGGCGTGTAGTGCCTGCCTGGTGGCCTCCTATGGAGTACACGCAAAGCCGCCGACTACGCCTTCTTCAGACAGGATACCGGTCTCTTCGAAGAATGGGGCACCGGGCGCTACGTCCTGGAACTTTTGGGGGCCAGTGTACGTCCTGCCAGGCCACGTCGAGCGCACCACGATCTCCGCGCATTCACCTCGCGTGAGTGGGGCGTTGGGCCTGAAGTAGGGCAGGTTCTGGGGACCGCAAGGCTCGGGGCCGGGCACGTAGCCGCTCGGCTGGACGGGCGTACCCACACCCGCAAGCTCGCCTTCCCACCAGGCTATCACGATGTTGGGCGCGGGCGACGGTTTTGTGTGGCTGGTGATGTAGATCCATAGGTTGCCCGTGGCTCCGTCCAGCACCAGGGACACGCCATCTGCCTTGCTCCCAATGCCGCTAGGGTCCACCTGCATCGTGTCCAGGCTGAGCAGGGGCAGGTCTATCTGCCAGTTAGCTACGGTGCTCCCGCCGGGCGTGCGCTTCAATACCTGCACGATTGCATCCCAGCCATCGTCCCGCACGTACGCCAGGAAGCGAAACCCGGCCCCATCAAGCTGAGTAGCCGAAGGTGACAGGTAGCTACCCTTGGCTATTTGCTCGGAGCCCGCGGGTCCCGCGAGCGTGCTTACAGAGTCTGTTGCCTGTTTCTGCGCGGAATCCAACAGCGTCCACTTTACGTCTGACATGGGTGTTCTCCTTTGCTCAATATCTTTCCAGCCCTCTAACAGCAGATCCAAGCGCCGGGGGCTCCAAGCCTCCCTGTGGCAAGTAGCCATGGCGTGGGTGCTCGCAAACCCAAAGTGGGCCTGCCCATATCATAGCGGGTTTTTGCCGGTATCGTATCGGCCAATCTGTGATGTGTTTACCTGCCACGGTTCGCTCCTGGCACGTCGTTGCCGAGGCCGGTTGCTCGAAAAGACCCAGGAACACCAAAGTAAGCCCGCATGCTGCTGGCAGAAGTATTGGACCAGCGAATGCAAGCTGCCCGGTGTGGCATAATAGAGAAAGCCGTAGGCGCGTAGGCCGAGATGGCGCGTAAAGGAAGCGTTGGGGGACCGAGTATGAAGGCAGCAGTACTGACTATTAGCGACCGGGCGGCCGCCGGGACGTACGAGGACCGGAGCGGGCCCGCAGCGGTTGATTTTCTACGAACGAAGTTGCACGCAGAGGATGTGGTTACGGCGATTGTGCCGGATGACCGGGAGGAGGTGGAGCGGGCGCTGCTCCATTGGGTAGAGATGGCTGGCGTGCGGTTGGTGCTTACCAGCGGCGGCACCGGTATCTCACCACGGGACGTAACTCCCCAGGCCACTCGCAACGTCCTCGACTACGAAGTGCCCGGCCTGGCCGAACTGATGCGCTCGGCCTCGTTCGCCAAGACTCCGATGGCCGCGCTCTCGCGAGCCACTGCCGGGGTAAGAGGCCGCACGCTGATTATCAATCTACCCGGCTCGCCGAAGGCCGTCGTAGAGTGCCTGGAAGCCATCTTGCCGGTGCTACCTCATGCCATGAGCCAGCTTGATGGCGGGAGTCATTAGCTTAATAGCCAATTCTGATAGTAGCCAAGTGACTGGGCAGAAGGTGAGTGCCCGGGCCGGATGTACTCTGGCAGGGCAGGCACGGTAAGTGCTACTGGCTGAAGGCATAGGAGGTGCGTAATGAGTGGTTATGCTAACAGGAGCGGTGGAAGCGGTCCGGGTGGGCCGGGCGATACGCTCAACGACAACCTGGAAGTTGACGCGGAGAACCCCAACATCGTTCGCGCCGTACCCTCCGCACGAGGAGGCTCCGATGAAACGGCAGGCAATACGTCGCCCAGCACACGATCTGACGATGATGGCTACGGCGACATCATAGAGGGGTCCGACAGCGAGAGGACCGGCACGTCCTGGGGCCTGCCCGGCCGCGAGTCGAGCGAGGTGCAGACCTCAGCGGGCACGGTGCCAGAGGGCGAAGGCGACGGCGAGGCCCACCCGAACCGTAACACCGGCGACCGCGTGACCCGCGAGGAACTGGACAACGTGGGGAGTTGGAGCACGATAGACACCGACGACAGCGCGGGCTCTCCAAGCGGCTTCTCCTAGATCCGGCGTGTCGCCACATTGCACCAGCCCACTTCCTGGCCCTTGTCCCCAGAAGTGGGCTTTGGCTCGTCACGAGAAAGGAGCTTAGATGCCAGGTAACCTAACCACCTCGGCGCAACCAAAGAAGGCACTGAGAGCAATTGTCTGGCCCGTCGTGCGAAACTGCGCAATGTGGGCGGTTCTGCACAGCCTGCTTGCGTCACTGCCCGCCAAGCGCGCGGCCGAGCAGTTGGTGGGTACCAAAGCGCGCAACGGGCTGTATCGAGTCTTTTACAACGCGCAAGCCTGGCTGAGCTTCGGCTGGCTAGTCCTGAGCATCGCGCGGGTGCCCGACCGGGAGCTGCACCGCGTCGAGGGCCCGGCTACAAAGCTCCTCCTGCTGGGGCGGCTGGGCGCGGCCGGCCTCACCGCCTGGTCAGGGGTCATCCTGGGGCCGTTGCGGTTCAACGGCGTGCCGCAACTTCTCGCCTACTTGAAGGGAAAGCAGCCACCGCCCGAGGACGAGGCTCAAGGCCCGATCCGCGAGCAAGGCAGGCTCAAGGTAGTCGGCCCGTTCCGTGTGGTCCGCCACCCGGCAAACGCAGGCCCCTTCCTGTTCGCTTTGTTCTCACCTCGGATTACAGTCAAAGGGCTAACCCTCGCTGCGTTGTTGGGCCTGTACGCGCTGCTCGGATCTCTGCACGAGGACTACCGGTTGAGGGCACGCTACGGTGAGGAGTACGAGCACTACAGGCAGGAAGTACCCTTCATAGTGCCGCGCCTTCCAGGCTGACGAAGTACAGGTGCGTAACCACAGGATATGCGGCCACAAAGAGAGCGAGGTACATCCTATCGTACCTCGGCCCTTGCTATTTCCTCACAAACAGAAAATTTTGCGCGCCTTGCATTCTTTACGGTTTCATCCCCGGCGGGAAGTACCGCAGGGTGCTGCAACCGGGGCGGGATTCCGTCGGGCGGCTGAACGGCTGGCTTATCTAACGCACGGAGAATTCGCTCTGGTCGCTGCTGGCCGGTTGGTAGGGCTTGGCGATGGCTATGAAGCGGTGGTCGTCCACGCCATAGGGCCAGCAGGTAATCATCGTCAGCGTCTGGTCGGGCGTGGGGTCCATATAGCGGGCGTTGTTGCGTTTCGTCTCCTCGGAGACTCCTTCTTCCTTGACTATTACTCTCTTTGTGATTACGTAGATGTACTGTCCCTTCTCGGTGTACAGGGTAACGAGATCGCCCACCTGGACGTCGTTCAGGTGCCGGAAAACCTCGCCTTTGTAATCGACGTGCCCAGATAGAACGACATTGCCCACCTGTCCGGGGTTGACGCTCCCAGCATGGTGCCCCACCGCAAAGTCCGCCACCTGCCACTCAGGCTTTATCCCCCCACCTTTCGCAGGAATCATCGACCAGCTAACCGGCACTATT
>DASVQO010000200.1:0-7720 GCA_036389075.1 Chloroflexia bacterium | reverse complement strand
TGTCGCGGGCATGCTCCAATTCCGCCCGCTGCTCAGGGCTTAGTTCTAACGTGTGTTGGCGCATAGCCCCTATTTTACCCTATTACCATGTTAAGTTGTTAATCTTCATAAGCCACGGGCTGACAAGGGGCAAAGTCTCCTCCGGAGACTATTACATGTTCCTTAGTCCCCGTAGGGGACTTTGCCCCTTCTCAGCCCGTGGCTTTAGCCACAGGGCATCCCCATAGGGCTTCCGGTGGGCATAGTTGTAGGGCGAAGCCTGGTACTCCTGGCAAGAATCTTGCGGATAGCACTCTCACGCTGCCCTGGGCACGTGGCCCCGCGTGATTCCCCTACATACATGGCTGGGACAGGTATTGCCACGTCGGATGTTACGTCAAGTACGGCATTGATGCAAGGAAGTCGAGGAGGAAGTGATGACCCTAAGGAGCTATTTTCAGCCGTCGTTTTTGCTGCTTTTTTTACGCAGGTGGGGATTGTTCATCCTCGGCTTGCTGGGAATCGCTATCGTGCTGAGTATCGGCACATCTAAGGCTTCCGCCTGCGCCGCGCCATGCACCATCGTAGACGAAACAACCGACCCACCTGAGCAGCTTGGGCCGGGCTACCGCTTCACGGTATCGGCCAACACCGAGTTCGGCGAAGGCGTCATGGTGGAGCTACACTATGATGTCAATACGTACGTAAAGTACGATTGCGAGTACCTCAACGGCACCGGCTTACCCCCTGGCACTACCGCTCGCTTCACCTGTAGCACAGACCAGGACATCCCGGAGGGGACGGAGGTAGAGTATCAATACGCAATATGCGATTATGGCACCACAGGCACTAACTGCCACTCGTATACCGGCTTCATCTACGGCTTCACGGCCCCGGCGCCCCCTTCACCGCCGCCCACGTCCTGCGAGGGCGCGGCATTGGGGGACAACAACATCTATTGGGTCGGCCTGGGACACAACTCATTCGACCCGTTGTACCGCAACCCCGCCGGGCCCGTCCCCACAGGCACCGTATCGGTGAACCTCAAGTTCCGCACCTGTGACAACGACGCTTCGGCAGCCAGGGTGCGGATCTGGAACGACGTTGACAACGTGGAGACCGTGCTCACGATGACGCAGGCGATGACCGCCACGGACCCGACCATCGGCAACGTGAGATACTGGTCAGTGAACGTCAGCATCCCCACTACCCCCACGATCCTCTACTACGTCTTCCGGGCCACCGACGGCACCGCGACCGCGCACTACAGGGCCAAATTTGGCAACGCCTACTACGGCGGCAGCGCGAGCACCTGGGGCGCACTGGGGGGCTGGGGCGATGCTACCGGCAACCAGTCGGAGGCCGAGGGCAATTCCTACCAACTCACCGTCTATGATGCCGCCTTCGACGTGCCGGAGTGGATGCAGACCGGCATCGTCTACCAGATATTCCCAGACCGCTTCCGCGACGGCAACCCGGCCAACAACCCGGTCGCGGGGCGCTTCTTCTACAGCGAGACCGGGTCGCTCGTGCGCTCCGGCGACACAGACTGGAACACCAAGATCTGCGACCCTCGCAACATTAACACGCCGGGCTGCCCTGGCATCTACGGCCAGAACTTCTACGGTGGCGACCTGCAAGGCATCACCCAGAAGATCAACGAGGGCTTCTTCGACAACCTCGGCGTGAACGTGCTCTATCTCAACCCGATCTTCCGCTCGCCATCGAACCACAAGTACGACACAGCCGATTACAAGGTAATAGACCCCGACTTCGGCACATTGGCCGACTTCCAGGCTATGGCGGCGGCGGCCCACGCCCACGGCATCAAGATCATGCTGGACGGCGTGTTCAACCACACCGCCTCCGATAGCAAGTACTTCGACCGCTACAGCCGCTACGATGTAACAGGCACCCTCACTAGCCCCCTCGGGCAGGGCACGAACGACGGCAGCGGCGCGTGCGAAGCCACGACCTCGCCTTTCCGCACGTGGTTCTACTTCCCGCACTTCGCCAGCCCAGGCCGCGACGGCGATCCAGGCTCCGGCCCGCTGGCCCTCTGCGCGCCGCCGGACCCGCCTAGCGCGCCCGCCACTACCTACGAAGCCTGGTACAGCTACTCGTCCCTCCCCAAGCTCCAGGCCAACTCGTCTCAGGTGCGCCAGCTTATCTGGAGCAACGGCCTCAACTCGGTCGGCCCCTACTGGACGCAGCAGGGCGCGGACGGCTGGCGCTTCGACGTGGGCGGCGACATCGACCCCGGCCGCACGAGGGAGGAACCCCCTCTATCCAACAACTACTGGGAGGGCTTCCGTGCCGCCGTGCGCGATACCAACGTGACAGGCAAGAGCGACGTGCTCATGCTGGGCGAGGAGTGGGGCGATACCTCCCCCTGGCTGCTCGGCAACGAGTGGGACAGCACGATGAACTACCGCTTCCGCGCAGCCCTGCTTAGCTGGCTCTTCACAAGCTGCACCGACGGCTCCCAGGGCTGTTCGAGCGACGCGAGGGGCGAGAAGTTCCAGGAGAACGACTCCAACGACGGCAGTTCCAGCGGCCCCCTCGGCTACCTCAGCCCGTCGCAACTCGACACGCGCCTGCGCACGATACAGGAAGACTACCCGCCGATGGCCTTCAAGGCGATGATGAACCTGGAAGGCTCGCACGACACCCAGCGCCTGCGCTTCCTGCTCAAGAAGGGCAACGACGACATCGACGAGGTGGCAACCCAGCGCATGAAGGAGTGGTGGCTCTTCTCCTACACCTACCCCGGCGCGCCCACCCTCTACTACGGCGACGAGATGGGCCTGAGCGAGGACGGCGTGTTCGCGGGTAGCTGGCAGGACGACCCCTACAACCGCGTGCCCTTTGCCTGGGGCGATACCCCCGGCGACTACACCTCCGACACCAGCAACCTGCTGCCGCACGCACGGCACATGTCGAGCCTCCGCCTGAGCTATCGCGCCTTGCAGGACGGCGACGTGCAGCACGGCCTCATCGTGAGCGACACGGCCAAGCTGTACGGCTTCGGGCGCACCAACGGCGATATGACCGCGTTGATCGCCCTCAACCGCGACAACGCAGCGCACACAGCCACTTTCAACGGCCTCAACGCCGCCCCTTACAGCCTGCCCGACGGCACCGTGCTGCGCGACGGCATGAGCCCTATGACCTACACGGTGGCTAGCGGCGCGATTACCGTCACTGTGAACAGCAACTGGGGCGTGGTGCTGCTCGAACAAGGCGAGATCGACACGCCGGTGGCCCCCAGCCCCAGCGGCACCCGCTCCGGCAGCGACGTGGTGCTGAGCTGGTCGCCCGTGGTGACCGACACGGAGGGCGGGCAGGAGCTTGCCACGGTCTACCGGGTGTATCGCGGCACGCTGCCCGTGTTCCTGCCGAGCGGCAGCAACCAGGTCGGCTCGGACGTTACCCCGCCGCCCTTCGGCACCAGCGACGGCAAGATCAGCTTCACCGACCCCGGCGCGGGCGGCACCGACTACTTTTACGTGGTGCGGGCCTGCAACGCAGCGGGCAACTGCTCCGATAGCGCCCCGGTGTTCGTGCCATCGGGAGCACCCACAGCTACCCCCACAGCGACCGGGACGCGCACCCCCACCCAGCAGCCCAGTGCTACGGCCACTCGCACCGCCACGGCTGTGGCCTCGAGCACGGTGGCGGCCACGGCTACGGGGGTGCCTACAGAGTGCCCCATCCAGTTCCAGGACGTGCCGCCCTCCAACGAGGTGAGTTCCTTCTACCCGTTCGTGCGCTGCCTTGCTTGCAGGGGCGTGCTGGGCGGCTATCCTTGTGGCGGCACCAACTCTCAGACCGGGGCTGCCGAGCCTTGCGGGATGACGGGCGATCCTTACTTCCGCCCCAACAACCTCATCACGAGAGGGCAGATTGCCAAGGTGGTCGCTAACGCTGCGGGCTTCGATGAGGAGCCGCAGGGGCAGACCTACGCCGACGTACCGCCGTCCGACGAACCAAGCTCCTTCTATCCGTACATCGAGCGGCTCACCGCGCACAACGTGATGAGCGGCTACCCGTGCGACATGGTGCCAAGTGAGCCGTGCGACGGGCAGAACAGGGCCTACTTCCGCCCCGGCGCTAACGCCACGCGCGCTCAACTGGCGAAGATCGTGTCCAATGCGGTGGGCTTCGTGAACGACGTGAGCGGGCAGAGCTTCGCGGACGTACCGCCGCCCGCGCAGCCCAACGACCCGTCGTCGTTCTACACGTTCGTGGAGCGGCTCGCCCAGCGTGGCGTGATGGGCGGTTACCCGTGCGGCGGCCCCGGCGAGGTCTGCGACGACCAGGACCGCCCGTACTTCAGGCCCGGCAACCCCGTCACCAGGGCGCAGGCAGCCAAGATCGTGGCTAACACCTTCTATCCCAACTGCCAGACCCCTTGACGGCCGTACGCAAGTACCCTAAGTAGGACGAAGGACGATGGTGCAACACCATCGTCCTTCGTCCCTTATATTCCTGCGATGAAACATTGGGCGCTACCTGAAGTGGACATGTGGGACCAAAGAGGCCCCTGTCATCCTGAGCGTAGCGAAGGATCTAAGATGTGGGCCTTGTACGGCTGGCGGTCCTTTACGGGTTAGTCGACGACAGCGACCCGAACATGCAATAGCATACCGAGGCCAACATCTTAGATCCTTCGCTACGCTCAGGATGACAGGGGCCTCTTTGGTCCTGCCTTCCCGCTTTGCCGCAAATCTGACAATCGTTCCGCAGCCCGATACATCTCCTGGCACCTGTGTGTTATGCTCTTTAAGATAAACGTCGAAGGAGAGCGCAGTGGCACACGACACCCACACCGAAACCCCGGAAGGCGTTGTGGACCTGGACGACGGGCTTATTATGCGGACCGCCCGGACCGAGGACGCGGAAGACCTCGCCCGCTTCCATGCAACGCAGCAGGCGTATCCACCCGATACTTACGACGAAACGATCTACCACTGGATGCTTGATCTGCTGAGCGGCAGGCACCCCACCTTCCCGGCGTCGGACTTCCTGGTGGTGGAGGATACGGCGAAGGGGCAGATTGCCTCCTCGATGAGCCTCATTTCGCAGGTGTGGAGCTACGGGGGCGTGCCGTTCAAGGTGGGGCAACCGGAGCTTGTGAGCACACACCCCGATTACCGCCGCAAGGGGCTGGTCCGCAAGCAGTTCGAGGTGGTGCACCGTTGGAGCGCCGAGCGCGGGGAGCTTGCGCAGACCATCACGGGCATCCCCTGGTACTACCGGCAGTTTGGCTACGAGCTTGCGATACCCTCAGGGGGCGGTCGCGCCGGTTACACTCCCCACGTACCCCCGCTCAAGGAAGGCGCGCCCGAACCCTACAACATCCGCCCGGCCACCGAAGCCGACATCCCTTTCGTTTCGCAGATGTTGGAGCAGATGTCGCGGCGCTATCTGATTACGGTGGTGAAGGACGAGCGGCAGCTACGTTTTGAGATGTACGGGCGCAACGAAGAGACAGCGGTCCGCAAAGTGCTTTGTGTGATAGAAGAGCCCGGTGTGGGGCTGGTCGGGATGTTACTGCACGACCACGAAACGCAGGGCACGCGGGTTGCCGCGTATGCCTACGAGGTAAAGCCAGGCATCTCGTGGACAGCGGTCACGCCCTCCGTGGTGCGGTACCTGGCGGCCACCGGACGAGAGTACGCCCGGAAGAAGGAGGGGGACTGGAACACATACATGTTCAGCCTGGGCACCGAGCACCCGGTTTACGCCGCCCTTCCCGACAGGCTGCCCCGCGTGATAAAGCCTTACGCCTGGTACGTGAGGGTGCCCGACATTCCTGCCTTTGTGCGCCATATTGCCCCCGTGATCGAACAGCGCATACCAGGCTCGGCGGTAGAGGGGCACACGGGCGAGGTGAGGCTCAACTTCTACCGCGACGGCCTGCTGCTCGGCTTTGAGGGGGGTAAGCTAGCGCGGGCCGAGGCCTGGAGGTCGGCGCGCACCGAGGAGGGTGACGCGGGCTTCCCCAACCTGACGTTTTTGCAGCTACTTTTCGGCTTCCGCTCGCTGGAAGACCTGGAGTACGCCTTCCCCGATTGTTGGGTACGCGGTGACCAGGTACGCGCCCTGCTCAACACTATCTTCCCCAGGCGGCCCTCCTCGGTGTGGGCTAACTATTAGCAGCGACAACGCGGAAAGGACACATGCAATGCAGACCGTAAACGAAATATCCCCGGAAGTGATCGAGCAATTCGTAATAGCGGCCCACGGCAACGAGGACCTGGTGCGGGAGATGCACGCGCAGCAGCCGTACCTGGTCAACGTCACCTGGGACAAGTTCAACGAAACGCCCCTGCAAGCCGCCTCGCACATGGGCAACAGGTCGATAGCCCGTTACCTCATCTCGCAGGGCGCGCACCCCGACATTACGACGCACGCGATGCTGGGCGATGCCGAGCAAGTGGCCCGCTGCCTCGAAGCAGACCCCGAACAGGTCCACGCCAGGGGGGCGCACGGTATCTCGCTGATGTACCACGCGGCCCTGAGCGGCAAGCCCGAGGTCGCGGAGCTGATAGTATCGCACGGAGGCGGGGAAGGCATAGACGAGGCCCTGCACGCGGCGGTGAACTTCGGGCACGTCGATATGGTGCGCTGGCTGCTGGAAAACGGCGTGCAGAACGTCAACGCGCCCAACTACGACAAGAAGACCCCCCTGAGCGTCGCCCTGGCGAACGGCCACACCGAGATAGCCGACCTCCTGCGCGAGCGCGGCGGCACCGAGTAATCCAACAGGGTCGCCTTAGCCGGCAAGTAATTCACCGCAGAGGCGCAGAGAACGCAGAGATACGCCGAGAAGAAATGAGGTTGCAATTTGCAAAAGGGCCACAGCGTACAGTACGCTGTGGCCCTTTTTGACTTACTAAACCTTCCTAATCTCCGCGTAACCTCTGCGTTCTCTGCGTCTCTGCGGTGAAAAATCCTGCTCCCCTAAGGAGTCTGGCAGTTGGGGAAGAAGGTGTTGGACACGATTTTGGCGGCTTGCCCCCGTGTGATGGTCGCGCCGGGGCGGAAGTAGGGTCGGTTGGTGCCGTCGCAGGGTTCGCCTGGACTGGCGGGGCAGGCGTAGCCGCCCAGTATGCCGAGGGTGGTCAGGCGCTCTATAAACACCCAGAAGGGGCTGTTTGGGGGCACGTCGGCGTAGGTCGGTTGGCTGCTGGATACCGGGTCGACTATGCCTGCGGCGTTGGCTACGATCTTGGCGGCCTGCCCGCGCGTGACCGCATCGCCGGGGCGGAACACGGTGGGATAGCCGGGCGTGCATTGGTCTTCCGGCGTGTGGGGGCAGGGGTAGCCCGAAACGATGCCCCGGCGGGTGAGGCGGTTGATGTACTCGTAGTGCGTGGTGCCAGGGGGCACGTCCGAGTAAATCTGCCCGCCGGGGTCCTCGTTGAAGCCCGCCGAGATGGAGACTATCTTGGCTAGCTGGCCCCTGGTGTTGGGGGCGTTGGGCCGGAAGTAGGTGCCGGGACAAGGCTCCTTCGCCGCCCCACAAGCGTAGCCGTTCATCACCTGGCGGCAGGCGAGGCACCTCACGAACGGGTAGAATGGCGAGCCCGGAGGCACGTCGCTGAACTGCAAGGCACAGGCGGTGGGCAGCATGGTGGGCGTCGCGGAGGGCGTGGGCGAGCCTATAGTCAGAGTCACTTTGTCGAAGCCCACGTCTTGCTGGGATATGCCACCCGACACGAGGTTGCGCCCG
>DASVQO010000199.1:0-3854 GCA_036389075.1 Chloroflexia bacterium | reverse complement strand
GAACGCCAAGGACCACGCCAAGATTAGATGTTGTTGTTTGGGGCTAGCCGCGAGATTGGGTATACAATCGCCTATAGCCGGTACAGGAGCTAACTATACAGATGCGTAAAAGATCGTTCAACCTGGGGCCGCTGGAAGTGGTCGTGCCGGTCATCCTGGCGGTGGCTGTAGGGCTGGTGCTGTTCGTCTCGCTCGCGCCCGGGATCGGGTTTGGGAGGACGGCGAACCCCAGCGTGGCGAGGATCTATACCAGCGTGCCGATGAACAATTTCGCCAGTATCGTGCACGGGGTGGAGATGGCGCTGGACGAGGCGAACGGGCGGGCCGGCAACTTCCAGGTGGAGTTGGTGGCGCTGAACGGCTCGGCCACGATCGGGGGCAACTGGGACGCTGGGGTGGAGCTCGCCAACGCCCGACGCGCCGTGGAGGACCCCGATGCGGTGGTGTACATAGGCACCTACAACAGCGGCGCGGCCAAGATCAGCATCCCGGTACTGAATCGCGTGAACATGGCGATGATTAGCCCCGGCAACACGTACCCTGGCCTTACGAAGCCGGGCACGGGCAACGCGGGCGAACCGTGGACTTATTATCCACTTGGCATTCGTAACTACTTCCGCGTGGTGCCCGCCGACGACCTCCAGGGCTCCGCCGCGGTGGCTTTCGCGCAGCAGCAAGGTGTGAAGTCGGTCTACGTGCTGGACGACACGGAGCTTTATGGCACGGGCATAGCCCAGATCGTGGCGCAGTCGGCTCGGGAGGCGGGGCTGGAGGTGAAAGGCGGGCCGGAGAGCATCGACGTGCGGGCCGACAACTATAGGCAACTCGCACAACGCATCATAGATGCCGCACCCGACCTCGTGTACTTCGGCGGCTATTCTTACAACCACGCAGGTGTCGTGTACCGCACGCTGCGCGAGCAGGGGTACGAGGGCCTGTTCATGGGTGCGGACGGCATTCAAGACGAAGACTTCATTCGGGATGCCAATCTCAACGGCACCCTGTCGGGCGAGGTGTACTCCACACTCGTGGGCCTGCCCGCGTCCCAACTTAGCGGCCCCGGGGCGGACTGGTACCGCACTTACAAGGCGCGCTATCCGGATGACAGGAACGAGGACTTCGCACCTTTCGGCTATGAAGCGGCTCGTGTAGCGTTGCATGCGATAGAGAAGGCGGGCAGCAAGGACCGCGAGGCGATACGCGCCGCCGTGGCCTCCACTTCCTCGGCAGACTTGCCAGAACCGCACATCCTGGGCGACTGGCAGTTTGACCAGAACGGCGATACCTCGCTGGTAAGCATCAGCGTGCAGGACTTGCAGGACAAGTGGACGTACCGGGGCCTGTTGGTCTACAATCCCGAATCGAAGACCTGGGCTTACCAGGAGGGCCGGTAGGGAGCGAGTGCCGAGGCATGAGTTGTGAGTGGCGCGGCTTGCTATTGCTGGTACGTGATAGGCGAGGGTCTTCAACGCTGGGCATATGGTGGCTTTAGGAACAAGGGTGCACCAATAGGGAGAGTCAAACACGGGCCGCTGATCCTTCGCTACGCTCCGGATGACAAGGCTGCTACTGGTCGCCTTACAACGAAGCACCGGGCACCCACGTTTTGATTGAGTAAACCGTATCACTCGTCACTCGTCAGGTCTGGCAACGGAGGGCGTACATGGAAGTAATCTGTCCGAACTGTGGCGCTACGGGGCAGGAGGCCGGGAAGTTCTGCGAGAACTGCGGCTTTGCCATCCCTGATGATGCGGGCGCGTCACCCCAGGCGCAGGCTCCCGCTACGGATAGCCCTCAGCCCGATATGAGCGGTGGGGCGGCGACCGGTGCGGGGGGCCAGGTGGCCGCGGGTGCAAGCGCCGCGCCGGGTGTGGCGGGTGGTGGTTCGGGGATTGGCGGCCCTCAGGTCGTGGGCGCTCAATTCGTGGTGGTGCGCGACGGGCGGCCCAGCCTGGACGAAGGGTTCACGATCACGCGGGTAGGCGAGTTCCTGGTGGGGCGCATGGACCAGGAGTCGGGCACGCAGGTAGACGTTGACGTGCGCCAGTGGGTGCAGCCTTTCGACATCCAGGGCCAGAAGCAGTACCTCGTCCATCGCAAGCAGTGCTACATCGGCCTCACCCCCGCCGACGAAGTGACCATACGCTCGTACCCCGGATATGAGGCCGATACCCTGGTCAAGGCCCCGGGTGAGAACACCTTCACCTCGCTTCAGAACCTCGGTACAAAGCGCCCCGCCCGCCCCGACGGCTCGTTCGAGCTACAGCTCAACGACCAGATATACATGGGCGATCCCGACGCCGTGATGTACTACCTCTCCGGCGACCCTACAGCACAAGGGAACTACCTGGTGCTTGAGCTAATAAACAAATCGTAGCATTTTAGATTGTGGATTTTGGATTTTGGATTGAGGAGAACGCCTGGTAATCCAAAGTCCAAAATCTAAAATCCAAAATAGCCAGGGGGTTACGTGCCCGAAACATTCCATATCCGTACCTGGGCTAAGACCTTGCCCAGCAGGGAGCACCCCGAGCATAACGAGGACCTGATATGGTCGGCGCGCAACGGCGTGGCGCATGTCGTGATTGACGGCATGGGTGGGGCGCGGCGCATGGTGAACGGCAAGGCGGTAGGTGGGGAGCACGCGGCGGCGAAGATCGCGGAGGTGCTGGAAGCCCGGTTGCAGGACCTGCCGGACAACCTCTCGGTGACGGCCGCTCGTGAATTGCTGGCGGTGGCCGTATCGGAGGCGGGGCCGAAGGTCTACAACGAGGTGAACGCTTCGGGGCGCATACCCGCTTCGGAGGTGCCCGCGGGGAAGACGGCGCAGGAGGCGATGGCCGCCGCCGTGATGACGGGCCTGGTGTTTTGCGACGGTGGGCGCAGGGCGGTGTTCGGCCAGAACGGGGATACGCGCGGCTACCTCTTTTCGGGCGGCGAGTTGCTGCTGCTGACCGTTGACCAGGACGCCGTGACGCTGGACGTGATGGATGGCAAGCTAAACGAGGACGACGCGCAAGCAATACAGGAGGCGATGGACGCCTTCGACGGCCACGACATCGGCAAGCTGGACGAGAAGGCGCGGTACTATTTCGTGAGGCGTTACGCCGCGTTCGGCCAGATCGGAGACTCGGCGGAGCCCCCGGCGCCCGTCTTCTCTACCATACAACTGCGGCCGGGCGATATGCTGCTGTTGTGCAGCGACGGTGTGTATGCCAACCTCACCGCTACCGAGATACGGGACGGCATGACGGCGCTAGACCCTGCCGCCGCGCTGGTGGACAAGGCGGACGCCCGCTCCGGCGAGCGCACCCTCCCCGACCCCAACGACCTGTCCGCGCCATACAACTACCGTGCGCACGTGGACGACACCTCGGCGCTGGTGATATTGGTCGAGTGGTAGGTGGCCCGTGCCGCGCTTGAACATGTACGACTAGCTGGAATAAGAGCGAGAAAGGGGAACATCATGAGCGATACGAATTCTACCCCAGTAGCGGGTAAGGGTCCGGTGACCAACTGCGTGCGCTGCGATAGCTGGACGGCCGGCCCCGGGCCGGCGTTGTGCGCCAACTGCCAGTCGGAGGGCTTCCGCCTATGCCAGTACTGCGGCCAGCGCGTGGCGAACGAGACTACCCCCTACTGCGACCAGTGCGCAGAGGAGATTATGGGGACGGCTTAGAGGTCGGGAGGATAAGCGGCGGGTGGGTGCCCTGTGGCCTTTTCCCTGTGGCTAAAGCCACGGGCTGACAAGGGGCGAAGTCTCCTTCGGAGACTACCCTTCCCTTCCTCAGTCTCCGAAGGAGACTTTGCCCCTTGTCAGCCCGCCACTTTATTGGCAGGGCACCCTCACAGGG
>DASVQO010000198.1:0-14195 GCA_036389075.1 Chloroflexia bacterium | reverse complement strand
TATTGCCGGAGGTCGCGTTCTTCAAGCCGCACAGGCTGCGGCTATATTTCCAGCGGAGGTACTTTTTTGGACCCGAACCAGACTCATGACGCTACTTTCCCCCGAGACTTCCTGTGGGGAGCGGCCACTGCCGCGTACCAGATAGAAGGCAGCGCTACCGCCGATGGCAAGGGAGAGAGCAGCTGGGACCGCTTCTGCCGCATACCGGGAGTCATCGCAAACGGGGACACGGGCGACGTGGCGTGCGACCACTACCGGCTCTGGCGCGAGGACGTGGCGCTCATGAAAGAGCTGGGGCTGGACGCTTACCGCTTCTCCATCTCCTGGCCGCGAGTACTGCCGGAGGGCAGGGGCAAACTGAACGGAGCCGGGCTGGACTTTTACGACCGGCTCACCGACGCGCTCCTAGAGGCGGGGATCGTGCCGTTTGTCACCCTGTACCACTGGGACTTGCCTCAGGGCCTCCAGGACCGGGGAGGCTGGACCGACCGGGACGTGGCACCTTACTTCGCCGCGTACGCCACCGCCGTGGGCGAGAGGCTTGGCGACCGCGTAAAGCACTGGATCACCCTCAACGAGCCGGCCGTGGTGGCCTTCACCGGGCACCTGTGGGGTGAGCACGCGCCCGGCATGCGCTCTCTGCGGCTGGCGTTCGCCGCGGCCCACAATACCCACAGGGCGCACGGTATGGCCGTGCAGGCGCTCAGGGCGGCCGCTCCCGGCGCGAACGTAGGTATAACCCTCAATCTACACCCGGTCCACCCCGCCGCCGACACCACCGAGGACCAGGAGGCGGCGCAGCTTGCCGATAGCTTCCACAATCGCTGGTTCCTGGACCCCGTCTTCCACGGGCGCTACCCGGACGACATATCACAGCTCCTGGGTGACTTTGGCCCACAGATACAAGAGGGGGACATGGCTACAGCCCGGCAACCCCTCGACTTCCTCGGCGTCAACTATTACACCCGTAGCGTGGTAAGGCACCGGGACAGCAGCCAGTGGTTCAAAGACGGCAAGCTGCCGTTCGAGACCATCAAACCTGACGGCCGAGAGTACACCGAGATGGGCTGGGAGGTCTACCCGGATGGTTTGCGCGAGCTACTGGAGCGCGTACACCGCGACTATCCGCTGCCTGCCTATTACGTCACGGAGAACGGCGCGGCGTTCCAGGACACAGTGTCGGCTGAGGGCACGGTCCATGATGCACGGCGGCAGGCCTACCTTGAGAGCCACTTCGAGGCGGTTGCCCGGGCTATTAGCGCGGGCGTGCCGATGAAGGGCTATTTCGCCTGGTCGCTGCTGGACAACTTCGAGTGGGCGTACGGGTACTCGCGCCGCTTCGGCCTCATCTACGTGGATTACAAGACTCAGGACCGTATCTGGAAGGATAGCGCGAAGTGGTACCGGCGCTGGCTCGCTTCGAGGGCCGCGCCTGCTACCAGATAGGAGAGCAGGGTTGCCTGATTACGAAACCGCGCGGCTGAAGATCGATGCCATAGAGGCCGAGATGAAGAGGCAGGGCATGTGGCGCACTGAGCCGCTACCGCCGGAGGCTTATGACTTCAAAGCCGCCTTCGCGATGGACACCATGCCGTTTGTCCACTGGCTGCAATTCATCTTTATACCGCGCGTCCGCGCGATAATCGACAACAACGGCACTTTTCCGGCGAGCAGCCAGGTTGGGGCACAGGCGGTGCGCGAGTTCGACGGCATACACGAGGCGAGCGAGCTTGTATCGCTCCTGGGCGACTTCGACCGCTTTATAGAGAGCGCGTGAGGTCCGATAGGAAGGCGAGGATATCGCCGCTCAGAGGCGGGCCGGGCGCGCTGCCCGCCATGCCTGCCAGCACCTCGAATGCCTCGGATGTGGGCGGCGCGGCCAGCACTAGCTGCCAGTTGTCACGGATCGAGTGCATGGCTTCCCCGCACTCGATCGTCTCCGCTTCCGCCTGTGTGGCGTAGAGCACGAGCACAAGCACCTCGTCGCAGTGGCAGCCGGCGAGGATAAAGGCCCCGCGGGCTGCGTGCTCCACATAGGCGGGCATGATAAGGTCAGCGGCCAGGGCCTTCACATGGTCCAGCTCACCGGGTAGCGCCTTTAGCCTGGTCAGAACCGCGTGCATCAAGAACCTCCCTGTCAAGGATTGCTGCTGTTCACTCTACCTTCGATGGCTGCCCATTTTCAATCCCAATTGTTAGCCACTTTGTGCCCATCGTGTGTGCCGCACCAGCCGACTTCCGTTACTGTAATGCCGCATATGAAGATACTGTAATGCCGCATATGAAGGCATCAAGGCCCGGGCTGCCTGAGTATGCAGAAACACCCCCGGTCCATAAAGACCAGGCGTGCTATCTAGACTTGTTGACGCCACCCCTATTTTTCTAACCCGTGCAGCCCTGAAATATCTACTGGCGGTGCGCTTCCAGGCAGGTGACGCCGTCCGGGCCGACCTGCGCGTTGTGCCTAACCCCTCTCGGCAGGTCCAGCCGATCGCCGTCGGCCAGGGAAGCGCTGTCGCCCAGGTCGGGCAGCCCGAAGGTAATCGAACCGCGTACCACGTATATTACTTTATCATAAGAATGGCTATGTGTGGAATAGGCATCATGCGGCCCATTTTGCCATGAGTAGGCCGAAAGCCCTTCCTGTCGCAGTAGGCGGTGTAGCGAGGCTTCGGTCGGGGGCTGGCCTTCCTGCCACTTGGTCACGCGTACCTCGCTCACGATAGTCCCTCCTCGTGTTGGGGCATATCGCCCGCGCCCTCTACTTCTTCGTCGTCCGCACGCCAGGCCGGGTGCACGATACAGAGGAAAGCCAATTCCTCGTCGCCGGTGTTGTCAACGTACTGGGTCGCCCCCGGCGGCACGTACACTACATGGCCGGCGCGCACCGCCTCGCGCTGACCATCTATGTGCATCACTCCATGCCCTTGCAGGAAATAGTATACCTCCGAGCCTCGCAGCCGGTGCGGGAGGGACCGCTTACCGGAAGGGAGTACGGCATGGGCCAGGCTGTATGGGACCGGGGCCGGGTGATGGCTCGGGTGCAGCACCTCACGGAGCAATGTTGCATCGCCCGCCACGAACTGTGGGCAGGCGTTCACATCAACTTTAAGCATCTGTATGGCCTTTCGAGTATCCGAGGGTGGGAGTCCCCCGGCCCCTAATTTTACACTGCGGCGTCCCGTTGCGCACCTGAACGGGTAATATTGGCGTTGCCTTGAATGGCACACCCCTTGCTTGCACTTTTTGGAGCGTAAACTACAGCGCCGCATGCAGCGAAAGGAGCGACACGATGGTAAAGAAGGGACAGGAACAGGTGAGCCGCATGGATTCGCCGCGCCAGGGCGAAGACCGCGACCCGAAGGAAGGCAAGATCAAGCACAAGGGTGGCTCGGAGAGCCAGCGCCGCGCAAGCCCGCCCAGCGAAGGTAGCTCCAAGGGCTAGGGGCCAGGAGAGCTAGCGTCCGCAGTAATTACCGGAGGTACTTCAACACATGGCAAAGCAGGGACAGCACAACAGCGATTCAAACGACAACGACCAATCGAAGGGCCCAAACAATCCCTCCAAGAGCGTAGCCATCGATACCGGCACGCCCAAGAAGAAGCAGACTTACGCCCAGCAGGCCGCCGAGGGCAAGGCCACGGATAGGCAGCCGCAACCCCAGCGCAACGACTGGAACGAAGACACCCGCGACAAGCCGACAATCGAGGACAGCCCCCGCGCCCGCGATTCGGACATAGGCAGCGGGCGCAGTGGCAGCGACTCTAACGCTAGCCCCAGCACGCAAGGAGGCTAATATGGGATCGACTGGTGGTGGGGGTGGAGGTTCGGCACGCTTCAGCGAAGAGGATAGGCTCTGGGACCAGGACCTGCGCCCCGACGACAACGCCGGGCAGAACGAGGGCACACAGGGCCGTCACCCGGAGAAGGCCGATGGCGTGAGGACCGCCTACGACATCAAGGACCTGCACAACCGGCTCGAAGGCTTCGAGGACGACGAGCTCAAGCAGATTACGGTCTTGCCGGCGGGCAGCAGGCTGGAGCAGAACGCTACCTACATCGACCTGCGCACGCACGACCGCGAAGAGTTTACCGCCAGGGGCGACATGGAAGCGGGTCCCGAAAACTGGTACGTGCCCAAGACCGAGGTAGACTACCAGCTATGGAACCGGCTCATCGGCGTGCGCAACCCGGAACGCACAGGCGAAGCCGACGACTAGAAGCTAGCAAATCGTGCAAATCAGCGGAATAAGGCCCCTATGAAGAGGGCCTTATTCCGCGTCCGTCTTGTCTGGAGGGGGCGCGATGGGCACGTGGAGCAGCCCGGCGGCTTTGCGCTTGGCCGCCTCGCCTCGCCTGTCGTAGCGGGCCGTGGTGGTGACGTTGGCGTGGCCCGCCAGCCGTTGCACGGTGGAGATGTCCGCGCCCGCGTCCAGCAGATCACCAATCATGGTGCGGCGGAGATCGTGGGGCGAAAAGCGCTCCACCCCGGCCTCCGTGGCGCGCTTGAGCAGGATCTTACGCACCGCCTGGTCGGTAAGCCTGCGGGTGGCTATCTTCCCGGCTTTGTTTATGGGGCAGAAGAGCGGCCCGGCCTGCTTGCCGCGCGCCTTGAGCCAGGCTTCCAGTGCCATGCGCGCGCCCCCGGTAGCGTAGTTAGTGCGCGCCTTGTTGCCCTTGCCCGACCTGACGTGCAGCGCCCCGTCCTTGGGCACGTAGTCGGCCACATCAAGCCCCACAAGCTCGCTACGACGCAGACCGCAGCCGTACAGCACTCCCAGCATTGCGGCGTCTCTCAGGCCCGCAGGTGTCTTGTCGAGGGCACAGCGGGCAAATAGCTGCCCCAGTTCGCCCTCGTCGAGCGCGCGGCCCCTGGGGGGAGTGGTGCCCCGCACGGAGGGCAGGTCGGCAGCGCGGTGATAGTCCTCGGCGCTCATCTGCCCCAGCCGCCACGCCTCGCGCAACACCCCGCGCAGGGCGGCCAGCATCTTGTTCGCGGTGGCGGGCGCGTACAGGTCGGCCAGGGCCGAGCGCACCGCTGCCGTATGCTGGTAGCGCAGGCCGCCCCAGTTGAGGCTTCGCATGTCGCAACGCTCCGAGGTGAGGATACCGGCCACCGTGTTCAGCGCTTCGGACATGGTGCGCCGCGAGCCGGGGGCGAGCCTCGCCAGGTAGACGGCCGCGGGGTGCTGGTCGGCGCCGGGTTGGTGTCGTAGGGCGAGGCTTGTGGCGTGGGCCTCCGCACGTCGAGGTGGCACTATTGATACTTCGTACCCCGCCACGCTGTTTATTACCAGGCCGTCTTCTTCCTGATAGTCTTCGCGCATGTAGTGTGCTTCCTTCTGCCCTCGTGACACGATCAACCCGCGGTTGTGCTCTCGAATAGTCCCGGTTAAACGTCAGCATGTAGGTTAGCACAAACGCTCGATACCTGCGCCGTTGTTCACCGCTTGAAGAAGAGTGGCCCAGGCTCGTTGATTCGAGAAACCGGTGCAAAATATTAGTCATTGACTAGAACATATGTTCTATGGTATGTATATCTTACGCACTGCGCGAGCAGGGCAGGGGCACCCGCACGAGACACTCGACAGAGGTCACATGGGCCAGGTACATCTTCACTGCCATTCCGCATACTCGCTCCTGGAAGGCACGGCCATGCCAAAAGACCTGGTTGCTGCCGCCCACCGCCTCAAGATGCCCGCGCTGGCTATCACCGACCGCAACAACCTGTACGGGGCGGTCCATTTCTATATGCAGGCGCAGAAGGCGGGTATAAAGCCCGTGCTCGGCATGGAGGTGGACCTGGAAGATGGCTCCAGCCTGGTGCTGCTGGCCCGCAACATGGACGGCTACCGCAACCTGTGCCACCTGTCGTCGGCCCTTCGCCTCAACGCCGACCCGGAAGAGTTCCCACCCGCGGGCTTCGGTGAGGAGGACGAAGAAATCACGCCCTGGGACCCAGGCGTGTGGGGAGTGCCCTTGTTCGGGTTCACCGCCAAACCTCCCAAATCGCCCCGCTCGAATGGCACGCGGCTAGCTCTCACCACCAACGCTAACTCAAAACTCAAAATTCAACACTCAAGGCTCCCGCTGGAGGTAGTGTTCTCCGGCAGGCACACACGCGGCCTGATAGCCCTCTCGGGCGGCTCCAGGGGGCTGCTCAACCGGCTGCTGGCATCGTCGCAGGGCAGGACGCGCAGGGCGGCCAAAGTGGCGGGCATGCTGCTGTCGGCCTTCGGAGAGGGCAATTTCTTCGTGGAGCTGACCGCCTGCACCGGGGAGGAACGCCGTCTCATGCCCACCCTGGCTGCGCTCGCCTCCGACCTGGGTATCCCCTTGGTCGCCACCAACGACGTGCTCTACATCGAGTCGGGCGATGCCACGGTTGCGGCGGCGCTGGCCTCCGCTCGGCCCGGTGCCAGGGTCAGGGCGTCTACTAGCGGCAGGTTGATAGAGGACGAGGGCATCCACCACGACCCGCACGCCCAACGTCTCACAGCCCCGCCTACGGGCCGCCACTTCGCTTCCACGGAGGAGATGGCGGCGCTGTTCGAGGAGTACCCTCAGGCTCTGGCTAACGCCCGCTTCATCGCGGACCAGTGCGACGTGGAGTTGCCGCTGCACAAGCCGCTCTTCCCGGCCGTGGACCTGGGGCGGCGAGGCAACGAAACGCCCTTCTCGCGGCTGTGGAAGCTCTGCTTCGCGGGGGCTACCCGCCTTTACAAGCCGCTCCATACGGGAGTTATATCCCGGCTGAAACATGAGCTTGAAATAATAGAGAAGCTGGGGTTCTCGCCCTACTTCCTGGTGGTGTACGATATCGCCCTTTTCGCCCGGCGTAAGGGCATACCCACTATGGCGAGAGGTTCCGCCGCCAACAGCCTGGTGGCCTACGTGCTCGGCATCACCCAGGTGGACCCACTCGCCCACGACCTCTTGTTCGAGCGGTTCCTCAACCCCTCACGCGCCGAGTTCGAACTACCCGATATAGACATAGACCTGTGCTGGCGGCGGCGGGACGAGGTGTTGCACTACGTCTACGAGCGTTACGGCCGCGACCACGTAGCCATAGTGGGCACCCACATCACTTTCCGCCTGCGTTCGGCCTGGCGCGAGATGGCAAAGGCCCTGGGCATCCACCCCGACCGCATCAGCCGCGTAGCCTCGCGCCTCCCGCACCTCTTCACGGCAGAGGAGATACTGGAAGAGAGCGTGCCCGAACTGGAAGCCCTCAGCGAAGGCCGGGAGGTCAGGGTATATGGCGTAGAGGAGACCTTGCTGCCCGGCTTGCTTAGCGAGGACCAGAAGTTCAGGGATTCGTTAGAACGGCAAGCCTTCGAGTTGTGCAAGGCTATAGAGGGCTTGCCACGCCATGCCGGTATGCACTGCGCTGGGGTGGTGATTACGCCAGGGCCTATCACCGACCTGGTGCCTCTGCAACGGGCGGCCCGCGATGCTAGCATGTCGATCACCCAGTATGAGAAGGACGCGATAGAGGCGATGGGGTTGGTGAAGATGGACCTGCTGGGATCGCGGGCGCTCACCACGCTGGTCGATGCGGTGCAGGCGGCGGGGCTGGCGAAGGACGCCCGCGACGTGCACGACAGCCTCGCCGCCATCCCGTTTGACGACGCGGCCACCTACCGCATGCTGGCGCAGGGCGACACGCTGGGCTGCTTCCAGTTGGAGAGCCCGGGCATGCGGGGCCTGCTCAAGTGGCTGCGCCCCCGGAGCATGAACGACATGGCCGCCGCTATCTCGCTGTTCCGCCCCGGTCCCATGGAGGGGGGCTTCCTGGAGATATTCATGCGCCGTCACCTGGGCCAGGAGCCGGTATCCTACCCGCACCCCGCGATGGAGCCCATCCTCAAGAGCACATACGGCATTATCCTCTACCAGGAGCAATTCCTGCGGCTGGCGCATACCCTGGGCGGGTTGTCGCTTGGGGACGCCGAGAAGCTGCGCAAGGAGATAGGCAAGAGCCGCTCTATGGAGGAGCGGGCGCGGTTGGGGGCCAACTTCGTGGCGGGGTGCATCGAGCGGGGCATAGACCAGATGCAGGCAGAGCGCGTGTGGGAGATCATATCGGGCTACACCGGCTTCGGCTTCTGCCAGGCCCACGCCTTCTCGTACGCCCTCACCGCCTACCGCTCGGCCTATATGAAGGCGCACCACCCGGCGCAGTACCTGGCCGCGCAGATCAACAACCTGGGGGGCTACTACGGCACCGGCGTGTACGTGGAGGACGCCCGACGCCTCGGGCTGGAGCTGCTGCCGCCGCACGCCAACCTGAGCGGGGCGTTCTGCGAGGCGGGCCGGCCTCCCGACACACGGCAGATCAGGTTCGGCTTGCAGTTCGTCAAGGGCCTCTCCGAAAAGACGATTGCCCTGGTACAGTCGGAGCGCCGCGCCCGCGGCCCATTCCGGCACCTGCTCGACCTGCTCTCCCGCGTCGAGATGTCGCCTTCGGAGGCCGCTTCCCTGGTGAAGGTAGGAGCGTGCGACGACCTGGGCGCCTATGCCGAGGGACAGGGCACTGCAAACAGCGACACAGGGGAGCTAGAGCCGCTATCCGAGTTGCCACCCCTCAACCGCAGGCAGATGCTATGGCTCCTCCCCACCATCATCTCCTACAACAAACCCAAACGCCCCTCAACTCAACACTCAACACTCAACACTCAACACTCTCCAAAGTCGCTCGCCCCCATACAACTGGCCCTGGGCGACCTCATGCACGACGTGGGCGCTCCCCGCATACTCGGGGGCACCACCCTGAGGATAGACGTGCCCGACATGCCCGATTTCAGCCAGGCCGAGAAGCTGCGCCTGGAGCGTGAAGTGCTGGGCTTCACGCTGACGCGCAACGAGATGGAGCTATACGGCGATATGGTGGCCGCGAGAGGGATCGTGCCGAGCCACGCCCTGGGCGAGTACGCGGGGCACAAGGTGACGGTGGCGGGGGTGATAGCGGCGGGCCGGAGGCACCTGGCGAAGGGCGGGGAGTGGATGCTGTTCGTATCGCTGCAAGACTCCGGCGGACTGATGGAGGTGGTGCTCTTCCCGGAGGTCTACAAGGAGCACGCGACGCTCATCGCCAACAACGGCTGCGGCCCGTATTCGGTCACAGGCACGGTGCAGGTGGCGGGGACGGGCAGGGGGGTGGGTGTGCAGCTTCCGGTGGGGGTGCGGCCGTCTGACGCGACGGTGCTCAAGACGCACCCGGTGGTTATTGTGGAGGGGGTTGCGGTTTTAGCTTAACTACAATTACGTCTTCGCAACCTCTGTTCATAACACTCTCGAATCAATCAAACAACTTTCCTGAAACGGCCAAACGCGTGAGCTTTACCTTAATCAGTCTCACCAAATTCTCAGAATCATCAACAGCTTCGAGTTCCTGGCGGGTAATGATTATGACTCTCCTTTGTTCGCTACGTGCAGAGAAAATCACACTATGCGCGTCGGTCCTATTCCTTGCGTCTCCTGTAATACCATTGGCGGCGATCAATATACCGAACGAAAGCCCGCTATTATGTAGCTTTGTAACGAACCACGATACTTCCATACTTCCGACGGGTGTCGACCAGTTCTTGCATTCAACCAAGAAAATATGATCCAGAAAGGGGAGACCGTCAACATGTTTGTCATTCCAGAAGGCGATATCAATCTCTTCAGTATCAAAACTATTGAATTCGTTACGTTCAGCTACCTCTATACCAGGTAGAGTGGAGAACAGATAAGCAACAAGATCTTCAAGGGCCTTGCCTTTCTCCGCATGTGTTCTTGCATAATCAGCACGCCCTAAATATTCCTTAATTTTAGCTCTCGATATTGACACCATGGGCCACCTCGACATGAGCAACACGGTTTCGCCAATCGAGAAGGATCTCAGTGAAATTCTGTGTTCTGAGACTGTCAATGAGGGAGCTCAATCGAAAGAAAAGTACCATTGGGAGGGATGCCGCTAGTGGGTCAAAAGTGTCTGTCCATGCCTCTTCAAAGACAACCAACGCCCACGCAACATCACTCGCATCAACATAAGACAAAACCTGATTACGAACTCCATCTACTTGATCGTCGCTATCGAGCGACTTCCTCACTTCAATAAGCAGAGGACCGCCCAGCGACAACGCAATATCATCCGACCAAACTGCAAGATCATTACGCATAGGCTCAGGCGTGCTACGCTGTTCAATTATCGAAATGCCACCTGCTCTAAATGCTTCCTCAAGGATCTCAATAAGTTGGTGCTCTGTGCCCCCATTGGGAAACTCGTTTAATCTATCCAACAAAACATCCGCCAAAGGACCAATGGGAACGCTTCTGACCATCAGGGGCCTATTTTGGCTACGCTCCCATCCTCTTGGCCTCCTCATAAGCTGCTCGAGTGCGAATCTTATAGCATCTCGGTTTTCCAGCCCAGTACGAAGATAGAGTAATTCACGAACCAACGCAGGCAGTTTCTTTGCCTCAGGTTGCACAACAACCAGAATCTGTTTTTTCAACGCATGAGCCTGGCCCAGTTCGAAGAGCACATCAGACTCTGTATCCTCATCCTCCGTGCCAATTATTGCCACCATCAGATCAGCCGCTGCTATAGCAGCGGCTACATACTCAAGCAAAGTTTCCCCCGGCACAGACAGGACTGACGGAATTACCGGTTCAATCTCCAGTTCTTCAAGTATTGAAATGATCGTACTTAGATTTGTGCCAGAAGGCGCTGCTACAAAACAAGATTTGAAACGCTGCTGTCTTACCTTCTCTATGAATCTTGCGCTAGTCGGAGTACGTGCTCCTGACGAAATCAGGTTCTTGACACCTAGCTTCTGCCTGATGTGATGTAGATGATTTTGTACCGTAATTAAACTGATAGAGAGACTTTGGGCCACCTCCTGAGGCGTTATACCTGTGGAAATAAGTGCAAGTATCTCCCGTTGTCGCTTGCTCAGTGTAATAGCCTCTTCCTTGGAAGGTACCTTCAGAGGCATACGTGCACCACCCCCGACAACGTCACTAAACCGAACTTCGCCTGGCACAACTCTGGCTGACTGCCTGTAGTTAAAGTATCCTATATTTCCTATCCTATATAGGCCCGCGGGAAGGTGTGGAAATACGGCAGCACAGAATTCCCCCCCTCGGTACTGTGCAACCCCAACAATCGCCTTATAGTCTTCAGAGTACTCACCGCTTGCCGAAACCCGCCAGATATGTGCAATATCGCCCAAATGAAAATCATCGACTTCTATCACTAAACTACCTTGTTCAGATTCACTACTAAAGTTGTCTAGCAAAGCGTCCAGATCAAAAGTCATAATGTATCTCCATAACAACGCAACCCACGCGAACTAGGAAGAATGAATGAATTACCTGCATTACCGTACCGCGAATCCTATGGCTACAACGTAAACTTCTGGGAGGATCAAACAGCATAAGTTCCGAGAAGGGTCATTCTCGTTACTTATCTCCCACGCCTTAAACCCGTAGTCTTTCCTCCTCAAACCCTTCCTTCACCGCGCCCGCCCACAGGCACATCTAGTTCGGTGTGCACCCAGTGTCATAACGAGCCGGCATCTTGTCTGAGTGCTAACCTCATGCAATCTAGTTGTGCAAGCAGACGTGGCGTTGTTCAGTCTACAACACCCCAAGGCAGCCTGCCTTCCACCACCGACCCTTACACTCACACCGGGCGAGTACACCCGCACCTGAGAAATACCGACGGCTGCCTAAGATTGGCCCTCGCTTTCGCTGTCACGCAGGTCCGCTTCTACTGTGTCGCGGTCCCCCTCGGCCTGGCTGGGCCTTTCAGCACCCACAGGGTCCTTGCCCTCGGGTTGGGGTATGGTGCTGGAATTGTCTTCCTCCTGCCTTCGACTGTCGCCCTCATTATTCTCGGTCATGATGCACGCCTCCCGGTCAGACCCGGTTGGGTCTACTCAATCTTCCATTTCCGTTGACCGCTTTCACGATAGCAAGGGCTATACCATAATTGTTTGTCGATCTATGTGTCCTGTTTTAAGCTTTTAGGGATATGTTAACCACAACCTCAGCGTGTGCAGCTCGTACCCTCCTATTATCCGCTACGGCGCAGGTTCGGGTACCGACGCTTCTATCACATCCAAACTGGCCGTAAGCCTCAGATCTGGTTGGCCCTCACGTGAGACACTCACCTGAAGGACCCATGCGCCAGGTACCGGGAAGTCAAGCCTCACAGCGTAGTCGCCCGGCGCGCTAGGTACCGGTTCAAGTAGCACCTGAGGCTCTAGCAGGCGGCCTTGAGGCCCGCTCGCCCCAAGATGCAACTCCGCGCCGACGACAGGCTCGCCCTCCGCCCCACGCAACGCCACAATTACGCTATTGCTCCCTACCACCGGCGGCTCGAGCTCTGTCCTGACGCGCGCCTCAACGTAGCCTGTAGCCTCCAGGGACAGGTCGCCGCTCTCGCTAAGTGTCATCAAGAATGCTGCTTTCAAGTCGGCGTTGGCGTTGCGTTGCGCAACCGCCGTTACCATGTACCTACCGGCAAAAGCCAGGACCGCACCCCGCGCGACCCACAGTTGCGCACCCCCCGCCGTCTCTCCCCGCAACTCCGCGGCCAAAACCGTGCTGCCCACGTCCAGCCCTTGAGGGCTAACCATGAGGACCAGTCGCGTAACGTCTGTAAGCGGCTCCGCGCTGGCCCCATCCGCCCCCAGCGTCATACTAAACACTTCTCCAGCCTCGACCTGCTCTACCTGTAGCAACACCGGCGTGCCGGCCACTGCCGTCGAAGCCACTGCCGGGCCTCGTAGAGCGACATTGGTGGGCGTGGCGGCGGGTGAGGTGGGTGTCGGAAGCGAAAGTCCCCCAGTCGAGGCGACTGCCGAGGGGCTGGCGTCGCTCGGGGGTGGTAGGAGGGTCAGACCCCCGGCGCAGAGGAGGACGAGCATGACCAACCCCACCTCCAGGCGCACGTTGCGGCGGAATCGGGAGACCGTGCCCTCTCCACCGGGAGCGGAGGCTATCCCCAGCCTCGGACTTAGATAAGCGAGGTTGATGGCCCCTATTGCGATGAGCACCAGGAACAGGACCACCTTGAGGGCCACTACCTGCCCGTAGAGGCTGTTGCCTATCGCCGCCAGGTCAGTCGTCTGTATAGCCAGGTTGTAGGTGCCTGATACGCCGAGTGCCAGTACGCTCGCAAGGGCCAGCTTGGAGAAGCGAGGGACGGCCGCCGCCAGGAACGCTGCCCTCTCCTCTCGTACTATGCCTGCGCGGCGGTAGCCGGGGAACAGCACCACAATCAAGAACAGCAGACCCCCTATCCAGGTTGAGGCGGTCACCAGGTGTACCCAGTCGCTTATCACCGGTAGGGGCAGTCCCGCCACGCTCTCACCCTGCACGGCCGCCGCATGGCTACTCAGCGACTCGGACAGCAGGAATAGCGACCCCGCCGCTATGCCCGTCTCCCACAGCCCCGAGCCACCTTTGCGCCTCGTGCGAACGAACAGAAACAGGCCCGTCAGCGCCAGCGCCGCGAGTACCTTCATCGTCCAGGCGAAGCCATAGCGTGTGGTGGCTAGCAGCAGGCCCCCGAGGTCCGCCCTGCGTAGCGCTCCCTCCAGGTTGGTTTGCCCGATGGCTGCTACTTGCGAGAGCAGGTCCAACACCAGTAGGGGCAGCAGGGCGGCAGCGGCGACGCTCCCGACCTCGGCGAACCGCGCCGTCAGTACCGGCCACAACTGCTCGCCGGTCCGGCCCCGTTGCGTCACCACAGGCTCGATTACCAGCACCAGGAAGATCGCCCCACCCAGGCAGAAGGTGATGCACACGAGCACGAGGGCACGTACCAGCCAGTGCAAAGCGTCGGGCCGCTCCCCCACCGCTTCTAAGGCAGCGCCTGGCGCCCCAGGGTCGAGCAGGACGGGATCGGGAGCCGACCCGGGGTTCTCGCCCTTCTCCAGTACGCGGAACACAAAGCTGCCTGTGGTAAGATGCCCGTCGACCGCCGACACGACCTGCCACACTACCCCGTACGTCCCCGGCGGCAACTCGCTATCTATTGGCACCCGAACGCTGCTCTCGCCTTGTGCTCCGTGCCCGATCTTCCCGACCGGCAACTCATGCCGCTCGCGATCTAGCAGGAGCACGGAGCTGAAATCGAGCGAAACGGCTTCGCTGAGGCTGATCTCTATTGCGCCTGGGGCGCTCTCAAGCGAGG
>DASVQO010000197.1:0-3836 GCA_036389075.1 Chloroflexia bacterium | reverse complement strand
GGTTCCCGTGCCTGCCCTGGTGGAGATTAGCGGCAGGATACGCGTGCGGGCGTGGGCACTCACCGGGGCCTCCCCCTACTGGCGCTTCTCACGCCTGTTTATTACCTTATTCAGTTGTTAATATTCATAAGCCACGGGCTGAGAAGAGGCAAAGTCCCCGTAGGGGACTGAAGAACATGTAATAGTCTCCTGGGTCCTATCGGCACTTAGTAGGAAGTAAGCGAACAAAGGTGGCCCTTGTCATTCTGAGCGCAGCGAAGAATCTCGTCCTCACCCAGTTGTCCCCTTTTTCTTTAGCACATAGCAGCACATGGCATTATGTAGACGTGAAGAAAGGTGGTACTTGGGTGCTGAAGGACGAGATTCTTCGCTACGCTCAGAATGACAAGGGGAGGCTTGGTACCGCACGGGCGGCACTTTGCGGATACTGCCTACCCCGTTATCAAGCAGTCTCCGAAGGAGACTTCGCTACTTCCCAGCCCGTGGCTTCAGCCACAGGGCGTCCATGCAGGGCGTCTCCGGCGAAAACCGTCGTGCCAGTGGTCGGGAATTCCTGGACCTTTGAACCTTACGCCTCTCAGCCCTGTATCTCTAGTAGCCTTCGCAAACGCTTCAACAACCAACGTCCCGACTAACCACTAACCACTAACCACTAACCACTAACCACTAACCACTAGCCCCTGTGCTATAATCAAGCCTATGAGCACGCGCGTGCGCCCGCTAAAGCCGCAAATCGAGGATAGTACCCAGCGGGGATTGCCCCAGGTCAGCTATTACCCGCCCTTGATCGTCACCTTGCTGGCGTCGGTCTTCCTGCTGGCTGTGCTGGTGGTGCTTACCTTCATCACGGGGCTGGCCGCGATTACGCAGATTGGAAGGCTGGGCGATAATGGGTCGTCGGGGGCGGGGCTGATGATGTTTGCGTGCGGCCTGGTGAGCCTGCTTTGCCTGCTGGCTACCGTTTTCTTCGTCTGGAGCGTCGTCAAGGGGATACGCGACCTGCTCGCCCCGCTCCACTACACCCGTGGGGTCGTGGCCGACAAGCGCGTCATCGACGGGCGCAGGGCCGGTACCTGGCTGGGCGTCTTCCCCAGCTACTCCGGCCCCGACCTGGCCGTTGCCTCGCAAGCTGAATCCCCGCGCTCCCCAGGCTACGGCGCTCGTTCCGGCGAAACCCAGGGCCGCAACGCAGACGCCTCCCGCAAGTCGAGCGGCTACCTCTCCGCCGACCGCATCTCAGCCGACGCTGCCACGGAGACCACCACGCGGCGCATCTTCCGCGTCGATGCGGCCTCCCACGCCGTCATGGAAGCAGGCGATGAGGTGCTGGTGGCTCACTCCCGCTTCCTGGAGCACATCTTCTACGTGGCTCGCCTCAACGGCGACGAGTGGGAGTCCTACAAGAACAAGGCGCTGATTTAGCTCGGCTCAGCCCTCATCACTCGTCCCGCCCAGCTTCGCCAGCGCCTCGTCCACCCTCCGCAAAGTCTCCTCTTTGCCCAGGATTTCGATGCTCTCGAACAGCGGCGGCGAGGTCTGGCTGCCCGTGACGGCCACCCGCAACACCATGAAAGCGTCCCCCGCCTTCATCCCAAGCTCGGCCGCCAGCGCGCGCATGCCACCCTCCCACTCCTCGTGCGTCCACGGTTCCGCTATGCTCTCAAGTAGCTGCCTTATCCTCTCTAGGGCGGCGCGTGCGGCTTCCGGCGTGCTTTTCTTCGGGACCAATGTAGCGGCATCGTAGGCGGGCGGTGGGCCGAATAGGTAAACCGTAAGCTCCGCGAACTCGCCCAGGCGCGTCAGGCGGTCCTTGATTACGGGCACCGCCTGGCGCACGCGCGCTTCGTCCAGCCCCTCCGGCAGGTACGGCAGCAGGCGCTCGTATAGCTCGCCGTCTGACAGCAAGCGTATGTACTTGCCGTTTATCGCGGTGAGCTTCACCAGGTCGAACACCGGGCCGCTGGTGGTCACCCGCTCGAACGTGAACTCCCGCTGCACGTCCTCGAATGTGAACGTCTCCTCCCCGTTGGGCATCGACCAGCCCATCAGCGCCAGGAAGTTGACCATCGCCTCCGGCAAATAGCCCTGCTGCCTGTACCACTTGATCGACGTGTTGTTCTTGCGCTTCGAGATCTTCGTGCGGTCGGTATTACGCAGCAAGGGTAGATGGGCGAACATGGGCAACTCCCACCCCAGCCCCTGGAACAACAGGATGTGTTTGGGGGTGCTGCTTATCCATTCCTCGGCCCGCACGATGTGGCTGATCTCCATGTAGTGGTCGTCCACCACTACCGCCAGGTGGTAGGTGGGCAGCCCGTCCGACTTGAGGATAATCTGGTCGTCCAGCACCCGGTTCTCGAAGCTGATCTCGCCGCGTATCAAATCGGTGAACGCAGTGGAGCCTTCGTCGGGCACGAGCATCCGCACTGTAAAAGGCAGCCCGGCGTCCAGGTTGGCCTGTATCTCCTGGGGGGAGAGGCGGTAGCACCGCCGGTCGTAGCCGGGTGGCTCCTTGCGCGCGGCCTGCTCGCGCCGCATCTCCTCCAGCCGCTGCGGCGTGCAGAAGCACCTGTATGCCTTGCCCTTCTCTATTAGCTCGTTGGCGTGCCTGGTGTAAAGCTCGCGGCGTTGCGTCTGCACGTACGGGCCGTAATCGCCCCCGATGCCCGGGCCCTCGTCGGGCAGCAGGTCGAGCCAGCGCAGGCTCTCGATTATCTCCCGCTCCGAGCCTTCGTTGTAGCGGCTCTGGTCGGTGTCCTCGATGCGCAGGATGAACTTGCCTCCCCGCCCGTGCGCAAACGCCTTGTTGAACAGGGCCATGTAAGCCGTGCCTACGTGCGGGTCGCCCGTGGGCGACGGCGCGATACGTAAGCGTACTTTGTCTGCCATGCTAATGCTCTCCCTTGTTGCGAAGGTCCAGGATGGGCGCTGCCGCCTGCGCCTCGTCTATCGTACGCCTTCCATCTTTACGAATTCCCCTTGTAACTCCTCACAGAATCGCTCTATATCCCCCGGCGGGACTGTATTTTCTCCAGGCTTGAGCAAGGCGAATATGCTTACCCCGCGCAACTCAGCAGGTAAATCGCGCGGCTTTGCTACAAGGTGCACGTGTATGTGGTTGAACCCGGCCGATTCGGCCAGGCACATTGAGTACTCCTTCTCGCAGTCCAGCACATCGAACAGCACTCTCGTAGTCATGCCCTGCAACTCTCCTAGCTCGCGGGACTCCTGTTCCGTCAGCTCGTGCAACGCCTGGGCGTGCCTCTTCAGCACAAGCACCAGCCAGCCCTTCATGCTGCAAGGGTAAGCGTGCTCCACCAGCCAATGCGCCGTCTCGTAGATGGTCGGTCCTGGCGAGATGCGCCGCTCCCCTGATATCGATTTGCATGTAAGGCAATCCAACCCAGGCTCCAAATGATGCTGCTTTACCCACTCGCGCCCTGCCAGGTACTAGGTATGTGGCTGACTATTACTGTAAATGAGAACGGCCTCAGTTAGCAAGTGGCACAAAAAAGTAGAGGAGGCATATGCCTCCTCTACTCTCCCCTCGTCGTACCTTACCGGTACTCGCCGGTGGTTATCCCAGTTACTGGCTGGGTCTATTGGGGGTCTGGCAGTTGGGGAAGAACGTGTTAGCCACGATCTTGGCTGCCTGACCCCTGGTCACGTTGTTGTAAGGGCGGAAGTACGGCCGTTTGGAACCGTCGCATGGTCCGCTCCTCGGGTCACTCGTCCCGCACGGGTACCCTCCCATCACTCCCATCGAGGATAGCTCCTCTATGTACGGGTAGAACGAGGAAGGACTGGTGGAGGCTGGCACGTCACTGTACGTCTGC
>DASVQO010000196.1:0-3758 GCA_036389075.1 Chloroflexia bacterium | reverse complement strand
GCGTACTACGAACTGGCGGTTAGGAGCAGTGCCGATGGTAGCGGTGTAGATGCCGCAATTCAAGCAGGGGTCGGTAGGACCAGAGCAGTCGTTGGTGCACAGGTCACCGGCATTAGCATGGATAGCGTATGTCTCTCCCCTGGTGGGTATGCAACTGAAGCTACCTACGCTGGCCGCACCGAACAACAGGTGACCGTTGGTCGTGGCGTAAGCCTGGGTGAAGTAGCGGTCGAATACAGGTACCGCGAACGGCAACTGGACTACAGCCACGCCATCGTCAGCGTGCACGCCGGTATCACCCGTTGCTGGTAGCAGCGAGGCACCCGTGCTGGTCATGACGGTGGTGTTACAAGCGACAGGCTCAACAGTCTCGGTAGGAGTAGCGGTAGGAGGAGTGCCCGTGATGACGGGGGTGTTGGTAGGAGTGGGCTGGACGAACGGTGCCGCAGGCAGAGGCCAGACATAGAGGCCGCGGTTGCGGGTCCACGCAGCCAGGGTGGTGAAGCCCCGGTCGGTGTTCAGGTCGTAAATCCAGACGTTGGGTATGCCGTTGGTGAAGCGGGTCCACACGGGGGTAGCCGCGTCGATGTCGTTGGTGAAGAACAGGCCCGCGTCGCTACCGACGAATACCTGCTGGCGGTAATTCGGATTCACCAGGACAGCCGTCGCCGGCAGGTCGGGCAGGTTGCCCGTCTTGTCAGCCCAGGTGAAGCTGGCGCAGTTGGCCGTGCAGGTGACCTGGAAGAGGTGGCCGGGCGTAGCCGGGGTGGCTACGGTGAAGCCGCCGACCGCAGCGTAACCCATGAGCGGGTTGAGCGGGTCGGTAGTCACGTCCAGGATGGGGCGGTTAGGCAACGTAGTGTTGCCGCCAGTCACGTTCACCCATATCGCGCTGCCGGGCGTCGTTCCCAGGTTGAAGCCATACTGCACGTTGCCGTCGGTGGTGCCGACGATAGCCGTGGTGGACATGCTCACCGCGTAGCTGAGCTGCGTGATGTTAGGTGCGGCACCCCAGCCGGTTGGGGGCACGCTCTTGGTGAGCGGCGGGCTGTTGATGTACCAGCTCGCGCTGCTCTGCGCGCCGTTCTGGCTCTCCCACACGCGGTAAGTACCCGCGATGAGGTGAGTACACCCGGTAGGCGGGCAGTCGTTCTTGTAGATCTCGAATGGCATCGAGAAGTTGCGGCCGTCGTTCGCCCACGGGTTGTTGGTCGCGAACCCGGAGACGTTCTGGTACACACCGTACGGGCCGGAGGTCGAGCGCCAAATCTGGCTGGAGTTGTTCTCCTGGTACCAGATCTGGTTGTTCACCGGCTCTATCGCGGCGAAGAAACCGTCACCACCGATGCGTAGGTCCCACTGTTCGGGGCCGAGGCTTTCCTGGCCTCCCTCCCAGATGTTGACGAACGAACCGTTGTCCTGAGTACCGCCGTTGGCGCCGGGCTCCGAGCTATTCGCGAAGTTGCCGGTGATGTTGCCGTTGTAGAACTCCAGGGTGTTCATCGTCTGGTTCAGCGAGAGGATGGGCAGCCTGGGGAGAGACGCGGTCACGCTGTAGGCACGGTTGGTATACCAGATACCACCGTCATTAGCGAACAGCAGCTCGTTGTTCTGGCCGGGGAAGTAACGAGCGTCGTGCTGGTCGGGGTGGATGTAGTCGCCACCCGTGTACACGCAAGACATGTCTCGCCAGTTAGCGCCACCATTAGACGACCTGAACACGTCTACCTCACCATACCACAGGTAGTCGGGGTTGGTGGGATCGACCTCCAGGTACTGGTCGTACCAGGCCTGCCCGCCGATGCCCGCCCCGCCTTGGCAGTCCACGAACTTGGTGGGCGTGGCTACCAGCGTCCACGATACGCCGCTGTTGCTGGTGCGATAGATGCCGATGATGCCGCCGCTGGGGTTGGTGCCCTGGGCCGCATAGATTACGCTAGGGTTGCTGGGGGCGATAGCCATGTCAATACGGCCGCCCTTGGTATTGGTGGGCACGCCGTCGTTTGTAATGCCCGCCCAGCCGTTGTCCGACCTGGTGATACGCGTCCAGGGTGTCGGGCAGCCGCTGGTAGGCATAGTCGCGGTGTAGATGCCGTTGGCACCGTTGCCACCCGCTGCCGCGTTGTTGAAGGGCGCGCCTATTGCATAGTAGATAGTGGTGCTGGTGCCTTCATCGCGGAGCAGAATCTCGGTGTTGTCCTGGCGCTGGTCGTTGGGTGTGGTGGTGTACGGGTTGGTGTAGCAGGGGCCGACCCAGTTGTCGCCCATGTCGTACGACATCCACAGTTCGCTCTTGGTGCCTGCGATCAGCGCGTTACTGTTGTTCGGGTCCACCTTGACGGCCGTTACGGCCTGGTACTGGCTCGAACCGCCGATAGGTGTGCCGTTGGCGCGGAAGGGCGGGAAGATGTTCGCGCCCAGCACCACCCAGCTTGCACCCGCGTCGGTGCTTCGCAGGATACCTTGCGAACCACGCGCGGCGCTCGACGGGCGGAAGTCGCCCGTGGCGGCGTACACGATGTTGTGGTTGTTCGGGTCGATGGTTACTTCATCGATGGTCTGCGTGGTGATCGTCGCATTGTCGCTAACCGGGGCCCATACTGTACCTTCGGTGCAGCAGTTGGTGGTCTTCCAGACGCCACCGTTGGATACGCCCAAATAAACGGTGCTGGTTACCACGGGGTCGATAGCGATAGAGTTGATGCGGCCACTGACCAGGCCGTAGTTGAAGCACAGGAAGCACCCGTCCGACTGGGCGGGCGATGCCCCAAGGCTAATCATGGCGTTGGGGTCGAGTGCGAAAGGCGCTTTGCTCTTGGACCTGTTGTAAATTACCTTGCCGGCGGGGACGCCGGTCGGCATCTTGGCGACTTGCGCCTCTGCGTCCAACAGCCACTTCGAGTCGAGCTTTTGACCGGGGTTGCCCCATCTCACGAAGTCGGCGGCCTCTCGTCTTGCGAGATTCTCGGCCTCGCTGCTCCCGCCGTTCGGGACGGCCACTCCACGCAGGTCCGCGCCCGCTGTGGTGCCTGCTGCGGTGCCTGTGGCGTTCTTGCTCTGCGACTCTTGCATGCGAATCACCAGGGCCGTGGTAATAACGCCGAGTAGCAGTGCCAGCGCGAGCAGTACGCGCCGAACCGGGAACCTGTTATTCCCGTTTGACATAGCTTCCTATCTCCTTTCCTTTGCGAAGAACCTCACTTAAATGCAAAAAGTGCGCAAAATTATATAAAGATGCACCACCACCTTTCCTCAGTATTAACTTCACGCACGCCCTTTGGGTTGGTCGCCGGCTGTGTAGGGTCCTACATTGCTCAAGACAACGTGCTTAGTATAGCACAACTTGTCAAGTATAGGGTACATCTATCTTATATAAAAATCCTGAACAAAATACACTCACACCCTAACGATTCACGGCGTGCCCTCTCCATAAGAATAGCAGGCAAAAAGATAGGCAGCGGACCCGGTCCGCTGCCTATCTTTACTATTCACTTGTCGTCCCAGCAAGCTACTGAGTGGGTCTAGCGGGAGTCTGGCAGTTGGGGAAGAACGTGTTAGCCACGATCTTGGCTGCCTGACCCCTGGTCACGTTGTTGGAGGGGCGGAAGTACGGCCGGTTGGAACCGTCGCATGGTCCGCTCCTCGGGTCACTCGTCCCGCACGGGTACCCTCCCATCACTCCCATCGAGGATAGCTCCTCTATGTACGGGTAGAACGAGGAAGGACTGGTGGAGGCTGGCACGTCACTGTACGTCTGC
>DASVQO010000195.1:0-3055 GCA_036389075.1 Chloroflexia bacterium | reverse complement strand
AGTCTCCGAAGGAGACTTTGCTCCTTCTCAGCCCGCCAATTTATTGAGGCATGGTCATAAATCAGAATGAGGCACAATCCCACGCGTGAGGTGTAGCTTCAGCAAGTCCAAAATACGGCATTTGGCTCCCTCCTTACCACTATTTGCCGTTACTTCACGCGTGCAAAATGATTTATGACCATGCCTCAATGGCAGGGCGCGGGTAGCAGGGCATTCCACCGTCATCGTCCGCCAGCCATCGTCCATATCTCAGTCTCCCTCGTCGTCGCGTAGTCTATGCCAATTGCGCCATGCAGGAGTTGTGTGGTACATTAGCCGTGGTGCATGTTTGTGTCATTTAGAGTGTAACCCAGGCCGCGCGGGGCGAAGTCTGTAAAAGGGTTGCACTTTTGGTTTCTTTAGTCTTACCCCCAACCTACATCTTAAGGTGTATTGAGAAGGAGGCTGTGGCGATGCCTATACGCGTGCTCGTGGCCGACGACCACAGCGTCGTGCGCCGTGGTCTGCGCGGGTTCCTCGAGCTGAACGACGATTTCGAGCTTGTAGGGGAGGCCTCCAACGGCGAAGAAGCCGTGCAGATGGCCCAGCAGCTCAAACCCGACGTGGTGCTGATGGACATCCTGATGCCCAGGATGGATGGCATCCAGGCCACGGCGGCCATACGCAAGTCGCTGCCCGACACCGAGGTAATCGCCCTCACCAGCGTGCTCGAAGACGCCTCGGTGGTAGGCGCGGTGCGTGCCGGGGCCATAGGCTACCTGCTGAAAGACACCGAGGACGACGAGCTTTGCCGGGCGATCAAAGCGGCGGCAGCAGGCCAGGTGCAACTCTCTCCCCAGGCCGCGGCCCGCCTCATGCGCGAGGTGCGCACCCCCGAAAGCCCCGAGGCCCTCAGCGAGCGCGAGACCGAGGTGCTGCGCCTCGTCGCCCAGGGCTACTCCAACAAGGACATAGCCGAGGCCCTCACCCTCAGCGACAAGACGGTCAAGACCCACGTGAGCCGCATCCTCGGCAAGCTGGGCCTCCCAAGCCGCACCCAGGCCGCCCTCTACGCCGTCCGCATCGGCCTCGTCCCCGGCCAGGACAGCCTCACCACCAAGTAAGAGACGGAACCGCCAAGACGCCAAGGACGCCAAGAACGCGCCAAGGTAAGTACGGTTCACCGCAGAGACGCAGAGAGCGCAGAGGACGCGCTGAGATAAGGGAAGGTTTTATATGCAAGGGGCAGCATCGTACAGTAAGATGCTGCCCCTTGTATATGAATCCTCTATTCTTCTCTGCGTGCCTTTGCGTCCTTTGCGTCTCTGCGGTGAACCGTACTTACCTTCCTGGCGCGTTCTTGGCGTCCTTGGCGTCTTGGCGGTTCCGTTTATTACCGTCAGTTGGCAGGCTGGCAGTTGGGGAAGAAGGCGTTGGAGACTATCTTAGCCGTCTGCCCCCTCGTGGCGTTAGCGTTGGGCCGGAACGTGCCATCCCCATACCCGCTGATGATGCCCCTCGATACCATGCGCTCTATGTACGCGTAGAAAGGAGAGTCCGGTGCCACGTCCGAGAACGTCTGCCCCGATACCGGCTCCGTGTAACTCCTGGCGTTGGCTACTATCTTGGAGATTTGTCCCCTAGTAGCGTTGGCGTTGGGGCGGAACGTGCCATCTCCGTACCCTGAGATGATGCCCCTCGATACCATGCGCTCCACGTACGCGTAGAAGGGTGAGTCAGGTGCCACATCCGAGAACGTCTGCCCCGATACTGCTTCGTTGAAGCCCGCTGCATTAGAGACGATCTTCGACAGTTGGCCCCGTGTCACGTCATTGTTGGTGCGGAAGGTGCCATCCGAGTACCCGCCCAGTATGCCCTTGCAAGCGAGGCACTGCACGTACTGGTAGAACGTCGAGCCTTCCGGTACGTCCGTGAAGCTCACCTGGCAATCGCCGGGCACCTGTGAGGTAGCGGTAGGGCTGGGGTTGCTGCTTGTACTGGTAGCTGTGCGGGTAACCGTGGCGCTGGGGTTGCCACCTGTGACTGTGCTGGTAGCGGAGGGTACGACTGTATTGGTGCTGGTAGCCGAGGGTATAGCGGTATTGGTCGGGGTGGCGGTAGGCGGACCCTGTATCAGGAGGCAGGCCGAGAACTCGGAGGTGTTGCCGCTAGGGTCGGTAGCGGTGCTTGTGATATAGGTGCCGCCGGGCACCGGCGCGTCGGGTTCGAACGTGAAGCTGGCGTTGCCGTTGCCTGCCGTAGTGGCCGACGTTGTGCCGAGGAAGGTCTTGCCTTCACCGTAACCTGTGCTATCGCAGGTGTCGTTGGCGAAGAACTCTATCGTGAACATAGTGTTGGGCAGGCTATTCATACTGCCCTTTATCTGGCTCTGCGTGCTGTTGGCGCTCAGCACCGGGAAGTTCTGCAACCTGTTCGGACCTCCGTCGGGGTCAAGCGCATCGTTAGGTGTTGGGCCACCCTCAACCTCGGTAGGTATCCTGAGATCGATCCCGTACCTGGTATTGCTGTGGATGGAGTTGGTGTTGATAACGTTGCCCTCGCCGCTGTCGATCTCTATTCCATTGCCGTTATAGGCTATCAGGTTACCCAGCCCCACCGCGCCACCGATGGTGTTGGTGTAGCTATCACTCATATGGATGGCCGTGATCCCATTACCCAGTGGCCCGGTACCTGAAGCGTTGGTGCCGATATAGTTGTTCTGTATCTTGCTACCATTGGCGTTGAACATAACAATGCCGTAGTAGGGGTTGCCGGAGATAAGGTTACGCGCACCAACTTCGGGGCCACCGAGCAAGGTTCCGCTGGTCCACGACGTGAGGTTTACCCCGGCAAACTGGTTACCCACGGCTGCCGTGCCCGTGGCGTCGGTGCCGATGTAGTTGCCCTGGATAACGTTGTTGCTGGCAAATTGATTGTATTGCTGAGACCGGATATCGATGCCCGAATCCCCGTTGCCCGAGATGAGATTGCGCAGTTCCGGTGTGGTGCCACCAATTATGTTGCTCGATCCCGAGACGATGAGGACACCGCGATACCTGTTGCCCAGGCTGAGGGT
>DASVQO010000194.1:0-31031 GCA_036389075.1 Chloroflexia bacterium | reverse complement strand
AGTCGGGCACCTCGGATGCCTTGCCTGTGCCCGCGCCCACCGTGCCATGCCCGTCACCGACCACCACGACCGCGCTGAAGTTGAACCTGCGCCCACCCTTCACCACCTTGGATACGCGGTTCACCTGCACCAACTTCTCCTCGAAGTCGGAAACCGTGTTTCTATCTACTCGTGCCATGTTTCCTCCATTTGGAATTTCGAATTGCGGATTTCGAATTTCGAATTTGTTGGATATCTACTAAATTCGAAATTCGAAATTCGAAATCCGCAATTCGAAATTTAGAAGTCCAGTCCTCCGTCACGGGCACCGTCGGCGAGGGCCTTGATGCGTCCGTGGTACAGGTAGCCACCGCGATCGAATACGACCTTTGTGATACCGGCTGCCTTGGCGCGCTCGGCTACAAGCTGGCCCACGGCCTTAGCCTGCTCCGTCTTGGGGGCCTCGGTCACGCCCGCGTCCTGAGTGGAGGCGGCGGCGAGAGTGTGGCCCTGGGTGTCGTCTATAACCTGGGCGTAGATGTGGTTCAGACTGCGGAAGACGTTCAGGCGCGGTCGTTCCGGCGTGCCCGTCACCCTTGCCCTGACCCTGTTGTGCCGCTTCTGGCGCGGCGACATCTCATGTGGTTTCTGCCTCATAGTTCCTTTTCCTCTACTGGTTGCCTGGTAGATACAGGCTTTGAGTGGTTAGTGGTTAGTGGCTAGTGGTTAGTTCGAATGGCTGCTAACCACTAGCCACTAACCACTAACCACTATTTCTTACCGCCGACCTTGCCAGCCTTACCGGCCTTGCGGCGGATGCGCTCACCCTGGAAGATGATGCCCTTGCCCTTGTACGGCTCGGGGGGCTTGAGCTTGCGGATCTGGGCCGCCTGCTCGCCTACTAGCTGCTTGTCGATGCCCGTCACGCTCAAGCGGGTGGGGGTCTCCACGTTGAAGGTGATGCCGCTGGGCGGCTCCACGCGCACCGGGTGAGAGAAGCCGAGTGCCAGCACCAGGGAGTTGCCTTCCTTGGCGGCGCGATAGCCCACACCGGCGATCTCAAGCTGCCGTGTGTAACCCTCGGTCACGCCCACCACCATGTTGTTGATAAGGGTCCGGGTTAGCCCTTGCAGCGCGCGCACGGTCTTGGTATCGACGGGCCGGGCCACTATAATCTGCCCATCCTGCTGCTCAATCGATACGTCGGGGCGGAACGACTGCTCCAGGCTGCCCCTCGGCCCCTTCACCCGCACCGTCTGACCCTCGATCTCAACGGTCACGTTCTTCGGCACCGGAATAGGTTTGTTGCCAATTCGAGACATTGTTGCTCCTCCGGAGCAATCCTTAATTCTTAATTCTTAATTCTTAATTCTTAATTGCCGCTCGTAAGCCTCTTCAATTAAGAATTAAGAATTAAGAATTAAGAATTAAGAATTGACTACTACCATACTTGGGCCAGTACCTCGCCGCCGAGGTTCTTCTGCCAGGCCTCGCGACCGCTCATCACGCCCTGGGGGGTGGAGACGATAGTCAGGCCGAGGCCGTTGAGCACCATCGGGATGTCGTTGCGCTTGCTATAAATGCGCAGGCCGGGCTTGCTGATGCGCTTGAGGCCGGTTACCACGGGCCTCTTGTCCGGGCCGTACTTCAGCCACACGCGGAACATGCGGCCCCCCATCTCGGCGGGGATATCGTAATCTTTAATAAACCCCTCGTCCTTCAGGATGCGGGCGATGTTCATCTTGATACCGGACGCGGGTATCATTACGCTCTGGTGCCGAGCCATGCTGCCATTGCGGATGCGGGTAAGCATATCGGCGATAGGGTCTGTCATGTTCATAAGCCGTTACATTCTCCTTGCGGCGACGGCCATTCGACCGTCCTAAGCAGTGTTACGATTTGGAATTTCGAATTGCGAATTTCGAATTGCGAATTTAGTAGATATCCAAGCAAATTCGCACTTCGAAATTCCAAATTCCAAATTCCGTCCTTACCAGCTCGACTTCACCACGCCCGGCAGGCGACCGGCGGAAGCGTTCTCGCGGAAGCAGATGCGGCACAGGCCGAACTTGCGTATGTATGCGCGAGGGCGGCCGCAGATCTTGCAGCGGCTGTGCTGCCGCACCCGGAACTTCGGGTCGCGAGCGGACTTTACGATCAGTGACTTCTTAGCCATGGGGTCTCCTCAATTCTTAATTCTTAATTCTTAATTCTTAATTGGCTTTTGAGACCTACAATTAAGAATTAAGAATTAAGAATTGCCAATTATTTCCTGAAGGGCATGCCCATCAGTTCCAGCAGGCGGCGGCCTTCTTCGTCGGTGTTGGCGGAGGTGACGATTACCACCTCCATGCCGCGTATCTTGTCGATGCGGTCGTAGTCGATCTCGGGGAAGATAAGCTGCTCGCGCAGGCCCAGCGTGAAGTTGCCGTGCCCGTCGAACGAGCTAGGCGACACGCCGTTGAAGTCGCGCACGCGAGCCAGCGATATGTTTACCAGTTTGTCAAAGAACTCCCACATGCGAGGACCGCGCAACGTCACCATTACGCCGATGGGCATGCCCGCTCGCAGCTTGAACTGGGCGATAGACTTCTTCGCCTTGGTGATTACGGGCCGCTGCCCTGTAATCTGGGTTATGTCGCCCGCCGCGTTGTCGAGCGCCTTGGCGTTCTCGCGGGCCTCGGAGCCCATACCTATATTGATTACAATCTTTTTAAGCCGGGGCACCTGCATCGCGTTGGAGTACCCGAAGTCACGCATGAGCGCGGGCACCACGTCCTCTGCATACCGCGCCTTCATGCGAGGCACGTAGCCCTCAGGTATGCTCGGAATCTCGGCAGCGCCATCCTCACTCCGCCCGTTGCTGGCAGCAGCACCCTGCGACCGAGCACCACCGTCACCACCGCGATTCTGCTGCTTCGCCTGGTTAGCTTGGTTCTGCTGGTTCGCCTGCTTTGCTTTGTTATCGTTCTTAGCCACTCTAATATCTCCTATCTACTCGGCTGGTCACTACAGCCCACCCGCTTCGCGGAATTCTTAATTTTGAATTCTTAATTCTTAATTGTACTTCGTCTCCGAGCAATTAAGAATTAAACATTAAGAATTAAGAATTAAGAATTCCCCCTAGCGTCTCCCGCCCCACTTTTCCTGGTTGGCGTCGCGCTCGAAGGTTTCGCCGCAGTTGCGGCAAACGCGCACCCGGCGGCCGTCGCCTAGCTCGGTATGGCCCACGCGCACCGGCTTGTTGCAGTTGGGGCAGACAAGCATTACCTTGCTGGCCCACAACGGGGCTTCCTGCTCCACTACGCCCGCCTGGCGAGCTCCCGCCCGGCCCTTGGTGTGCTTCTTGATGATGTTCACACCCTCGACTATGACCTTGTTATCGCCTGGGCGCACCTCGCGCACCTTGGCACGCTTGCCCCTGTCCTTACCGGCTATCACCTGCACGGTATCGTCGCGCTTGATGTTCATCTTTGACTCCATTTTTTGATTTTGGACCTTAGATTCTGGAGTATTGGATCATTCTAGAATCCAAAACCTAAAACCTAAAATCAGAGAACTTCCGGTGCCAACGAAATAATCTTCATGAACTGCCTCTCGCGCAGCTCGCGGGCCACGGGGCCGAAGATGCGGGTGCCGCGAGGGGCGTTCTGGGCGTTGATAATCACCGCTGCGTTGTCATCGAACCTGATGTGCGAGCCGTCCGGGCGCTTGTACTCCTTGGCGGTGCGTACCACCACGGCGCGTACCACTTCACCCTTCTTCACGGTCCCACCCGGTGCGGCGCTCTTCACGGCGGCGATAATCACATCGCCCACGTGAGCGTACTTCCTCCTGTGCCCACCCATCACATGGATGCAGAGGATTTCCTTGGCCCCCGTATTGTCCGCAACGCGCAGTCTTGACTCTTGCTGAATCATCGGTTTCCCCTTCGGGAATTCTTAATTCTTAATTCTTAATTCTTAATTGAAGAGCTTACCTAGCAGCAATTAAGAATTAAGAATTAAGAATTAAGAATTCAACTCTAGATTTGCTCCGCGCTCTGCACGATTTCGATTACCTGCCAGCGCTTGTGCCTGCTCATCGGCCGGGCTTCCATTATCCGCACGGTATCGCCGGTGTGGGCGCCGATCTCGTCGTGCGCCATGAACCGCACCGAGCGGCGCATGACTTTCTTGTAGATCGGGTGCTGAATGCGGCGCTCCACCGACACCACCACCGTCTTCTGCATCTTGTCCGACACTACGCGGCCCACCTCAACCTGGCGGCTCTGCAGGTACTCGGGAAGCTGCCCGTCGATCATGGGGGTCGTCTTGGCGTTAGGATCGACTACCGCCTCGACAACCGCGACCTGCGCCTGCTCTTTCTTTGATTTCCTTGCCATTTCTTACTCCTCGATTTGGGATTTAGAATTTAGAAATTGGAATTTAGGATTTACTCAGATGTACTTCTCAATAAATTCTAATTCCTAAATTCTAAATCCTAAATTCGCCATTACTTCCTGCGTCCCAGTCCGAACAGGCCACGGCGGCGAGGCTGCTCCGGGGTGGCGACTGCCACTCCCGTCTCGTCGCCCTCGTCAAACTCCTCGCCGGTGTACTCGGCTATCAATTGGCGCTCGCGGAGGGCCGTTTGCAGCCGAGCGATGTCGCGCCGGGTGGTGCGGAGTGCGCTCACGTTCTTGGTCTTGCGGGTCTCCACCTGGAAGCGGAGGTTGAAAAGCTCCTGTCGAGCGTCCTCAATCCGCTGGCGAAGCTGGCGGTTCGACAGGTCGCGAATCTCTTCGTTCTTCATGCTATTCCTCCTCGTCCTCCGGCTCCGGCTCCGGCTCGGGGACCGCGCTGCCTTCGGCTATTCGCTTCACGAAGCGCGTGGCAATCGGCAGCTTGTGCCCCGCCTTGCGCATCGCCTCGGCAGCTACTTCCTCGCGCACGCCGCTCAGCTCGAACAGTATGCGGCCCGGCTTGACCACGGCTACCCAGTGGTCGGGAGCGCCCTTACCGGAACCCATACGGGTCTCGGCGGGCTTGGCGGTCACGCTCTTGTCGGGGAAGATGCGTATCCACACCTTGCCACCGCGCTTGATGTGGCCCGTGATGGCGCGCCGGGCCGACTCTATCTGGCGGCTGTCTATCCAGGCAGCACCCAGCGCCTGCAACCCGAACTCGCCAAAAGCCACACTGCTACCGCGCTGTGCCTCGCCGCCGCGCTTGCCGCGGTGCTGCTTGCGGTGCTTTACTCTCTTCGGCATCAACATAATTGATTACTCCGCTCCACCTTCGTTAGTGGTTGTTTCCGGGGCCGGGGCCGCGGGTGCCTCCTGTGCGGGGGCGTCGTTGCGAGGGGCCTGCGCCCGCTCGGCGCGAGGTCCGCGTGCGTCCGGGTTGCGAGCCGCGCCGCCGAACTGAGGCGTGCTGCCGCCGCGGAAGCTGGGGCCGTCGTTGCGATTGTCGCGTCCGCCGCCACGAGGTCCGCCTCCGCCACCGCCGCCACGAGATCCGCGATCCCCACGGTCGCTGCGCCCGGGGCCGTCATCGCGCCGGGGCGGCCTGTCGGGCCTGTCTCGACGGTCGGGGCGAGGCTGGGCCGTCGCCATGGGACGCTCTTGCTGCAACAGGGAGTCGCCGCCCTTGTGCTCGATCACGTCACCCTTGTAGATCCAGACCTTCACGCCGATGCGGCCGTACGTCGTGTGAGCGTGCACCTGGCCGTAGTCGATGTCGGCGCGGATCGTGTGCAGAGGCACCCGGCCTTCGCGCTCCCACACCGAGCGGGCCATTTCAGCGCCACCCAGGCGGCCACTCACGCGCACCCTGATACCCTTGGCACCGGCACGCTGCCCGCGCAACACCGCCTGCTTCAAAGCGCGGCGGTAAGACACGCGGCGGTTGATCTGCTCCGCGATGCTCTCGGCCACCAGGTAGGCGTCCAGCTCGGGCTGCTTCACTTCCTCGATGTTGATCTTGACCTTCTTGCCGGTCATCGTCTCCAGGTCCTTGCGCATCTGATCAACAGCCGTGCCGCCCTTGCCGATAACCACGCCTGGCTTAGCCGTGTGCAACGTCACCTCAATCTGGTTGGCCGAACGCTGAATCTCGATCTTCGAGAGGCTCGCCCCGGTCAGACGGCTTCCCACCGTCTTGCGAATGCGCACGTCCTCCAGCAGCAAGTCCGAGTAGTTCCTGTCAGCAAACCACCGTGACTGCCAATCTTTAATTATACCAAGTCTGAAACTCGTCGGGTGGACTTTGCGTCCCATCTATTCCCCCTTCAGGAGAATTCTTAATTCTTAATTTTTAATTCTTAATTGCCGCTCTAACCGCTCTTCAATTAAGAATTAAAAATTAAGAATTAAGAATTAGCTATACTTCTCTCTCTTCCACAACCACCGTAAGGTGGCTGGTGCGCTTGATAATGGGCGACGCCATACCGCGCGAGCGGGCGCGGAACCGTTTGAACACAGGGCCTTCGTCCGCGAAGATGCGCTTGACGTAGAGGTCTTCGCGCAGCATCTGGAAATTGTTCTCGGCGTTGGCAGCCGCGCTCTTGACGACGTTAGCCACTTCCTTGGCCCCGCCGTGAGGCAGGAACCGCAGGATGGCGATGGCCTCGTCAACCTGCTTGCCGCGCACCGCGTCCATCACCAGGCGGACCTTGCGTGGCGAGCGATGTATATATTTGGCGGTTGCTTTTACTTCCATCTCTATCTCCTGGAGCCTTCAGCTATCAGTTATCAGTTGTCAGTATTCAGTACCCACTGTTCGCCTGGCTGACGACTGACTACTGATAACTGACGACTCGTTCCTACTTCAGCCTCGTGCTTCTCTCGGCCTTGTTGCCGTGGCCCTTGTAGAAGCGGGTGGGGGCGAACTCACCGAGCTTATGCCCCACCATGTTCTCGGTGACGTACACCGGGATGTGGCGGCGGCCGTCGTGCACGCCAATCGTGTGCCCCACCATGTCGGGGGTAATCGTGCTGGCGCGCGCCCAACTCTTGATCAAGCGCCGCTCGTTCCTGGTATTCATCTGGAGGATCCTCTCCTCCAGGTTCGAGTCTACGTACGGTCCCTTTTTAGCAGAACGGGTCATCTATATCTCCCCTGTGGGGAATTCTTAATTCTTAATTCTTAATTCTTAATTCTTAATTGTGCTTGCCAGGTCTTTTCCGCTCAATTAAGAATTAAGAATTAAGAATTAAGAATTAAGAATTCGCACTAGCGTTGTCCTTTACCGGCGGCCTGGGGGCCACGGCGGCGGCCACGAATGATGAACTTGTCGGTGCGCTTGTTGTTGCGGGTGCGGTAGCCCTGGGCCGGTTTGCCCCACTTGGTCTGGGGCTGACCGCCACGAGGGGCACGGCCTTCGCCACCACCATGCGGGTGGTCCACCGGGTTCATGGCGGCTCCGCGCACCGTGGGCCTCCTGCCGAGCCAGCGCGAACGGCCCGCTTTGCCGATGCGCACGTTCTCGTGATCGACGTTGCCCACCTGGCCGATGGTCGCCATGCAGTTCACATGCACCATGCGCACCTCGCCGGAGGGGAGGCGCACCTGGGCGTAAGTCTCGTCGCGCGCCATCAACTGGGCCGAGGCGCCGGCGCTGCGCACCATCTGGCCGCCCCTGCCGATGTTCAGCTCGATGTTGTGTATCTGCGTACCGAGCGGTATGCGGCGCAGGGGCAGGGCGTTGCCGACGCGAATCTCTGCCGTCTCGCCCGACATTACGGTATCGCCCACGCGCAGGTTGAGCGGGGACAGTATGTAGCGCTTCTCGCCGTCGGCGTAGTGCAGCAGGGCGATGCGCGACGAGCGGTTGGGGTCGTACTCAATCGCCGCGACCTTGGCCGGTATGCCGTGCTTGTTGCGCTTGAAGTCGATGATGCGATAGTGCTGCTTGTGCCCGCCACCACGATGGCGGGTGGTTATGCGGCCCGTGTTGTTGCGGCCGCCGGTGCTCTTCTGAGGTTCCAGCAGCGACTTCTCGGGCCTCTTCTTGGTTATCTCTTCAAAGGTCGAGACGCTCATAAAGCGGCGTCCGGCCGATGTTGGTTTGTAAACTTTGACGGGCATAGTCGCTTACACTCCCTCGAATATCTCTATACGGTCGCCGGGGGCCAGCGTCACGATGGCCTTCTTCCAACCGGGCCTGTAGCCACGGAAGCGGGTGCGCTCTCGGGTGCGCTTGCGGTGCACGTTGAGTGTGTTCACCGCGAGCACCGTCACATCGAACGTGCGCTCTACTGCTTCCTTGATCTGTATCTTGTTGGCGTCGGGCGCTACCTCGAAGGTGTAGCGGCCTTCCTGCATCAGGTCCGTGTTGCGCTCCGTCATCATCGGACGGCGCAGCACCTCGTAAATATGCGGCATCTTAGGCCTCCCTCTCCTCGGCATTACCCGCTTCGGCAGCCGTCTCGGTGACATCCACATCGGCAAGGCTGCCGGCCTCGTCGCTCGTCCCAGCCTCCACGTCCGCACCCGAAGTCACGTCGTCCGTGCCCTCGGTCGAAGCGTCAACTGTATCAGCGGCGTCGCCAGCATCAACAGCGTCGGCATCTTCAACAGTGTCCGTAGCGTCAACGGTGCCGGCTGCCTCGGCCTGCACTTCAGCAGTCGTGGCATAGGCCAGTACAGGAGCGGCGGCACGCGGGGTTTCTACCACCTCGGTTTCAGTCTCCCCAGCACCGTCGCCGTTGCCGTTAAGCTCGTGCTTGTTGCGGCCGCCCTGGTTGCCCAGGATAGAGGTCACGACCTCCAGCGAGTTGAGCGGCAGCACCACGTAGTCGTACTTGAGCATGTCCTCCACGCTGAGCAGGTGAGCGCTCAGCGTCTTCACCTTGTGCAGATTGGAGGCGGCCTGTAGCAGGTTGCTCTCACCCGTGGTGAAGATGAGGGCGGTCTTGTCAACGATGTTCAGGTTCTTCAGCGTGTCGGCCATGACGCGGGTGCGAGGCTCCAACTCCTGGAAGCTCTCCACCAGCACCAGTTGCCCGTCGCGCGCCTTGCCCGAAAGCACCGAGCGGATAGCCAGGCGGCGCATCTTGCGCGGCATGGCCTGCTCGTACGAGCGGGTATGCGGGCCGAACACCACGCCACCGTGCGCCCATTGAGGCGAGCGGGTAGAACCCTGCCGAGCGCGCCCCGTGCCCTTCTGACGCCAGGGCTTACGACCGCCGCCGCGAACGTCGGCGCGGGTCTTTGTATTGTGGGTACCCTGCCGGGCGTTGGCCTGCTGCCGGGTGAGCGCCTGGTACACCGCCGCCATGTTAGGCTCGATGCCAAAAATCGCGTCATCCAGCTCTATGCTCCGGACCACCTCGCCCGCCAGATTGTAAACGTTAGCTTGCACCTTACTCTCCTTCGGAGAGAATTCTTAATTCTTAATTCTTAATTCTTAATTGCTGCTCGTAAGCTTCTTCAATTAAGAATTAAGAATTAAGAATTAAGAATTCCGCTTCTACTTCTTCTTCGCCTTTACAGCCTTGCGGACAATCACCATACCGTTAGTGGGTCCGGGCACCGCGCCCTTGACCAGGATGAGGTTGCGCTCAGCGTCTACCGAGACGATGCGCAGGTTCTGCACGGTTACGCGCTCGTTGCCCATGCGGCCCGCCATGCGGGTGCCGAGGAACACGCGGCCGGGGGTCGAGCCTGGGCCGATGGAGCCAGGGTGGCGCTGGCGGTCGGACTGGCCGTGGGTGCGCTTGCCGCCCCGGAAGTTGTGCCGCTTCATCACGCCTGCGAAGCCCTTGCCCTTGCTGGTGCCGATCACGTCAATAATCTCGCCCTCGGCGAAGAGGGTCACGTCGAGGCGGTCGCCCAGCTTGGGGTCGTCGCCCGAAGCGTCTACGGGGACTTCGCGCAGGTGGCGCACCAGGGGCAGCTTCTTCTTGCGCAAATGCCCGCGCTCGGCCTGGGTGAGCCTGCTCTCTTTCGCTTCCTCCCAGCCCAGCTGCAAGCCCCGGTAGCCGTCGTTCTCCACCGTCTTCACCTGCGTCACAATACAAGGCCCCGCCTCGATGATCGTGACCCCGGTGGCGATGCCCCCCGCCTCAAATACCTGGGTCATGCCCAGCTTCCTACCTATAAGTGCTCTTGCCATGTCGGTACTTGCTCCCTTTCTTGGAGTTTCGCTTGCCCAACCCGCCGGGCGGAATTCTTAATTTTGAATTCTTAATTCTTAATTGTAGTTCGTCTCCGAGCAATTAAGAATTAAACATTAAGAATTAAGAATTACCTGGGGGTTCTTGCGGCGTCGAGATGCCGAGGCAAGATTCCCGCTAACGAACTGCTAGCTACGATTTACAGGACTAACCCGTAATTCGTAATTAGTAATTCGTAATTACCTGATTTCCACGTCCACGCCCGCCGGGAGGTTGAGCCTCATCAGGGCGTTGATCGTCTTCTGGTTCGGCTCTACGATGTCGATGAGCCGCTTGTGGGTGCGAAGCTCGAACTGCTCCTGCGAGTCCTTGTCGATGAAGGGCGAGCGTATCACGGAGAACTTCTCGATCTTCGTGGGCAGCGGCACCGGGCCCGCCACCCGCGCCCCGGTGCGCTCGGCGGTCTCGACTATCTGCGCGGCAGACTGGTCCAGAATCCTGTGATCGAACGCCTTGAGCCTGATCCGTATCTTGGTCTTTTCAGCCATGTTGTTAGTTAGCTCCTGTTACGTACTTGATGCCAAATCCTGCCGCCATTAGTCTTACAGCCCTTCGGATTGAAGAACATGCAGAGGGGGCAGACTATTGGGGTCTGCCCCCTGGTTGTTGCTTATGCTTTTGCCTTGGCTATCAACTCGGTCGCCACCGACTGAGGCACTTCCTGGTAGTGGTCGAACTCGAACGACGAGGAAGCGCGGCCCTGGGTCATCGAGCGGAGGTCGGTGGTGTAGCCGAACAGGTTGGCCAGGGGCACGTACCCTCGGATAACCACACCGCCCGCTTTCTGCTCGGTGCCCTCGACGTGGCCCCGGCGGCTGTTCAGGTCGCCAATGAGGTCGCCCATGAACTGCTCCGGCCCCGTGATCTCGATCTTCATGATAGGTTCGAGGATAGAGGTCTTGCCCCGTTCGATAGCCTCCTGCAAGGCCAGCGAACCGGCGATTTCGAAGGCCATTTCGCTCGAGTCTACCTCGTGGAACGAGCCGTCCACCAGGGTAGCGCGAAGGTCCACGATGGGGAAACCGGCACGCCCGCCCGCCTCCATCTTGCCGCGAATACCCTTGTCAACCGGGGCGATGTACTCCTTCGGAATAGCGCCGCCCACGATCTTGTTGACGAACTCGTAGCCACCGCCACGCGTCTGCGGCTCGAACTCCACGGTCACGTCGCCGTACTGGCCGCGACCGCCGGTCTGCCGCTTGTGGGTACCGCGCACGCGAATAGGCTGGCTCAGCGTCTCCTTGTAGGCCACCTGCGGGCGGCCACGGTTGGCCTCCACCTTGTACTCGCGCAACATGCGGTCGAGCAGCACTTCTAGGTGCAACTCGCCCATGCCCGCGATAATCACCTGGCCCGAGTCCTGGTCGGTCCGCACCCTGAAGGTGGGGTCTTCCTCGGCGAGGCGGATCAGGGCGTTGTCCATCTTGTCCTGGTCCGACTTGGTCTTAGGCTCCACCGAGATGGAGATGACCGGCTCGGGGAACTTGATGCTCTCCAGGATCACGTTGTTAGTGGGGTCGCACAGCGTATCGGCGGTGAAGGTGTCCTTCAGGCCCACGATAGCGGCGATGTCGCCGGCGTACACTTCCTGGATGTCCTCGCGGTGGTTGGCGTGCATCTGGAGGAGGCGGCCAACGCGCTCCTTCTTGCCCTTGGTGCTGTTGAGCACGTAGGAGCCGGAAGTGAGCCTGCCGGAGTAGACGCGGAAGTAGGCGAGGCGGCCCACGAAGGGGTCGGCCACGATCTTGAAGACGAGCGCGGAGAACGGGGCGTTCTCATCGGTCGGTATCTCCACCCAGTCCTCGGAGCCGGGGAGTTGCGCCTTCACGGGGGGCACGTCCAGGGGCGAGGGCAGGTAGTCGATAACCGCGTCGAGCAAGAGCTGCACGCCCTTGTTCTTCAGCGACGAGCCGGCGAGCACAGGCACCAGGCGGGTGTCCAGCGTGGCGCGGCGCAGGGCGGCCTTCAACTCCTCGGTGGTGATCTCCTCACCCTCCAGGTAGCGCAGGGTCAGCTCGTCGTCGCTCTCCACGATCAGCTCGATCATCTTCTCGCGCTGGTTGGTGACCTCGTCCTGCATGTCGGCGGGAATGTCGCTCGACTCCATTGTGGTGCCGAGGTCGTCCGTATATATGTAAGCTTTGTTCTCGATCAGGTCGATGAGGCCCTTGAAGCCCTGCTCGATGCCGATGGGAAGCTGGACGGGCACGGGGGTCGCGCCGAGGCGGTCCTTGATCATCTCGATCGTGCGCCAGAAGTTGGCGCCCGTGCGGTCCATCTTGTTCACGTAGCAGATGCGAGGCACGCCGTAGCGGTCGGCCTGACGCCATACCGTCTCGGACTGCGGCTCTACACCGGCGACCGCGTCGAAGCAGACCACGCCGCCATCGAGTACGCGCAGGGAGCGCTCCACCTCAACCGTGAAGTCCACGTGGCCGGGAGTATCTATGATATTGACGCGGTAGCCCTTCCACTCGGCGGTGGTAGCAGCGGCGGTGATGGTGATACCACGCTCGCGCTCCTGCTCCATCCAGTCCATCGTAGCAGAGCCGTCATGTACCTCACCGATCTTGTAGATGCGGCCGGTATAGTAAAGGATGCGCTCGGTGGTGGTGGTCTTACCGGCGTCTATATGCGCTATGATTCCTATGTTTCTGGTCTTTTCCAGAGGAAAAGCTCTGGGCACTGTGTTCCTCCATTTTGGATTTTGGATTTTAGATTTTGGATTTTAGATTTGCTTGAACAATCCAAAATCTAAAATCCAAAATCGCTAGTATCTGTAGTGTGCGAAGGCCCTGTTGGCCTCGGCCATCCTGTGGGTGTCTTCGCGGCGCTTGATGGTCACGCCGGTGTTGTTGGCGGCGTCCATTAGCTCGGCGGCCAGCTTGTCGCTCATCGTCTTGCCGTTGCGCTTGCGAGCGGCACCGATGAGCCAGCGGATAGCCAGCGACTGGCGGCGGTCGCCCTTGATCTCGACGGGCACCTGGTAGGTAGCGCCACCGACGCGGCGGGGCTTCACCTCGATCACGGGCGTGGCGTTGCGCAGGGCCTGCTCGAACACTTCGAGACCGGGGCGCTTGGCGCGACGCTCGAGCTCGTCAATCGTGTTGTAGATGATCGTCTCGGCGGTGCTCTTCTTGCCGCGTATCATGAGCTTGTTGATGAAGCGGGCCACCTGCACGTTGCTGTACTTGGCGTCCGGCAGCGTCGGGTGCTTCTCGTATCTACCTCGTCGTGGCATTTACCAAGCCTCCATTTGGAACTTCAAATTACGAATTTCGGATTTGTAATTGTGGGCGCAAAAAACGGGAACCGCCTTGCGCCAACTAGATGCCAGCTCGCATCGCACACGGCGCACGGGAGTTCCCATGCTTTGCAGCTACCTTCTTAGGGTAACCACACGCCCGTGGGCGTGCGTTATACACTCTTTGTCACTGGTAATGAGTAACTCTAACCTTTACAGCAGACCAGGAGTTACGCATTACCAGTTACGTGCTACACGCTACTTCTTCTTCGCCTTCGCCGGGTTCTTCGCCCCGTACTTGGAGCGGCCTCGCTTGCGGTCCTTCACGCCCTGGGAGTCCAGGGTGCCGCGGATGATGTGGTAGCGCACGCCGGGCAGGTCCTTCACGCGGCCGCCGCGGATGAGCACCACCGAGTGCTCCTGCAAGTTGTGGCCCTCGCCCGGAATGTAGGCGGTGACTTCCATGCCGTTCGACAGACGCACGCGAGCGATCTTGCGCAGGGCCGAGTTCGGCTTCTTGGGCGTCTGAGTACGTACCTGCGTGCACACGCCGCGCTTCTGGGGCGAACCCTTGCCTCGACGCACCTGGCTCGTACCGGGCTTCATCGTAAATCGCAATGCCGGGGCCTTGGTCTTCTTCGAGACGGACACCCTGCCCTTGCGCACTAGCTGATTAATTGTGGGCATTATTTCTCCTCAATTTCTACACGCGGCGCAATTACGCACAGTAAATGATTATATCACACGGCATCCGGCAGTGTCAAGCACAATCACGCACGATTCGCGCACGTTTCCCCGCCCGCATGGCCCTGACTGGCAGCAAAAAGCCTCACCACAACCGGGTGAGGACAGAGTCGAGGTGGCGATTGCTCGCACGAACGGCCTCTTGCGAAAGCCTGGCAAGGTTGGGTAGCCGCTCTACACCCCGCGAAGGTCTATTATAGGCCAATGGGGCACAGGAGTCAAGGCTGCAATCGGAAGGACAGGGCTGTGCCAAAGTCGTAGAGCAGCCTCCGGGTGGACCTTGTCATTCTGAGCGTAGCGAAGAATCTCGTCCTCCACCGGGATGTTTCACCTTTCTTAGAGAGCTAGTGGCGGGTGAATAGGGGTTAGTTGGGTGCTGTAGGACGAGATTCTTCGCTGCGCTCAGAATGACAAGGGCAACCTTTAGCCTCTACATTCGACTTTGACAAAGCCCTGTCGGCAGGGTGACAGACATGTAGTTCGTGTTCGGCAGGATTCTGTATGTAGCCGAAGTAGAGTACGGGCGCCGTGCCGCTCTCAGAGTTGCAGCACCTATCACCTCAGCAGTCACCTCACCAGTGGCGCTACTTCTTGCTAACGGCAGTAGGCTATGCTATCATGCATCGTACAGACGGCCCGAAAAGCCGCCAGCACCCACGGAGACCGCTCAACACCCCCGCCACACGCCCATCACGAGCCATCCCCCTGGTCGTACGACAGCCAACCACCAGGCCCGATCCAATCGCGCCATCATGCTATACGATAGCGCCGGTGCATTGTGCCTTGTTATTGTGCCCTATCTCAAAGGAGAAACCTTCGTGTTCAAGCGTCGACGCAGCATGCATATTACCCTGGTCTTGCTGCTTGCATTCTTACTTACCGCGTGCGGCGGGGATACCACTCCCACGCCCACCGCTCCAGCCCCCACCACCGCAGCCACCGCCGCAGCTCCCAGTGGCGAGACAACAGTCCCGACTGAACCGTCGGACGAAGTCGAGCCGACAGAGGAAGGTGAGCCAACCGCCGGAGCCGAGCCGACGACAGCGGCCACGACACCGAAGGCGGAAGGCATCGGGGCCTCGGGCGAGGGCAGCGTCGATACGAGCGGCACATACGTGGCCGATCTCGGCTTCCGGCCCGACAACAACGGATTTCGCTTTGAAAACTACGGCGGCGAACCGGGGGTGACCAACCTGACTCCTGCCGAAGTGCGACGTATGTTCGGGGACGAGGTCTGCGCGAGCATCAAGGGCGATGATTGCACGCTGACCCCCGCAGGCACCCAGTGGATGGAGCAGGTCAATAAAAGCATGAGCGGCGGGCACTGCGAAGGCATGGCTGTGCTCAGCAACCTGCTATATACGAAGAAGCTCAACCCAGCCGACTTCGGCGCTGACACCGTCCCCGGGTTGCAACTCAACGGTAATGAGCGTCTCCAGCGGGAGATAGCCTACTGGTTCACCACCCAGGCTACGCAGCCCGCCCGCCAGGGTATCGTAGAGCAGACGCCCAGTGGCGTCCTCAACACCCTGATGACCGCGTTCGAGGCCGGGCCTCAGGGCAGCGAGACCTACGCCGTCGGCTTCTACAAGCGCGACCGTACGGGCGGCCACGCGGTAACGCCTTACGCCGTGGAGGACCGTGGCAACGGCGTCTACTGGATCATGATCTACGATAACAACTACCCTGGTGCGGCACGGGCCATCGAGGTCGACACCAAGGCCGACACGTGGAGGTACTCAGGCTCGACCAACCCCTCCGAACCCGCCGACGAATACGAGGGAGATGCCGGGACCTTTACGCTTGAGTTGGCTGCAATAGAGCCGCGCCTAACCACGCAGTTCTGCCCGTTCTGCGACGCTCCTGCCGGCGGTCGAACGCCCGGCGTCGGAGCTCAGGGCACGGCTTACAACGAGGTCTGGCTTGACGGTGACGCCAACCTGCTGATTACCGACATGGAAGGTAACAGCATCGGGTTCAAGGACGGCCAGTTCGTCAACGAGATCCCCGGCGCTCAGTCCAACGCCAACAAGTTCGGGGTAGACGTCTGGGACGTGAAGGCCGAGCCGGTCTACTATGTTCCGACCAACATCGATTTTACCATCAGCATCGACGGCAGCGAACTGACCGAGCCAAGCGAGTCGACAGTGACCTTCATCGGCCCCGGTTACGTGCTGGAAGTCAGCGACATCATGCTGGACCCCGGCCAGGTGGACATCCTCGACATCGCCCCGGACGGCAGCCTGCTCTCGTACCGCACCACCAGCAACGAGACGCCGCTAATGCTGGTCGGCATCGAGACGGACGCCGCCGACTACCTCTTTGCGGTGCAGGGCTACGAGATGGAGTCGGGTGAGGCGCTCAACCTGTCGCTCGATACCGAGAAGGGCTGGCTGAGCCTGGACAGCATCGACAACAACGCCAGCGCCCTGTACAGCCTGCTCGTGGCCAGGTACGACGACCAGGGCGAGCAGGTCTTCGGTGCGGACGACGTCGCACTCGACCCCAACGATGTGGTTTATGTCGACTACCTCAAGTGGGCCGGTAACGGCCAACCGATGGAACTCGACATAGACCGGGGCGGCGACGGCGAAATCGATGAGTCGCTTGAGGTCCAGGACATCACGGATACGCTGCCGGAAGAGGCAGAAGAATAGCAGTTTGGCTAGCTGAAGAAATAGACAAGCAAGTCTTGAATAAGGAAACGGGGAGTTGGCGCTTTACCAACTCCCCGTTTCCTTATTCAACTAATGACTGTAATGTCATGGCTACTTGCTGTGGGCGGAACGATCTGGCGTCGAATAGTAACCCTTGTAACCCAACTGCTCGCGAGAGCGTTCACTTAGTGGCGGACACCCACGGCTCTTGCACGAGAACCTGCCCTGGTCGATGCGCCTACTACTCGGCCTCCAAAGCCTCGGCAGCACTGTGGAGCGGGCAAGATCGATACTCGAGATATACGACGAACCGAACAAGACTCAACCTCCAGGCTCCCGGCGTCCAGGTTGCGGACATCAATTTGCACCCTCACCTGTCTACTTTGCCTTTACCTCACCTGCTGATGGTGCTCGCACGTTGCTTTAGGGCGCGTGTCACTTTCGCATAACCGCCAGCCCCAAAAAGGTCTACCCATTGCCATCGGCTCAAGCGATCTGGTACTGTGCACTCTTCCAACCTCATGGGGATTATGTAAATCGTGCCCTCTGGCTGCTCATCTGCCACATCAAGAGCGACCTTGATTTCCTCCTGTACGTACCCAGCCTTGGTGACTGCTTTTTGCGATAGGCAGACAAGCACAACGTCTGATTTCCGCACAGCTTTCGGTATTTCGAGTCGCCAGTCCTGACCTGCTAACAAATCCTCTTCGTCTAGCCAGGGGCTAAAACCAGCAGCCATCAGACGCTTATATAGCTTTCGCACTTCTGGCTTATCTTCGGAGGCATGACACAAGAATATCCGCAGACGTGGGGGGCTGAAAGCCTCCAACCCAGGTATTGTTCTCAGGTCTTGCGCAGACAAATTCATACCTTGTGCCCACCACTGTAAGGGTTCTATCTGTTCGTTGCTTAGACCCAAAGCATGAGCTAATTGTTCGACTATCCAATTGGAGGGGCGGGAAACGCCCCGCTCAATCTGACTGAGATATTCAGTAGAGATAAACATTCTGACTGCAAACTCACTCTGCGTATAGCCGAGTTCCTTTCTACGCTGCTTGAGCCACTGTCCGAATGTTATTCGGTTTTCTCCTGGTGGGCCGAAATTATTGCGGTTGAGGTCCATAGCTTTCTCCATCGCTTATCTGGCAAGTCGTGCGCAACCAGTAAGCCCGCTCTTCGTCTCATTGCTATGAGATTCCTCTTCACCACATTTGGGAGGTAGAATATCTAAACGACCAAATTGCGCAAATCCAGTTCCTGGGATGGAACGTAACACTTTCGCGTAGCGTTCTACATGGGAGACTAATGCTATCCAAATCGCGCAACGAACGTTTAGAATGTAACGTAACAAATCGCTAGGTTGTAACGTAAATAATTGTGATTGTGGCGGTGAGAGAGGACAAGTGATGGCCGGGGTGGTTGGGTACCAACAATACTCCACTCTTATGCCATTTACGATCTCCTTTCAAGTAGCCCAGTACGGCAAGGGCAGTTCCGACCTCGCACGTCGGACTGTAAAACTCGCTGATACTGGCTGCAATCTGCACTAATGCCGGGCCTCTTGTGTGAGAAGCGGGAAGCCCGGCGTTAGTTGTTTAAGCCTCTCCTATATCTAACGTTTCAGGATGCTAAATAGTATCGTTTGATCAGAAGATCCTGGCCCTACATTATTCATACGAATGCGAGTGACAAGAAGTTTTATTCGGTGCAATGTAGCAGAATGTGACAGGTACAAGTAGGACATTTAGGACATTCAACTGCGGGAGGGTGACTAAGTGCTTCATAATAGACATACGTTTGCAATGACTTGGAGTTGCACTGGGTTGCATCACTTCAGCGGATCTCCATATATTAACGCAAACTGAGACGCAAAAGTTGTCAATCGTATCTGATATGTTTCGGGATTCATTGTTCCTGTGTTATTAGTACGAGTTCTGCTTTAGGATTTTTTATCAGAGGGGTACACTTCATCCCGCTTTAACGTGCAAGAGACGAAGAAAAAGCTGTTACGAGTAGTCGTAACAGCTTTTTCTTCCCATCTAAGCATCAGATAAGTATTTTATGCGACTTATCCTAAAAATAAGTCTAATGTGCCTCGACGGCACACCAGTAGAATGCCCCTCCAAGAATAAGTACCAGCAAATGTGGCAACATCGATCTCGCCCGCACCCAAAGACTGAACTTGCCATAGACGAAAAGTTGTGGAGATCAGGCTCCAGAAGCAGGTCCGCAGCCTGGGTTTACGTTGCATCATAGACGGCTTGCCTGATAGCAGCGTATTTGGCCTGCATTGCTCTCGAACCGGCGAGTTGTCCGGGGGTCTGTTTGCGGGGCCTCGGGATAGACGTAACACGGGTGTCTTTTATCCAGTAGTAGACAGTCGTGCGAGGCAAATTGAGCCGGGCACATATCTCGTCAAGTGACAAACTGTGCTCGGCTCGTAAGGCTCTCGCCTCATCGCGTATATGGGCCAGGTGTCGCATTGTGTGGCCTCTTTGTGGTGTGCGGTCGGGGTGACAGGATTTGAACCTGTGGCCCCATCGTCCCAAACGATGTGCGCTACCGGGCTGCGCTACACCCCGCAATCGGCTAATTATACTTTAGTGGCGTGTAAACCGTCAAGCGCACGTAACAGCGAACGCACCATTGTCGCGCCAGAACCCTCCGCCTTGACGCCACCCACCCGCTGCCGTAGACTGCATTTGCCCGCCAACAACCCGACCACCAAACCCCCGACGGCGGGTCGTTCGAGCCATCGCTGGAGGACGCATCCATGAAGCTAGCCAGCCGCCTTCTCCCAATCGCCACCCTGGTACTGCTATCGCTCGCCGCCGCCACGCTCCTGCCCCCAACAGTGGGCACACGGGCCAGCACCCAACCGCAAGCGCAGACAGACCCCCGCACGTTCCCGGAGACCGGCTTCACGGTGCGCGGCCTCTTCCTCCGGTACTGGGTGGAGCATGGAGGCTTGCCACAGCAGGGCTACCCCATCAGCAGCGAGTTCGTAGAGGTGTCGGACCTCGACGGCAAGGCATACCGGGTGCAGTACTTCGAGCGGGCGGTGTTCGAGTACCACCCCGAGAACCCCGCGCCTCATAACGTGCTACTCAGCCAGCTAGGCACCTTCCGCTACAAGGCCAAGTACGGCGACACTGGTGCCCCCGGCCAGCAGCCGAACATGCAAAACGCCCAACTCTTCCCGGAGACGGGCTTCCACGCGGGCGGGGTGTTCCTGGAGTACTGGAAGACGCACGGCGGGCTGGCGCAACAGGGCTATCCCATCAGCAACGAGTTCACCGAGGTGTCCGACCTGGACGGCAAGCCTTATGTCGTGCAGTACTTCGAGCGGGCGGTGTTCGAGTACCACCCCGAGCAGCAACCCCCCTACAACGTGCTGCTCAGCCAGTTGGGGACGTTCCGGCTCAGGGAGAAATACCCACAAGGCCCGCCTCCCGACAGCGGCGATCCCCCGCCGCCCGTGGACCCGGTCGCACCCACCAAGGCGCCCGCCCCACCCCCGCCCACAGTGGCCCCGGAGCGCACCCCCGGCACCAACTGCGAGCCTGTGGACGACAGCAGGAAAAGCACCGTCGGCGCGACCGGCAGCGTCGAGATCTCAGGCGTGCAGGAATCGGGTGTCGAGCGCGTCACACTGCGTAACAACGGCCAATCACCGGCTAATATAGGTGGCTGGACCCTGCGCGACAAGAACGACCCCTCCCAGAGCTACACCTTCCCGGCAGGCACGGAAATAGCCCCAGGCGGCACCCTGGATGTCTACACCGAGCCGGGCCACCCCTACACGTTCAACAGCCGCAGCTCCATCTGGAACAACTGCGGAGACGCGATAGAATTGCTCAACTCCAGCGGCACGGTGGTCGCTACGTACGCCTACGGCACGCACCGGAAGTGACTAGTCGTTAGTAAAGAGTAAGAAGTGAGGGAAAGGGGTTGCCAGGTTCGTCCTGCGGGGGTTGCTCTGCCAATAAAGTGGCGGGCTGACAAGAAGCAAAGTCTCCTTCGGAGACTACCCCTCACGCTCCTCAGTCCCCGCAGGGGACTTTGCTACTTCTCAGCCCGTGGCTTCAGCCACAGGGCGTCCGTTGCAGCAACCATGCAGGCATTCGCTTATTACTCGCTACTCGCTACTCGCTACTCGCCACCCGCCACCCGCCACCCGCCGCCCGTCACCTCTTGCTACCTGCCGCTCGCCGCCCGTCACCTCTCGCTACCCGCCGCTCGCCGCCCGTCACCTCTCGCCACTCGCCGCTCGCCACTCGCCACTCGCCACGCGTCACCGCCCACGCCGCAACACGAGCCTGGCCGCATCCCCAATCTCCTCCGAGCGCAACAGCAGGGCCGTGCCCGCGTAGGTCGCCCCGCCTATACCGATACCCAGCACCGTGAGGGCTATCGCGGAAAGCTTGCTCCGGGTGGGGTCGCCGGCCACCTGCCACAACAAGGGCATCAGCAGGGTGAGCGCCAGGCCCATGACGATGGAGGCGAGACCGCTCTTTGCGATGGAGCCGAGCAGACCGTCGTTCCCCAGCCTCCAGCCCGGCAGCTTGCGCCCCAGGAAGACCCATAGTAGCGCCATCTCTATGCTCGTGGTCACCGCCAGGCTGAGGGCCAGGGCCGTGTGGTCCCAGCCCATGCCGAACACGAGCGCCGCGCTCAGGCCCAGGTTGAGGGCCACCGTCACTACAGCTATGGCTACCGGGGTCCTTGTGTCGTGGAGCGCGTAAAAGGCCCTCGTGACCACTTCCACCACGGCGTAAGAGACCAAGCCCAGCGCGAAGTAACCGAGCGCGCCCGCCACCAATTGTGTCGATTGCCTGTCGAAGTTGCCCCACTGGAACAGCGCCGACACAAGCTCCGTGCGCAGGGCGTACATACCGGCAGCCGAGGGGAGCGTCAGGAAGAGCAGCACCCTAACGGCCCTCGCTAAGGTCACGCGCACGCCCGCGAGGTTGCCCTCCGCGAACAGCGCCGACATCGTGGGGAAGGTCACCGTGGCGAGGGACATGGCAAACACCCCGTGGGGCAGGATCATCAGCAGGTACGCGTAGTTGAAGGCCGCGACGCTGCCCGCCGCGATGCTCGTAGCGATGGCGCGGGCACCGATGACGTTCGCCTGGAACGCCGCCTGTCCCACTATGCGAGGCCCGAGCAGCTTCGCCACCTCCATCACCCCCGTCGCCCGCAGGTCGAGCCGCAACGAATAGCGCATGCCGACACGCACCAGCCCCGGCACCTGCACGCCGAAGTGCAGCGCCGCCCCCAGCACCACGCCCCAGGCCACGCCGTATATGCCGAAGAGTGGGGTGAGGGCCACCGCCCCGAAGATGATTGAGAGGTTGTAAGCGACGGGAGCAAGGGCGGGCAAGGTGAAGTGCTGCCGGGCGTTGAGGATGCCCTGCGCCCAGCCTCCCAGGCCCATCAGCAGCGGCGACAGCAGCAGAACGCGCGTGAGGTCCACCACCAGCGTGCGGTCCACCTTCTCGCCGGGGGCCACGAGGTAAGCCACCAGCGCGGGCGCGGCAAAGCTCATCACGAGTGCGCCCAGGCTCAGCAGCACCACCGAGGCGTTGATAAGAGTGGAAGCCAGCCGCCACGCTTTATCCTCCTCGCGGTTGGTCACCAGGCGGGTGAACACCGGGATGAAGGCCGAGCCGACCGCCCCGCCGATGATAAGCAGGAAGAGGGTGTCGGGTATGCCGAAAGCCGCGTCGTAGGCGCTCTTCTGGCCGGTGGTGCCGAAGGGGTCGGCTATCACGATCTCGCGCAGGAGGCCGAGCACCCGGCTGATGATGAACGCCCCTCCCACAATGAGGGTGTTGAGGGCCAATCTGCGGCCCATCGACCGGCTGTTGAGGCCGTGCGCCGAGGAGGGCTGGACGACAGCTTCCCCTATGACGGTCTGCCCAGCCTGCTGTATCTCCTCGATGGGCAGCACGCGGGTAGCCTCCACCGGGAGACTTTCACGCTCGGTTAGGCGGCGAGTCTCCTTGTTAGTGAGATAAGATGGCCCTTGTGATTCAGCCAGGGGTGAAAGCTCCTAAACGACGATTACGCGGCAAGTAGCAGGACACTTAGCCCGCGCTAGCAGCCGGTTTCCACTCGAAGAAAATATCCTCACATTCAATCTTCCAGTATACGGCCTTAGAGTGTACGGCGGCGCCAAACTGAATCTCGTGCTCCACAAGTCCCTGGTCCGACAAGCGCACTTCATCGTAATGCCAATCGCCAGGTCCGATAGGGTAATAACCCCGGCGATAGCGAGGAGACGAGACGTCGAACGAGCATACTTTCTTATAGGTCAGTTCCATGTACCCATCCCGGTACGCCCCCAGGAGCCTGACGAAAATGTCCAGGTGCGGCACCTGCTCCCGCTTCGGGAGATATCCCTTGTGCAGCCTGCTTCTTCCCAGCCGGCTCGTGCGACCCGAGCGTCCCCTGTAGTACCACCTGGAGCCGGAGTAACGAGTTAGTAGCGTAAACTCTTCCACCGTCGCATCATGCGGGCACCTGGGGTCGCTGAAGTTATAATGCCACTCAGCAGTAGCAAAGTCGAAGGCGGATTCGGGTATTCGACCCCGCAGGCTGCGCAAGTACTCGTCATAGGCACTCCACTGCTGCCGCCAGGTGGCCTGGTCGTAGCGCCAGTCAGAAGGGTTCAGAAGGTAACGCATATTCTCCCCGCGACGGCTGGCAAGTGCTGCAAGCGAGCAAAGGGACTTATTGACACGTCTCGACGCTGCATCTATACTAACACAACCATCAGATACCAGGAAGCCAAGCGCAGGGCAGTACGTCTGAGAGCGGGGTTGCAAGGGTAGCACCGCAGGATAACCCCGTTCCCTCATGGAACGGGGTTGTTGTTTTTTAAGGCGTAAGTTGTTAGAACTAGGGCAAGCCAACAACTAACAACTACTCAGGAAGGAGCATGCAATGACAAGCATATCCAGTGGCAAGCGGGGAGTGCCGGGCGAGCGGACCAAGTACCTGCTCGATGAGGACAGGATACCTACCTCCTGGTACAACATACAGGCCGACCTGCACACCCCCGCGCCCCCTCCCCTGCACCCGGGCACCGGCCAGCCGATTGGCCCCGCCGACCTCGCACCCCTTTTCCCTATGGCGATTATCATGCAGGAGGTCAGCCAGGAGCGCTACATCGACATCCCCGAGGAGGTGCGCGACATCTACAGGCTGTGGCGGCCCACGCCCCTCTACCGCGCCCGCAGGCTGGAGAAGGCCCTCGACACCCCAGCACGCATCTTCTACAAGTACGAGGGCACAAGCCCCGTGGGCAGCCACAAGGCCAATACCGCGCTCGCCCAGGCGTACTACAGCAAGCAGGAGGGCGTGAAGCGGCTCTCCACCGAGACCGGCGCGGGCCAGTGGGGTAGCGCCCTCTCTATGGCTACCAGCATGTTCGGCATAGAGTGCCAGGTGTACATGGTCAAGGTGTCTTACATCCAGAAGCCCTACCGCCGCTCCCTGATGCACGCCTTCGGAGCGCGCGTGATCCCCAGCCCCAGCCCCGAGACCAACGCGGGCCGGGCCATACTGGAAAAGGACCCCGAGTCCCCGGGCAGCCTGGGCATCGCCATCTCGGAGGCCGTGGAGGACGCCGCCATGCGCGAGGACACCAAGTACTCGCTCGGCAGCGTGCTCAACCACGTGCTGATGCACCAGACGGTGATAGGCCAGGAGGCGCAGCAGCAGATGGAGATGGCCGACGCCTATCCCGACGTTGTGATAGGCTGCGTGGGCGGGGGCAGCAACTTCTCCGGCTTGGTCTTCCCCTTCGTGGCCGACAAGCTCACCGGCAAGTCGCCCGACCTGCGCGTGGTGGCCGTGGAGCCTGCCGCCTGCCCCTCGCTCACCAAGGGCAGTTACGCCTACGATTACGGCGACACCGCTATGATGGCCCCGATGGTCAAGATGCACACGCTGGGGCATAGCTTCATACCCCAGTCCATCCACGCGGGCGGCCTGCGCTACCACGGCATGGCCCCGCTCGTCAGCCACCTCGTGGCGGGCGGCTTCATCGAGGCCACGGCCTACCCGCAGAACCCGGTGTTCGAGGCGGCCATCCAGTTCACCCGCAGCGAAGGCATAGTGCCCGCCCCCGAGTCGGCCCACGCTATACGCGCGGCCATTGACGAGGCGTTGCGCGCCAAGGAAGCGGGCGAGAGCAAGACGATCCTGTTCAACCTGAGCGGCCACGGCTTCTTCGACCTCGCCGCCTACGACCGCTACCTGGCAGGCGACCTCGAGGACTACGAGTACCCCGCCGACGAAGTCCAGGCCGCCCTCGCCGGCCTCCCCACCGTCGCCAGCGCGATGTAGGGGATAGACGGAACCGCCAAGACGCCAAGAGCCTGCCCTGAGCGCAGCCGAAGGGACGCCAGGAGCGCGCCAAGATTTGATTGTTGCTCTAAGCAACAGGAGCAGGGTACGATATCACGTACCCTGCTCCTCTTTGCACCGCTTAACCTTTATTCTCTGCGTAACCTCTGCGCCCTCTGCGCATCTGCGGTGAAAAACAATGCTTGTCTTGGCGTGGTCCTTGGCGTCCCTTCGGCTGCGCTCAGGGCAGGCTCTTGGCGTCTTGGCGGTTTCGTCTATCCCCGGTCTTAGGCCATTGCGGGCTGTGCGCCGGGCGCGGGGACCACACCGAGTTGTACCAGCATGCCCAGGTTGTCGATGCCGCCCCAGTGGGCCTTGGCCCTGCCGTTCTCGTCAATCTGGCCGATGTGGACGCCGACGACGCGGATCTGCCTGCCGGTCGCCGGTATGCCCATGAACTCGCCCTGCTGGGTGCCGGTCACCACGTCGCGCCAGGCAACGTACTCGCCCTCGGCAATGATGTCCCCCTCGATCTCGAAGTGGATGTCGGGGAACGCCTGCATATACATGCCTATGAACTGCTTGAAGCTCTCGCGGTCCATGGGTCCGGGGGTACCGGACGAATTGTCGGTATACTGGTCGCCGAACACCTCGTCCAGGTAGTCAATGTTGCGGGCATTGAATCCCTGCTCGTACAGGTCGCGGATATACTGCTTCTTTTCCTCAGACGAAACGGGCATCCTATTTTCCTCCATCATGCAAGTATATTGTCTAGGTGAATGGCAGCAACTGGTAGTCGCTACACACAGGAATATAGCTGCCGTAGATGCTCACTCACCAGCCCGAAATATGCTCATTCGGTGCTCAAAAGTGGAGGATGGGCGATAGCCCCTCGGGGGGCGACCTGTGGCTGAAGCCATGGGCTTACAAGAAGCAAAGTCCCCTGCGGGGACTGAGGAACCTGTAGTAGTCTCCGAAGGAGACTTTGCCTCTTGCCAGCCCGCCAATTCATTGGCAGGGCACCCCCACAGGGCTTTCGCCTATCGTTCCTACTGCACCACGCTGAAGAAGACGCTATAGGAGGGTGTCGGGGAGTTGTTGGTGTAGATGTCCACCCGGTAATCGCCGGGCAGCCAGGGAGTGTCCTTGCGCACCGAGAAGGCCACGTAGTACGCGCCCGGCTGCGTGTAGTCCTTCTGCATGGCGTATACCTGCGCGCCGTCGGGCCCGTACCAGCGGGTGAGCACGTTGGTGACGTTGGCGGGGCCGAACGTGGCGCGCACCGCCAGGTTGAACGGCTCGCCAGGGCCATATTGTACGGTTGGGCTGCCCTGCCCCGTGGTCGTGTGCGCCTCGATGATGCCCCCGACAGGCTCCTGCTGAGCGGGCGGGGGCTCCGGGCCTGCGGGCTGCGTAGGCGGCACGACCACCTGCGGCACCTCTGTGGGCGGGCCGGGCGTGGGCACTACCACGAGCGGGGTAGGCTCCTCCACGGGGAGCGTGGGCACCACGAGCGTGGGTCCGGGAAGGTTGCCCGCCAGCGTGGTAAGGGAAGGCTGCATGATGGGAGTGTTCACCGAGGGCCGGACGAGGGCAAGGGCGGTCTCTGTCGCCTGAGGGCTGGCAATCACCCGCGATTGAGGGAAGAACCGGTTGCTGAATATCCACCCCAGCAGCCCGCAAGCCAGCAGCAACAGCACGCTGCCCACCCCGAAAGCCACTTTGCTGGCGGTGGTCCATTTTGCCGTGCCCAGGGAGGAGGTACTCACATACGCGGACTGCGACGTACGCTGAGACATGGCGGCCTGCGAGGCCCCATGCTGGCCCGTATCGGCGAATGCCGCCTCGTAGGGGTCGCTCCCCCCGCCAGGCTGCACCGCCTGCACCGGCTGAAGGGGCGCGTAGGGATCATATGGCCCCGACACGCCGTAGGGGTCGTACGGCTCGGGGTCGGCGGGGAGCGGGGGAGTGAGGCCGGCAAGCTTCGGCTGTGGTGGCCTGGGCGAGGTGCCCGTGCCCGTGCCTGCACCTGTACCCGTGCCGGGCGGGCGTGACGGCCCACTCGCCTGCGGCCGGTTCGAGAGCCGCCCCGAACCCAACTGGCCCGAGCGATTCTCTAAACTCTCCAGCAGACCTCCGCACCCGGGGCACTTCACGTAAGCGTCCGGCAGTTCTTCCAGGCGCGTGTAGAGTATGCAGTTGGCGTTGGGGCATTGTTTCATTGTTGAGTTATCAGTGGTTAGTGGTTAGTGGTTAGTGGTTAGTGGTTAGTGGTTAGTGGTTTGTGGTTAGTGGTTAGTGGTTAGTGGTTAGTGGTTAGTGGTTAGTGGTTAGTGGCCGGTGTAGCTTAGTCGGGCTATAAGCGGTATGAATAATGCAGTGGCGCTTGTTTGGCGTGGGCGGCAGTGGGTTTCCACTAACCACTAACCACTAACCACTAACCACTAACCACTACGAACGGCGGCTATACTCTAACACTACCGGGAGGGGTTTTCCAACTTATGGACACGTCTGGCGGAGATTTCCACAATTTGCGGCTCGGCTACTGGGACCGGGCGAACCTGCTGCCACTGCTTTACCCGCTCAAGGCTGGCTGGGTCGCGCCCGACTCCCCCTGGAAGCTGGACGTGGTACACGATACGTTGTCCGGCCTGCTGTCGGCTCTGCTGCGGGGCGAGCTTGACGCCGCGTTCGTGTCCCCCGCGGGAGTGATTCAGAATGGGGGCGCTCTTGCCACGCTCGGCGGGTGGGGCCTCGCCTCCGAGGGCATCACGGCTACCGTGCTCCTGATTGCGCCCATGCGGCTCGACCTGCTCGACGGCGGCGACCTCTCGGTGACTCCCCAGGCGGCAGGCTCCTCCGCCGACTACCTGATTCGCACGCTCCTGAAGCCCTACTACGATATCACGCTCAACCTGCACGCCGAAGGAGATCCAGCCTACGGTACGAAGGCAGCCCGCCTGATGTACGGCGACGACGCGGCCAGGCAGGCAGCCAAACGCCCTACGGCCGAGTGGGTGGCGGAGGATATGGGGGTCGCCTGGTACGTGCAGTCGGGCCTGCCGATGGTGTGGGAGATGCTCGCCACGCCCCGCGACCTCGAGCAGCGCAAGCCAGGGGCGGGCAACGCCTTGCAGGAGGCCCTCAAACGCTCTCAACGTAGCGCCCAGGAGCAGCAAGCCAGCATAGTGGGCGAGGCCGCTTCCCGCCTCGGAATGAAGCACGACGACGTAAAGCAGCTACTCGCCCGCCAGCGTTACACCCTCGGCCCCCAGGAGCAAAAGGGCCTCGCCAGCTTCCTCGACCTCGCGACCAGGGCGGGAGTGCTCACCCGTAGCTGAGCTTATCTGAAAGCCAACAACAAAAGAGACGAAAACGCCAAGACGCCAAGACGCCAAGGACGCGCCAAGATTAGGATTGTGTTGTTCTAAGCAAAAGGACCAGGGTACATGTTGTCGTACCCTGGTCCTTCTTGTACTTACTAAACCCTTCTACTCTCTGCGCGTCCTTGGCGTCTTGGCGTCTTGGCGTTTTCGTCTCTTTTGTTGTTGGCGTTTAGCGTTCGCCGGACGTGTTGGCGGGAGTAGGCAGGGGTTGGCGGAAGGCGTAGCTGGTGCCCGAGGCGGGGGTGTATACCAGGTCGAGGTAGGTAGCCATCAAGGGGACGGGGGCGAAGGAGAGTATGTCGGCCTGGACCTCCAGGTGGGTGGTGGCGTTGGGAGCGAGCACCGTGCCGTGAAGGTGTACGCCCGAAATGCGGTACAGCTTGCGCGTGCTGTCGTTCACGCGCAGCTTGTGCGGGTCGAGCGTCAGGCGGGCTTGAGACCTGCCGGTGTTGCGGGCCACGAGGTGCCAGGTGATATTGTCGCCAACGTCCACGCTCTCCATCGCGAGGGCAATCCCGTGCCCCATGTCCTGCCACTCGCCCGCGCGCCTCACGACGTCGGGTTCGGCGTTGGCCTTGCCCTCTTCTTCCCGCTGAGCGGCAATATTGCGCAGGGCGGCAGCCTCGGCGGCCCTGCGCCTGCGGACTCCCACCTGAGCGAAGGTGGTAAGGAACGCCACCCCCAGCGCTTCGGCCCCGGCTACCGCCACCAGGCTGTCAGCCGAGCCGAAGTTCATGGCGAACCCTGCCCCTATCCGGCCCAGCGCCGCCCCGCCCATGCAGGCCAGGAGCCAGGGTATCTGCTCGATAGGCAGCCTGGCGTAGCGCACAACCAGCGACTGAGCGATGCCCAGCATCAGGCCGCCCACCAGCCCGCTCACGCCGCCGATTAGCGGCAAAGAAGGCCCGCCCCAGTCGAACATCGTGTTCACTATAGGGCCGCCCGCGTAGTAGAGCGCCAGGTCGCGCCCGGCCCAACCGAGCGCGGTCGCCCCGGTCCAGGTTAGCCAGCCGCGCAGGTGCAGGTAGTCCCACAGCAGCAGCCCCTGCACCCCGCCGAGCACCCCGCCCACGAGCACCCCGCGCAACACAAGCTCGCCAAAGTAGAGCACGCCGCCCACCTCGGCATAGTTGTCCAGGACCAGGCCGAGCTGGCGGCCCACGACCGCGCCCAGAACCGTGAGGGGTATCCACGCCAGCCACAATAGCAGCACCCGGACCTCCCGCCCGGTGCGCCGCCCCTTTGACCCGTACCGGGCCGCGTATTCGTCGCGTTCCATCAGGCTCATAGTGCTGCCTTGACCTGTCCGTGGCGAGTATTCCCGCTGCTGTTGCTGACGCTCATGGGCTAAAGTACCGCCTACCGCCGCTAAGGGTTGTTCAGCGAGTGCAGCAGGGAGACCGCCGCCGGGATGTACGGGTCGCTGCCCTCGGCGTAGCGGGTCCAGTCCTCGGCTACTTCCACATCGGGCGTGACGCCCCGGCCATCTATGTTCGTGCCGTCGGGCAGGAAGTAGCGCCACTGTGCGATGCTGAGTACCGAGCCATCGGGGTACGGGTAGACCTCGCTCGACACGGTGTTGCCCGCCGTGCGCTTGCCCAGCACCGTAGCCCTGCCCTCGGCCTGCAAAGACGCCGCCATTATCTCGGCATCGCCCCGCGTACCCTCGTCCACCAGGAGCACCAGCGGCAGGCCCCCGTACTTCTTGTACAGCGGCCCTTCCGGCACGTCCAGGTCGAAGTTGTTATAGGTGTCGCGTGACTCGAACCTGCCCACGTTGCCGGTGATCAACTCTCCCAGCACGAAGCTCATAGTCTGCTGGGAACTGCCGGTAGTCTGGCGCAAATCGACCACCAGCCCTTTGAGGGGCACGTCCTGCATGAGGAACTGCCTCTGCATTTTGTTGAGCAGGTAGAGGCTAATCTGGTCCACGTTTGCCACGCTCAGGGTCGGCATGGCGAGGTAGACCAGGGTGGGGTCTTCGCTAAGCTGGCGGGAAAAGACAGGGGCAGGGCCGACCGCGATCTCCCGCTCAAGCTCCATCTCGCGCGTCTGCCCGCCGGGCGACACCACGGTGAGCGTCACCCTCGAACCGACTATGCCCGACAGTGCGAGGTCGTCCCTGGCGCTGGTGACGGGGCGGCCGTTGATCGCCGTAATCCGGTCGCGGCGTTTGATGCCCAGCTTGTCGGCGGGGCCGTTGGGATAGACGTAGAGCACCAGCAGCGAATTGTCGTCAAACACCCGTGTGACGCCAATGTTGGCGAAGCCCGCTTCTTCCCCACCCGTCGCGGGCATCGGCACCTTGCTGGGGGGAGTGAAGGTAGAGCGCCCGTCGCTCAAGAGACCGACCATCTCAACGATAGCCCCGTAATAGTCCTGCGGGGTGGGGGCGTCCAGCACCCGCCGCCGGTACTCTTCCCGCAGTCCCTCCCAGTCCACGCCGTTGAACTCGGGATCGATGTAGCTCTGTTCGACCGTGCTCCACACGTCGTCGAACAGGG
>DASVQO010000193.1:0-1917 GCA_036389075.1 Chloroflexia bacterium | reverse complement strand
GCTGATCGAGGCCACTCAGCGCCCTACCCTCGTGCTCGCCCACAACAAGACGCTCGCGGCCCAGCTTTACCAGGAGTTCCGCGACTTCCTCCCCAACAACGCGGTGGAGTACTTCGTCTCGTACTACGACTACTACCAGCCCGAAGCCTACATCCCCCGCACCGACCTGTACATCGAGAAGGACGCCGACATCAACGAGGAGATAGACAAGCTGCGCCATGCCGCCACCCGCGCCCTGTTCGAGAGGCGGGACGTGGTGATCGTGGCCTCGGTGTCGTGCATCTTCGGCCTCGGCTCGCCCGAGGAGTACGGCAAGACGGTGGTCAACCTCAAGCGAGGCTCAAACGTGCGCCGCAACCAGGTGCTGCGGCATTTGATAGACATCCACTACAACCGCAACGACCAATCGCTGGTGCGCGGCTCTTTCCGGGTGCGCGGCGACACGCTGGAGATACAGCCCTCCTACGAGGATATGGCTATCCGCGTGGAGTTCTGGGGCGACGAGATAGAGCGCATCATGGAGTTCGACCCCCTGACCGGCGAGGTTCTGATAGAGCGCACCGAGACCAACATCTACCCCGCCAAGCACTTCCTCACGTCCGAGGAGAAGCTGGTAGCCGCGATCCAGGACATCGAGGCCGAGCTACAGGAGCGCACGGCGCAACTCGTGGCCGAGAACAAGCTGGTGGAGGCGCAGAGGCTGGAGCAGCGCACCCGCTACGACATGGAGATGCTGCAAGAGACCGGCTACTGCTCCGGCGTGGAGAATTATTCCCGGCATTTGGGACGCCGCCAGCCGGGCGAGCAGCCCTGGACGTTGCTCGACTACTTCCCCGACGATTTCCTGCTCATGGTGGACGAGTCGCATATTACGCTACCCCAGGTGCGCGGCATGTTCGGGGGCGACCACTCGCGCAAGACGACCCTGATAGAGTACGGCTTCCGCCTGCCCTCCGCCGCCGACAACCGCCCCCTCACCTTCCAGGAGTTCCAGGGGCACATGAGCCAGGCGATCTACGTGACCGCCACGCCAGGGCACTTTGAGTACGAGCACAGCGAGCAGATCGTGGAGCTTATCATCCGCCCCACGGGCCTGGTGGACCCATCGATAGAGGTCAAGCCGACCACCAACCAGATAGACGACCTGGTGGAGCAGATCAGGCACAGGATAGCCAACGGCCAGCGCGTGCTCGTCACGACGTTGCGCACAAAGTTCGCGGAGCAGATAGCTGACTACCTCAAGGAGGTGGGCATCCGCTCCAACTACATCCACCACGAAATTGAGACGCTGGAGCGCGTGGACATACTCAGGCAGTTGCGATTGGGCGTGTTCGACGTGCTGGTGGGCATCAACCTCTTGCGGGAGGGGCTCGATTTGCCGGAGGTGTCGCTGGTGGCGATACTCGATGCCGACAAAGAGGGCTTCTTGCGCTCCCGCGACTCGCTGATCCAGACGATAGGCCGCGCCGCCCGCCACGTCGAGGGCCACGTCATCATGTACGCCGACGTGGTGACCCGCTCCATGCAGGAGGCTATACAGGAGACCTACCGCCGCCGCGAAATCCAGATGCGCTACAACGAGGAACACGGCATAGAACCCGCCTCAATACAGAAGCAGGTGCGCGACATCACCGACAGGGTCAAACTTATCGCGGAGGAGAAGGTCGAGTACGAACAGTCCTCCGAGGGCGACATCCTGCTCAACAAGGACGAGATAGCGCGCATGGTCAAGGAGCTTGAGAGCCAGATGAAGTCCGCCGCCAAGATGCTGGAATTTGAGAAAGCCGCCGCCATACGCGACAGGATTGTGGAGTTGCGCCGGGTGATGGAAGTGAGCTAGGAACAAGAGACGGAACCGCCAAGACGCCAAGAACGCCAAGGACGCGCCAAGGTTAAGAACGGTTCACCGCAGAGGCG
>DASVQO010000192.1:0-26204 GCA_036389075.1 Chloroflexia bacterium | reverse complement strand
GGCACACCTTCAATGTATGTCTGCAGGCTGGGCTTTGCCAGGTTGCGTCCTTGTCGTGGTCCAATTGTTCAACACAACATAGGTACTTTATTACTATACCATACAGTCAGTCGCCTAATTATTCTCGCCGTATTTTTAGGGGTAGAACTTGTGGTAGTTCTTTGCCATCGGTTGGGGTGGTTCCGAGTGTTTGTTTGGGGTATCTACGACTAGATTGCTTGACGATCCTGATCTTGTCCACCTCGTAGTCTACGAACCCCAAGACTGTGTAGTTCGTACGAGGGTGCCTGTAGTGCTGCAGTGCCGCAGTGCCGTAGTGCTGCAGTGCCGCAGTGCCGCAGTGCCGTAGTGCTGCAGTTCCGCCGTCCCGAAATGCTTTTCTCCTTGCGCGACTCAGCCCGAAGTAGGCAATGCGACCTCCTAGACAGCTGCGGTGGACCCCACTCACAGCCATGGGATACCTGAGCAGGCAGTATTACCTGCCACTCGACGTGGGGCACCGGGCATTACCCTTCAGGGTGAGGCGTTCAGTTCGTAGTCATGAGCTGGCGAGGCTGCGAGCGTGTGTCCTATCGCTGTACCTGCAGAATTTGTACTGCTTATGCCAACAAACACAAAAGCCACCTGCGTACCTGCAGGTGGCTTTTGTGTGCAAGGAACGGGAGAAAGGTAACCGCACGGGTCACCAGCTTGATTATAGCACCTCGTGGCGGTATGTTGCACATGACCGTACCACGAAAAATACCCCGATCTTATCTCCGCCATAGCTTCGGGACAACCTGGCATCAACCGCCGGTTCTTACCGCTAGGAGTCGCTGGGACTCTGCGCCAGGTGCGTTGGTGCTCCAAGGGGCTGCTGAGCACCATTATGTGTGTCACCCACGCGCCCATTTGCAGCCTCAAGGCCGCTACGAGCTACATAGGGCGCATATATGTCAAAGGCCTGCCAGGCATCCGCCCCCTTGCCGTTGCCTTCTACGCTGTATCCTACCGGCTGGAAACTGGGTACCAACCGGTGGAAGGCCGACATGGCCATTGCTAAGTCCTCGTGCTGAGCCGCCGTCTCCAGAATGCCAACAGTGCGGTCGAGGTGCGCGGGCACGAACTTCGAGCCGTTGCCCACCAGATACACCTTCTTATGCCCGGTCTCGCCATAGTCCTCGCCCGTCACGAACAGCTCCTCGTAGAGCTTCTCGCCGGGGCGCATGCCGGTGAACACGATATCGATATCGCGGCCCACCTCGAAGCCCGAAAGCTCGATCAGGTCGCGTGCCAAGTCCACGATCTTCACCGGTTCACCCATGTCGAGCATGAACACCTCGCCACCGCGGCCCAGCGTCGAGGCCTGGAGCACCAACTGCACCGACTCCGGGATCGTCATAAAGTAGCGCACCATCTCCGGGTGCGTCACGCACACCGGCCCGCCCATCGCGATCTGTTGCTTGAACGTCAGCACCACCGAGCCGCGGCTACCCAAGACGTTTCCAAAACGCACCGCCACGTAGTGCTTGTCTCCGAGCACCGCGGCCTGGTGCACCAGGAGTTCCGCGATGCGCTTGCTTACGCCCATCACGCTGGTAGGGTTGACCGCCTTGTCGCTCGAGATCATGACGAAGTGCTCCACCCCCACTGCGCTCGCACTTTCGAGCAAATTGCGGGTGCCCAGTATATTGTTGGTGATCGCTTCCGAAATATTGGACTCCATGAGCGGAACGTGCTTGTGCGCGGCGGCGTGGAATACTACCTCCGGTTCGTACCGGTGGAAGATGGCATCTATACGGTCGGCAAAGCGGATATCGGCGATTATGGGTTGTATGCGCGTGCGCGTGGCTTCGGGCAGGGTCTGCTGGTGCCGGGTCAACTCGGCGTGGATCTCGAATATGGAGTTCTCCCCGTGCCCCAGTATCAGCAGCATGCTCGGTTCGTAGCGCAGTACTTGTCGGCAGATCTCGCTGCCGATCGAGCCGCCGCCCCCTGTCACCAGCACACGCTTGCCGCGGATCAGCTCCCCCACCGCCCGGAGATCGGTCTGCACAGGGTCGCGGCGCAGCAAGTCCTCGATATCTACGTCCCGGATCTGCTTGAGTGAGGCGGTGCCGTTCAGCAGTTCGTACATGCCCGGCACCGTCTTCGCCTGCACGCCCGCCCTCTCGCACACCGCCACGATCTCGCGGATCGTCTTGCCTGGGGCTGTCGGCATGGCGATGATCACATGGCGGGCCTTGGTCTCCCCGGCCACGCGCTCAATGTCCTGGCAACGCCCCAGCACGGGGATCCCGCGGATCCGGGCGCCCTGCTTTTGGGGTGCGTCATCCACGAAGCCCACCGGGATCATTCCCAGGTTGGGGTTGCTGCGTACTTCGTCCACTATCATCACTCCCGCAGATCCAGCCCCGGCGATCAGCACAGGCACCGCGCCAGCCGTGTGGGAACGACGCTTGTGCGACTCGTTGACTAGGCGCACGCTGAAGCGGACGCCCCCCACGAAGAACAGGTCGAGCAAGCTCACCAGGAGCGGTATAGAGCGCGGGAAGTCGTCCGATATCCAGCCGGCGGATCGCAGCACGAACAAGAAGAGCACCAACTGTATTGCCAGCGCGATCAAACTCAGCCCGGCTATATTGCCCAGTTCCTCGACCCCAGCGTACCTCCAATACCGATTGTACAGGCCGCCCCTGAAGAACACGGCTAGCTTGATCGCCATGAAGAGGGGAGTAATCACAAGCAGCGACTGCCCGTACTTACTAAGCACATCCGGCCCATCAGTGCGCAGCATGGTCGCAAGCGCCGGGGTAATCAGGCATACCAGCATATCGACGGCCAGGAAGTGGCGATTGCGCATGCCGAGCAGCAGGGCCTTGGCGGGGTTGCTTGGCACCCCGGGAAGGAAGCTGAGGGCTGCTGTTTGCAGGATGAGTCGCAGGTCAGAGCCGAAGGTGCGCCGCGCCAGATAGGCCAGGTCGATCCTGAGTTTGTCGGGCATTACGCGGGTGCGGTAGAGAGTCTCCCAGTCGCCGCCCGAAAGCACCTGCTCCTCGTTGCGGTAGGTGAGCGAGGCAGCGCTGGTAATACCCGGGCGCACCCCAAGTATCTGGCGCTCTTCGGGGCTATATAGCTCCACGTAGCGCGGGTCCTCGGGGCGGGGGCCGACTATGCTCATTTCCCCGCGCAGCACGTTGAGCAATTGGGGCAGCTCGTCCAGCTTGGTCCTGCGCAGCCACCGACCGACACTGGTGATGCGCGCATCCTCGCTAGCTGTAATGCCGGGTCCAGCGCGCTCGGCGCCCACGTGCATGGTGCGGAACTTGTACAGGAGAAAAGGTTGTCCGTGCCTGCCTGTGCGCAAGCCCCGGTGGAACACGGGTCCGCCGTCCCCCAGCTTCACCACCAAGCTCACGAGCAAGAACACCGGCGACAGCAGGACCAGGGCCAGCAGCGAGCCGGCCACGTCGAAGGGGCGCTTCCAGGCCGCATCCCGCAGCGCGCCGTGGGCCTCCCTTAGCTCCCGGGCCTGGACCTGAGGCAACTGGTTAGCCTGGGTTCGGTTGCGGTTGGAACTGCTCATAAGCTATGCCCGGTGGCCGTGTACGATGGAAAGGACCGACTCGATTACGTCCTGCACGTCCCCATCGCTCATCTTGGAGTAGATCGGCAGCGAGATAGCCCGCTTGTACTCCGCGTACGAGACCGGAAAGTCCTCGGGCTGGTACCCGTACATCTCCCGGTAGTAAGGGTGCAAATGGAGCGGGATGAAGTGCACGCTCGCGCCAATGTTGTGCCTCTTCAACTCCTCTATAAATGCCGCCCGGTCTATCTTGAGGCGATCCTGGTTCAGGCGTAGCATGTAGAGATGCCAGGCATGCTGGCAGTCCGCCCGGTCGTAGGGCGTCTGCAGCTCCTCGCACGCTTGAAAGGCCCGATCGTACATCTGGGCGATTTCCCGTCTCCGCGCCCACATGCGCTCCGCTTTACCCAGCTGCGCCAGGCCCATCGCGGCGGCCACGTCGGTCAGATTGTACTTGTAGCCTGGGGCCACGATCTCGTAGTACCAGGAGCCCTCGGCTGTGTAGCGCTTCCAGGCATCTTTGCTGATGCCGTGGAGCGCCATGATCCGGCAGCGCTCGGCCCACGCGTCGTCGTCCGTGCAGATCATGCCACCCTCGCCGGTGGTGATCGTCTTAGTGGCGTAGAAGCTGAAGCAGGTGAAATCGGAGATAGCACCAATCGTGCGACCCAGGTATTTGGCCGGGAAAGCGTGGGCGGCGTCCTCGATCACGGCTAGGTCGTGCCGCCGGGCGACTTGGCAAATCGGGTCGAGGTCGGCTGCCAGCCCAGCTATGTGGATCGGGATAACAGCGCGGGTGCGGGGGGTGACAGCCGACTCGAGCAAGTCGGGACGCATATTCAGCGACCGGGAGTCCACATCCACGAAGACGGGTCGGGCGTCGAAGTAGCGTACTACCTCGGCGGTGGCCGCAAACGTATATGGCGTCGTGATCACCTCGTCCCCTCGCTTCAACCCAATTGCTTCCAGCGACAGGTGCATAGCGGCGGTGGCTGAGTTCACGGCAATTGCGTGGCGCGCCCCCACGTACTCGGCGAAGCGGACTTCGAACTCCCGGGTCTTGGGACCCGTGGTGATCCAGCCGGCCTCCAGGACTTCTTTGATGGCGCACATCTCGGCCGAGTCGAGGTCGGGTTGGGCGAAGGGTAGGAACGTGTCTCGCATCGTAAATATGTCCCCTCCGCGTAGTGTTAACCCCCGTTGATCCGGCGGCCCCGACCCCTGGTGGTCCGCCTTCGGCGCACCTGCACGTCTGCGGTACCGCGCTGCACGCGCTCTAGGTCCTCCGCATCGACCTGCACCTCGTTCTGTCTACCCAGTAGATCTAGCAGCACCTTCACTCGGGCCGCGGGAGTAGGAGGTCCCACGAAGATCGCCTCCACACCTTTCCAGGCACCGCGCCTGAAGCGCACCGCATCTCCCGGGCTGAAGTTGTGGGCGGGAAACCCGCAGGCGTTCAACTCGTCTAGGCGAGCCCTGATACCGAGCACCAAGGCCGGGGGCACTTGCTGGGGGGCGCCGCCGACATCGAGCAACCGGATCACCCCTGGGGCTGCGTTGATGCTGCTCAGTTGCACCTCGCCCAGATCCGCAGCGGCGAACAGGTACCCGGGGAAGAAAGGGACCAACTGCTGGGTGCCGCGCACTCGCCGCAGCACCTCGGGCAGATATGTCTGCAGGCCGAGCTGGCTACTGAGTACATAGGCCGCGAGAGCCTCGCGTTGAGGCTTGCAGTGCACCAAGTACCAGTCACCGACATTCTCAGGCTGTAGCAGGGCGGGCGGCGAATATGTAGTGTCGGCTAGCATCCTTACCTCTCGTCTAGCTTGTGTCGTGCACCCCAGCCATAGTGGGCGATAGGACGCATGCGGCAGCAACGCGCCAGCCCCGCCGAACATAGTCGAGCCTTCACGAGGTAGGCCGCCCAGATGCTGGGGCACCTGAACCTGGCAACTTCGCCTCTTTAAAGCACGACCGGCGACTAGGGTGAGTAACTGCCCTGCATAAAAGTGTGGACTTATCTATGCACGGCAGTTACATATTAACAGATGCAAAGGCTATATTTAGGTCTAAGGCTACCCCGGCTCGCCCACCTCAACTACCCCATGCACTACCCCAACCCTGGCGTGTTGGGATAAAGAACTGGCCCCGAATGCAGGTACTACACGTCGCAATAGGACTGGTGCCGAGGTGGCGGCTGTCCGGCCAAGCGCGACCGTCCTGCGTGCCCATCCGCTTGCCGTTGACAAGGCACGGGGCAATCTGATACTATTGGTCAGCACTCGGTCTCAAAGCGTGAAACCTGACGGAAGAACGTCAGCCGAGGGCGGCGAAATGATCTCATATCCTCCCGGCGCGCTAGTGTTGCACACACCTATGTTTCGCGCTGGCACCCCATATCCTCACTACTCGCCGTAGTTCGTTGTAGCTTATGCTCCGAGCGGCGACTATAAGCGTCCCAGGCACTGGCACCCGCGTGCTCGGAGTGCGGAGCATGCCCTGGACTTCCCACCCCCCAGCGTGCCTTAGACCTGCCGCCACCCCATCTTGGCCCTCGTATTGCAGGGCCGGTGCCCCTATATTCCCCGACATCATGCAACGGCACCTTCCTCACCTGGCTAAAAAGAAGGACCCTGTACATGGAACTGATGCAATACTGGCGCGTAATCCAAAGAAGCCTTTGGATCATCATATTGATTCTCCTCGCCGCCGGGGCTGCGGCTGCCTACTACACGCTGGAGCAGCCTGCCGAGTACGAGAGCAGCGCCACATTGGTGCTCAACCCGGCTATCTCGAGTTCCTTCGCGCCTTACCCGGAGTACCAAACAATGGCGGCCGCTACACTGGCTGACAGCTACTCGGCCCTCCTCCATACCCGCTCGTTCGGGGAAGCGGTGTCCAAGGAACTACCTTTCTCGATGTCCCCCGGCGAAATCATAGGTTCGATCAGCACGGAGCTCGAGAAAAACACCTTCTTCTACAACATCTCCGTGCGGACCTCCACCCCGGAACATGCCCAGCAACTCACCCGCGCTACCATACAGGTCTTCCTGAAGACGATCGAAGACCAGGCCCGCTCAAATGCCGAGCGGACAGCAGGGCTCGAGGGCGGTCTGCGCCAGCGCCTCGACGCCAACCTCAAATACCTCGAACAGCAGATCACCAACTACCAGGATCGGATCGAGCTGCTGGAGGCGCAGCCCTCCTCCCCTGAGCGCGACTCGCAATTGCTGGAGTTACGCGGGCAGTTGGTCAACCTCAACGACACTCAGAGCAACACCCTGATCGGCCTGGCGCAACTGGAGATCGGGAGCGCTACCCCCAACACGGCCCTCGTGCTCGACGAGCCGCTGCCCGGATCCCGTATCTCAGCCAATCTGGCCCGTAACCTGGGGCTGGCGGTTGCCGTGGCCCTGCTACTGGGCGTGGGAATTGCGTTCCTTCGGGATTACCTTGATTACACGATTCACTCGCCGGAGCAATTGGAAGAACTGCTTAGTCTCACCCCGATGGCTGCGGTGGGCGTGGTGGAGGGCGCTGGCAACTACGGCAATGGGCGCCGCAAACGCAACAAGGGTGGGGACCCCAAAACCGCCCGCAGCCCCCTGGAGACGCTGTATCGCCCCAAGTCCCCGATCTCGGAGGCCTTTCGGGTCTTGCGCACCAATATTCAGTTCTCCAGCCCCGACGCACCCGTGCGCAGCATCGCGGTGACCAGCGCCGGGCCAGGGGAGGGCAAGAGCTTCACCGCCTCCAACCTGGCGGTGGTTATGGCCCAGGCGGGCAAGCGAGTGGTGTTGGTCGATGCCGACCTGCGCAAGCCAACCTTGCACCAGCTCTTCAAGCTACCGAACACCCGGGGCCTCACCAACCTGATCGTGAACGAGCCGTTGGAGTTAGAAGACGTGGCACAACCTATCGCTGAACTGCCTAACCTGTCGGTGATCACCAGCGGACCGCTGCCCCCCAACCCTTCGGAGCTATTAGACTCCCACCGTGTCCAGGAACTCATGTCGCGGCTGGTGGAGAAAACAGATATGGTGGTGTACGACACCCCGCCAGCAGGCGTGGTGTCGGATGCCCTCATCTTGTGCACCCGCGTGGACGCTGCCTTACTGGTGATCGGAGCCAGCACCACCCGCCGTGACGTCATCGCCCGCGTCGTGCAGAGCCTGCAGAAGGTGGGCGTGACCCATGTTCTGCCGGTACTCAACCGCATCAAGAGCCGAGACATGAAAGGCTACTACTATTACAATTCCTACTACGCTAGCGACGCTAGCGACGCCAGCCACGCTACCGGGAATCGCGCCGGCGACAAGATTGTTGATGTCCTACATCCCGCCCTGAGCACCAACGGCAGATCGGGTGGTAACGGCCTGGGGCTGTACGCCAACGGAAACTCCCATGCCAAAGAGACCCTACTGGCCGGCGAGCACCAGTCGAATGGTGCTGAATTCAAACCCCAAAGCGACGGTAACCCCGCTACGACGGAGGCTGAGGAAACGTTGGCCGCAGGGCACAGACACGGGGATAAGAACGGGAATGAAGGTCGGCCACTACTCTGGTGAGCACCGAGAGGTTACACTAAGCTGGTGAACGCTAGGCGCCCAGTTAACGCTATGCCAACTGCAGGGACGGCTGGCCCAGCCCGCAACAACGTGGCCATTGGCATCGAGATCGAGGGGCTACACAAGGAGTTTGCCCCAGCGTTGAGGCTGCCCTGGGACAAAAGCCCACGCCGCGTCGCTCTATCCAACATCTGCCTCCAGGTGCCGCCCGGGCAGCGTCTGGCGGTGCTCGGCACCAACGGCGCCGGCAAAAGCACACTGCTCCGGATCCTGGCCACGCTGGTGCGCCCCACTTCTGGCCTCGTGCGGGTGGGGGGCGTAGATGTGCGCGACTGGGGCCGTGTGCGATCCATGGTAGGCTGGGCCACCGGGGATGACCGCTCCTTCTACTGGTCCCTCAGTGGCCGTGCGAACCTGGAGTTCTTCGCAGGGCTGCAGGGCATGGCTGGCCCCGCCACACGCAGTCGGGTGGGCGAGGTGCTCGAGCGGGTGGGCCTCGACGACGTGGCCGATACCCCCTACCGCGCATATTCGAGCGGGATGCGCCAGCGCCTGGCGGTGGCCCGAGCTCTGCTGCACGAGCCGGCCTTGCTGCTCCTAGACGAGCCGACCCGCAGCCTCGATCACGAGGCCGCCGAAAGCCTACGCACCTTGCTGGTAGAGTACAGCCGCGGCGGTCGCACCCTCATCTGGGTCACGCACAACCGCGCCGAGGCGGCCGAGTGCTGCGACCGCAGCATCTGGCTACGAGAGGGGCGCATCGAGTACGACATGCCGAGCGCGGCTATGTCGATAGAGCCAGGCTCAGGGTTCATGGCACTAGAAGAAGAGGAGGAAGAGTCGTGCGTGCGCTCATAGCCGTGCGGGCTTTCTTGCTCCGAGACTTGCGCACCACGCGCAGTTACCGCTTCGCGCTACTCATGCAACTCTTCGGCATCGCCTCGGGCCTCTGGACATATTTCTTCTTGGGGCGCATGGTGGAGGGCGGCACGACCTCCGCGTTTCTGCCCGCAAGCGCCGATTTCTTCTCCTTCGTGCTGGTGGGGGTGGCCTTCTGGGGGCTGCTGAGCACCGCGATCCTAGGCACCCTCAACAGTATCCAGGCGGAGCAGCGTAGTGGCACGCTAGAGGCTATTCTCGTCTCCTCCGCGCCACCCTGGTCGGTGATCCTGGGTGGGGCCATGCTCCCCTTGCTGATCGGGGTGCTGGAGATGCTTCTCTACCTGGCCGGAGGCGCCTACTTCTTCAATGTGGACTGGGGGAGGGCCCACTGGCCGGCATTAGCAGCGCTGGTCGGCCTGGCTGTAGCCCACGGGGCCGCGCTAGGCTTCATCGTGGCGGCGGTGGTAATCGTGATCAAGCGGGGTGAAGCGGTTGCCTGGGTCCTCATCTCGGTGCTGGCTATGCTGAGCGGGGTCTTCTACCCTGTGGAGGTACTGCCGGAGCCGCTGCACGTGATCTCTGAGATGCTGCCGCTCACGTATGCGCTCCGGGGTATGCGCGAGGCCCTCTTCGTAGGGGGTTCCCCGGCCGTTTGGCTGTACGCGGTCGTGCTGGCGCTGTCCACGCTGCTGCTGATGCTCACCGGCGCCTGGGCCCTCAAGCGGGCCATTGACGTAGCTCGCACAGAGGGCAGCCTGGCTCACTTTTAGGGGATATCCCACGACGCCCAAGTACAACCCCGGGCACAGTCATGCGGCACTAGCAAATATGAGCAGCACCAACACAGACAATAGCACCCAGGGCACGCATGCGCCCGCCTCTTACGTGGTGGCCCGGCGCATGGGTGAGGAGATGGTGCTCATCAATATGCGTACGAACCGCATATATCGGCTCAACCGCACGGGCGCGCGCTTCTATGAGTTGCTCTCCTCGTCTCCAGCCCCCGCCCTGCCCGAGATCGTGCGCCAGTTGGCCGGGGAGTTCGGGGTAGCCGAAGAGGTGGTAGCGGGGGAAGTGGCCGCACTCTTACTAAGGCTGCAAGAGGAAGGGTTGATGCAGGTTGGAACTGGCAACTAGCCGCCCGCAGCACTCCTCTCAAGATGCTAGCCGCTCCGGTGGGCCAGGCATGTGGCTTGCCGAGTGGAGCCCCTCAAGTGCGGATCTCCGGCTGCTGAGCGACGCGAGTGGCGCCCATTTCTCAATCTGCCGTACCGCCCTCTGCACGGTGATAGTGGGCGGCGTGCTCTACAACGGGCAAGATCTGCGCACCGGACTCTTGGAGCGCTACCCCCTTCCCACAAGTGCGGCGCTGCTGGTCGCTCAGGTCTACGAACATGGCGGGGAAGCGCGGCTGCAGGAGCTGCGCGGCATATTCGCGATCACCATCTGGGACCGCGGCATGCGCACGCTGCTGTGCATGCGCGATCCCCTTGGGGTGTATCCCCTCTTCTACGCCAGGGCTGGTCGGCAACTCCTCCTCTCCACCTCCATCCAGGCCATTGTGGAGCGTGCGGAGGTATCGCGGGAGCTAAATAGGGCAGCCCTCGCGGACCACCTCCACCACCGCTGGCCCGATCCCGAAGAAACATATTACGCCGCGGTGCGCCGTGTGATGCCGGGGCACATACTGCGCATCTCTCGGAGCGAGGGGAGCGTATACAGGCCCCGCTCGGAGCGCTACTGGGATCCCGCCCCTCCCGACAAACCGGTGGAGTGGGTGCGCGAGGAGGAGCTTGAGCGCTTCGACTCCCTGCTGGAGGGGGCGGTGAGCCGCTACCTGTCGCTGGGCCGCGCCGGCATCTGGCTGAGCGGCGGGCTCGACTCGGTCACCGTGGGCGCGGTTGCCGCCAACGTCGCCCATCGTGACGGCTTGCCAGCACCCCGCGCGCTGTCCCTCACCTTTGCCGACCCCGAGTGCAACGAGGAAGATACCCAACGCAGCGTCGCCTCCCAACTCGGCTTGCCCCAGACGGTGGTAGCATTCGAGGTAGCGGCGGGCGAGAGGGGGCTGGTGCACTCGGCCCTCGAACTGAGCGCCCGCTCCCCAGCGCCCCTCCTCAACGCATATAACCCGGCATATCGGTATCTGAGCCGGGAGGGGGTATCCCGGGGCTGTCGTGTGGTGCTCACCGGAATCGGCGGGGACGAGTGGCTCATGGTCAGCCCGTATTACGCCGCCGACCTGCTGCGCTCGGGCGACCTAAGGGGCCTGCGCCGGCTCTGGAAGAGCGAGGGCCTCGCCCACTCTCTGTCCGGCATAGTGACCGCGTACAATATGCTCTGGCGCTTTGGCATGAGAGTGGTGCTCGGGGACGCCGCTGCGCTTGCCCTGCGCAAGGTAGCCCCAAGCGTGTACCATATGCGCCGCCGCCGCCGGGTGCCCGGCATGACCCCCCGCTGGCTGGCCCCGGACCCGGCGCTGCGGCGGGAGATCCACGCCCGGGTCTACCGGAGCATGCCAATGTCTGTGGGGGGCGGGTCGTACGTTGCGGAGCTGCGCTCCAGCCTTGAGCACGCGCTGCCCGCGATGGACATGGAGGAGTACTTCGAGTCGGGGCGGGCGGTGGGTGCGCACGTGCTCCACCCCTTCTGGGATGCAGACCTGCTCGGTTTCCTCTACCGGGTGCCCCCGGAGCTCCTGAATAGGGGCGGCACCAGCAAGAGCCTGGTGCGCGAGGCGCTGGGTCGTCGCTTCCCAAAGCTGGGCTTCGAGCGGCAGCGCAAGGTGAGCGGCCTCAACTTCTACCAGTCGCTCATGCTGCGCGAAGGCAGTATCGCCTGGCGCTCCATGGGCGGCACCCCCGCGCTGGCTTCGGCCGGTATAGTAGACAAGGCGGTGGTGGATAATATGGTCGACACCATAATTGCGACGGGTCGGCTGGACGACTCCCACCGCATCTGGGACTTATTGAACCTGGAGTCCTGGGTCAGATCTCGCTTCTAGACTTGTATATATCTTGGGCGCAAGGTTATTGTGATTAGTTGGAAAGGAGAATGAAGATGTCGGAACAGAAGAACAAGGAAGTGGTGAACGAGGCGCAGGAGACGCGGCCCGTGGAGCGGGAGACCTGGGAGCCCATGAAGCTGGAGTACGTGGGCAATGTCGGTGAGGTGCTCCAGGGCGGGCGCGGCAAGCTATCCTTGCGCGGTGGCGACCCGGGCGAGCCTCGCAAGCAAAAGGGCGGGCACGACTAGGCTTCTCCTCTCCTATGCTCTTTACGGTGCTCGGCGGCGCCGACTGAGGTAGTACGTTGTTATCCTCGAATGTACCCGAATTGAGGCTCAGCCTCGGCCCCATGCCGGAGCCGCGCGAGCTGGCCGGGGGGGACGTGCAGGTGTGGAGGGATAACTCCGGGGTGCCGTGTGCCTATTCGTACACGCACGTCGGTCGTTACTGCGTGCACCTGCCGGGCGTGGCGAGCTTCTCGTACCGCCCCGGCGAGGACTGGGTGGACGCCGCAGGCTACGAGCACGGCGACATCTACCTGGTGCGCGACTCCTACCGGAGGGTGGTGTTGCCCCTCCTCATGCCCGCGTTGGGCCGGGAGGTGCTGCACGCCAGCGCTGTGCTCCTGCCGGAGGGGGTGATCGGGCTGTGCGCGCCCTCCGGTACCGGCAAGTCGACTACGGCCTACGGACTCGCCCGCCTCGGCTACCCTCTATGGGCCGATGACGTGCTGGCCTGGGAGTCGGAGGATATCTCGGAGCCCCAGGTCTCTGCCCCCAGTGCGGTGTCGATGCCCTTCTCGATCCGGCTGTCTTCCGAGGCCCAGTCCTACTTCGAGGAGAGCGGGCAAGGCACGGCCGCACCCCTCGACCTGCCCTTACCCCCCACCGCCCCTCTGCGAGCCCTGTGCCTCCTCGAGCGCACGATGCTGGGGGAAGAGGCGCGGGCGGTGCGGCTCACCCCGGCCGAGGCGTTCCCCGCTATCCTGGCGCACGCCTACTTCTTCAGCATGCAGGACGAAGAGCGCATCCGTCGTATGCTGGAGAACTACCTGACGCTCGGCAGCCAGGTGCCGGTATTCCGGGTGAGTGCCGGGTCAGGTCTGGGGCAGCTACCGGCGGCGCTCGACTGCATACTGGGGGTCGTGCGCGCCCGAGCGGAGGCCGTAACCGCGTGAACTTCGTTTACGAAAGCCGGAGCGAACCCACGCCTGCGCCCCTTCCCCCTCCGCAAAGGTTTGGCAGCCTCCGCACTCTACGCAGGCACGTGCGCACACCGGGCGAGGCTTGGTTGCTCGCGCGGGTGTTGCTCTGGGGCATGGCCTTGCCGCTCTTGAAGTACGCCCTGCCCCTCCCCAGGCTCGTGCGGTTGGTGGAGCCTCGGTATAGATTGGCCCCGCGGCCCAGACCACCCGAACATACAGAGCGTTTGCTGGTGCTTGTGGACGGCATGTACCGCCGGGTGCCGGTGCTCTCCCGCGACAACTGCCTGGAGCGCAGCCTGCTGACGTACCGCTTGCTCCGCAACGTTGGCGCACGCCCGCGGCTCGTCGTGGGCATACGCAGGCAGGCTCGTGGCGCTGGCGCTGCCGACCTGGCGCCGAGGACCGTCATAGAGGGGCACGTCTGGCTGGAGCTTGCTGGCCGGCCCCTGGGCGAGTCCCCCACGTCGCTGAGCGAGTTCATACCCGTGGCGACGTTCCCTGGCCGGTATATGGCTCCTCCCGCACCAGGGAGCGGCTAGCGTGGGGGCAGGAGTCGACGGAGCCGAGCTATGTGCCGTGCTCTCGCCTTTGTTAGGCTTGATCGCTCCGACCCCGAGTAGCGTAGCGCGAGCCAGCGATCGGTCGGCCAGGCCAGACTCATGAGCGCCGAAGCGGCCCTCGCCGGGGGCAGCAACGCCAATTGCTGCCGGGGTATGCTCAACTCGCCTCCTCCATCCCGTCCGGTGCCGCCAGTAGCCTGCTTGGGCGCTGCGGGGAGCAATCTCCGTAGTAGGAGCCGGTGGCGGAGGGTGGGGGACATGGTTATCCGAAAGCGGTAGCTGGTGCCCAGCGCCAGGTCGAGCAGGTATAGGCCGTGCCACACGATGGCGAAAGTGTGGGACGCGCGCACCAAGCGGTTCAAACGGGGCCAGTCGATAGGTTGCGAGCGCAACAGCAGGGCCAGGTCCACCAGCCAGCGCAGGCCCTCGAAGCCGTGCCCCGCCCCGGCGTGCAGGCACAGGTAGTACAGGTGGTCGGTGGGCGAGAGCGTTGGGTAGTCTTCCCCCTCTACCGTGACCATGTGAGGTGCAGCGAACAGATCGCGCTCGGGCACAGATAGTCCTCGTCTCAGCCACCAGGGTCCTATCAGGTGCCAGTGCAAGTCTATATCGAGCGTCTCGGGCAGACCGCCCACAGCATGGGGGGAGAACATTACTTCCTCCCCGTACGCGAGGAGAAAGGTTCTGGGCCGCTTGTAGCTTTCGGGCACTGGGCGCAGACCGAGGCCTTGGAGGGCGCGTGAAGCACGGGGCACGTCTGGCGGGCGGACCCAGATGTCGATGTCGCCGACCGATCGGGCCTCCGGTGGCTTGTAAGCCTGGTGAGCCAGCGCGAAACCCTTCAGCAGTTGGAACTGCACGCCCTCAGCTTGGAAGGCGGACTTTAGCTGAGGGAGTACAGACATCCGCTGGGTGTATGTGACCAGGGTGCGCAGGCGCTCTTTGCGTAACGCCTCCTGCATCCACCCGGGGAGCAGGTGCGACATACCGCAAGCCTGGAGATAAGCGTCCGCCACGGCTCCGAGCCCTTCGCTCGCCAGCGCCTCTAGCACCGCTCGCCAGCTGTTGTCGTCGAGCCTCTTCAACGACTGCACGAGCCCACGATCCGACACACCGGGCGGCTGTTGGGCTCCGGTGACGGCAAAGACGGCTCGCGTAGAGGGCGAAAGTTTGACTTTGGACGTGAACTTGGGCATGGGCATGGGCATGTTACAGCCATATTGTACAGGTTACGCGCAACTGGCTGTGGGCAGGCTCAAGAATATACCACCAGGAATCAAGCTCTAACCCTATGCAGCTAACTGCTTCCACAACCGATATACTGGCGATCGAGGGCGGCAGCCCGGTGCGCAGCACATTGCTGCCCTTCGGGGTACCCTGCATCGGTGAGGAGGAGATCTCGGAGGTGACCGAGGCGCTGCGCTCCGGCTGGATCGGCTCGGGGCCTCGGGCACTGCAGTTCGAGCGGGAGTTCGCCGCGTACGTCGGGGCGGACCACGCAATCAGCCTCAACTCCTGTACGGCGGGCCTCTTCCTCAGCCTGAAGCTCTCCGGAGTGGGTCCAGGGGCTGAGGTCATACTCCCCACTTTCACCTTCGCCGCCACCGCCAACGTAGTGGAGCACCTGGGGGCCACTCCGGTGTTCGTCGATATCGAACCGGACACCCTCAACGTCGACCCGGAGCGCGTTGCCGAGGCGATTACCGAGCGCACCGGAGCCATCGTGCCGGTGCATTTCGCCGGGCTCACGTGCGACATGTCGGCTCTGCTCGAGCTGGCGCAGCGGCACGGCCTCGCACTCGTGGAGGACGCCGCCCACGCCACCGGGGCGCGCTACGCCGGGCGCATGGTGGGCAGCATCGGCGCAGCCACCGCTTTCAGCTTCTACGCCAATAAGAACCTCACCACGGCCGAGGGCGGCATGCTCACCACCAACGACAATCGCCTCGCCAAACTGGCGCGGGTCTACCGCTCCCACGGTTTGAGCACCGACGCCTGGGGACGCTTCGGTGAAGGGCATGTCTCCTCACCGGAGGTGGTCCTTCCCGGGTACTCGTTCGCCATGCCCGACCTGGCCGCGGCGCTCGGTCTACCGCAGCTCCGCAAGCAGGAACATTTCCTCACGATGCGCGAGCGCTACGCACACCTCTACGACGAGGCTTTCGAGGACCTTCCGGTGCGCACCCAGCCACGGCCCCGCGACCTGGAGCTGAACAGGCATGCTCTGCACATTTACGTGCTGACGCTGGAGCCTGGAACCTTGAGGGTATCCCGCGACCGCCTGGTGGAGGCACTACGTGCCGAGAACATAGGGGCGGGCGTGCACTACCTGCCGCTGCATGAGCACCCCTTCTACAAGGAGAAGCATGGCTACAAGCCGAGCGATTTCCCGGTAGCGCATGCGGTGGGTGAGCACATACTGTCGTTGCCCCTCACCGCAGGTATGAGCGCACAGGACGCGGAGGATGTGGCGCTCGCGGTGCGAAAAGTACTCGCAGCTTATGCCAACTAACGCACCCTGTAGGGTTCTGTAAGCTAAAATGCCCCAGGACACTCCTAGTTACATAAAATCGCAGCCCCTGGTAGCCCTGGTCGACTCCTCATCGCAGATGGGGGGAGTGGAGTTCACCACCCTCTACCTGGCGGGCGTACTGCCGGAGACCGGTATGCGCTGCCTGGTGATCTGCCCAGAGGAGGGGGAGTTGCCCGAGCGCTGCCGGGCGGTGGGAGTGCGTGTGCACATAGCGCCGAGGCCTCGCATCTTCTCCACAAGCGTCCAGGTGGGGAAGCGCTACCTGCCCAATCCTCTCGCATGGAGCTTGGGCATAGCTGGGACCGTGCTGGCTGCGGCGCGGCTGGCCCGCCAACTACGCAAACTAAGGGTCGATCTGGTGTGCACCAAGGGCCTACCCGCTCACTTCTACGGCGGCCTGGCCGCAAAGTTGGCAGATATACCCTGCGTGTGGCACGTGCAGGACCTGGTATCGGATCGCGCCGGGGGCCTCTATCGCTGGGTGCTGGGACTCGGGGCGCGCTTATTTGCCCGGCAGGTAATATCGGACGGCACGCCTATCCAGCGGCAATTATTGCCATATTTGCCCGCAGGTATGGTGAAGCTAATCTATAACGGGGTGGACACGGACCTCTTCTCGCCGGGCTTATCAGGGCGGGAGGTGCGCGCCGAGTGGGGCATCAAGGATACCGAACTCCTGATCGGCAACGTGGCCCGCCTGACGGCGTGGAAGGGGCAGGATCACCTGATACGGGCGTTCGCCAATTTGGGCCGCGAGTACCCCGAGGCCAGGCTCGTGCTGGTCGGCGCACCCGTCTTCGACAGCAATGCATATGAGCGTGAGTTGCGCAGGCTAGTGCGGAACCTAGGTCTCTCGGACCGCGTGATATTCGCCGGCTTCCGCTGGGATCTTGCCCGGGTGCTCGCCGCGATGGACATATATGCCCACGCTTCGGTAGAGAAAGACACCAGCCCCGTCTCGGTTGTGTCGGCCATGTCGAGCGGCAAGCCGATCGTGGCTGCCGCTGTTGAGGGGGTAGCCGAGCTGTTTCCGAGAGGCAGTGCTGAGATAGTGGCAGCGGGCGATGCCGATGCTCTTGCCGAGGGCCTGCGTAGTCTGCTGCGCGACCCTGCGAGGCGGGTTGTGCTGGGGCAGAGCGCCCGAGGACTGGCGGAGCAAGAGTTGAGCCTGGGGCAGTTCGCCGACCGCTGCGCTGCCGTCTTCCAAGAGGCTCTGTCGGGCCGAGTCTATGCTCGATGGGCCACGCGTCAGACACGCCTTGCGCAGCCCAGCGCACCTGGTCGCGATATGGTGGGGAACTAGCGCCAGGGATGCGTATCCTCTTCGTCTATAACAGCTGCACCCGCTTCGTACTCGACGACCTCGAGCTGCTGCGGTCACATCATGATGTAACCGAGTGGTACCTGGGTCGGCGCCTGTACAATCCCCTGCGGCTCCACGGGGAGGTACGCCAGCACGACCTAGTCTTCTGCTGGTTCGCCAGCTGGCACTCCTTCGGCCCCGTGATCCTCTCACGCCTGCTGGGCAAACCCTCGGTCGTGGTGATCGGCGGCTACGACACCGCCAACGTCCCCGAGGCGGGCTACGGCTCTCAGCGCGGAGGCCTGCGCCGGGTGATCTCTCGCTCGGTGATCCGCAACGCCACCCACCTGGTCGTGAACTCGCAGTTCTCCCACCAGGAGGCCATAGAGGGGGCGGGGGCCGATCCCTCTAGGATCTCACTGATCTACCACGGCGTGCGCACTCCCGAACCGGGAGACCTCCCGGCATTAGAGGGACGGGAACCGCTCGTGCTCACTGTGGGCGCGGTGCTCGAGGAGAACCTGCTACGCAAGGGCCTGTTACCGTTCGTGCAGTCGGCGGCCTACTTGCCCGATACCAGGTTCGTGCTCGTGGGCCAGTGGCATGACAGCAGCGCGGAGCATCTCAACGCGTTGGCTACCCCTAACGTGGAGCTGGCCGGGTTCCTACCCGATGACGAGTTGTGGGCGCTCTACTCCCGGGCCTCGGTCTACGTGCAAGCCTCCCTCCACGAGAGCTTCGGACTGAGCTTGGCCGAGGCGTGCGCCGCCGGGTGCGCACCGGTGCTGACCCGGGTGGGTGCCATGCCCGAGGTCGTCGGGGAGGAGGGTGTATATAGCCCCTCGAACCAGCCCGAGGCGTTGGCTGCGGCAATCCGGCAAGCGCTGGAGGCGCCGGTAGAGCTTCGCGAGCGAGCCCAGAGGCGGGTGCTGAGCCACTTTCCGATGCAGCGACGCAAGCAGTCGCTGGAGCAGCTTCTGCGTAAGGTCGCCTCCGGCACTACATCCTTGTCTCCGCGGACCACGCAGGTCGCTGGCAACTAGCCTCCCCAGCAAATCGTTCGGGGAGCAGAGCAAGTAGAGGATAACTGATCAACTCTTGTCGGCGATAGATTGGGGTAAGGTAGGCTCAAACGCGCTTTGGTTGGTGGGGCTTGCGCTGCTGCTATCTGTCGCCGGCTTCCTCAGTTACGCCATGCGGGGAGTCAGCCTAAGAGAGGGTTGGCGGGCCTTCACTCGCAGCGGCTGGACCTGCCTGGGCGTTGTCTTCTTCTGCGCCGGCATGGCGCTGACAAGCGCCTCAGGACTGGAAATGACCGACTGGGCGCTCATGTCAATTGGGGCGCTTTACCTCTGGTGGACCGCACGCCGTAACACACCCGCGATTACGACGCCCATGTGGCAGGCGTCGGAAGGTGAGGCTGCCAGGGTCCGCACTATGCCCTCGGGCATATATCGAGTCGCCGAGTGGTTGGTACGCACGGAGTTGCTGTGGCTCGCGCTGCTGGCACCCTTCTTTGTATACCCGGCCCCGGAGCGCCTCTTTGCCCTGCTCGGACTCCCGCTGTTGTGGGTGGCGCGACGCCTGGCCCGAGGACGCTTTCTACCGCGCACGCCGCTCGACTGGCCTATAGTACTTATGCTGGTGATGCTTCTGGTGAGCCTGTACGCCACCTTCGATGTGGGCTTCAGTCTCCCCAAGATAACCGGCCTGTTGTACGGCATCGGCCTCTACTATGCGCTGGTGGAATGGGCCTCAGCCCGGGGTCGTGTGCGCTGGGCGTTTGGGGCTTTCGCTTTCGCGGGGGCGTGCCTGGCGGTCGTGGCGCTCCTGGGTACCAACTGGACTAACAAGCTGCCCATCGTTACGAGTATCGCTTCCCGCATCCCGCCGCTGCTCCGTGGCTTTCCGGGTGCGGAGCGGGGCCTGCATCCGAACGAGATGGGTGGGGCGCTGCTCTGGGTGGTGCCGCTGCAGTTGGCGCTCGTCGCCTGGGCCTGGCTCCTAGGTGCAGGCTGGCGGCGCACCAACTGGTTGCAGCGGGTCGGCTTGCTTACCTCGCTGCTCATTTCCGGGTTTGCCCTACTGCTCACCGAGTCACGCGGTGCTCTCGTAGGTTTCGCCCTCGGTTGCCTGCTGCTCCTGACTTTGTTGATTCCAAGAGGGCGGCTGTTGGTTGCTGGCCTGCTGGTGCTCGCGTTGGGGGCGGTGAGCTATGCCGGCCCCGACAATATCACCGAGGTGCTGGTCGGCTCTTACGGGCAAGGGTTCAGCCCCGTCGACGTGATGCGCTCGGCTCAGGGCAGAATGGAGATTTGGTCCCGCGCCCTCTATGGCATCGAGGATTTCTCTTTTACGGGCATGGGAATGAACACCTTTCGGCGTGTGATGCCTGTGCTCTATCCATCTTCCTCTTTCGGTACCGATAGGGATTTAGTGCACGCACATGACCATCTCCTGCAAGTCGCCCTTGATCTTGGTCTCCCAGGCCTGGTGGCTTATATGTCAATCTGGCTGCTTGCGGGCCGGCTGGTGGTGCTGGCCTACCGCAGGGCCGCCACAGGAGGGCATCGCGTGCGAGCTGCTGGTGTCGCCGCCAGCCTACTCGCCTACTTTGTGTACGGTCTTACTGATGCCGTGCCGCTCGGAGACACGGCCGGGCTCTTTTTCTGGGGCCTTCTCGGTCTCTCGGTAGCCCTCTGGAAGCGCACCAAGGTTCGCCAGCGCACAAGTGCGCTATAGGAACACAGGGAGGCGCCCACATACCCGCTTGCGCTACAAATCGAGGAGCAGCCAATCGTGGTTGCGCAGTTGTCAATCTAATTATCTACAGGAGGTACATGGGCGATGATGGATAACCAGGCGCAACAACATAAGCGGCGGTACTTGCTGGCGACGGTAGTGATGGTGGTAATACTCGGCATGCTGCTCACCGTAGGGGTAGCGCTCGGCTACACCAGTATGCCAGGCAAGTCCCTGGCGATACCGAACCAGCGCACTGGCCCCTCGGCGACGGTCTGCGGGCTCGACTGGCGCATCGTGCCGAGCGACAACTATAGCGGCACGGCCAACTTCTACAGTAGGGTGGCGATGATATCTTCCAACGAGGGGTGGGGCGTGGGCTCCTACCGGTTGGGAGACGGCACCAACCAGACCCTCATCGAGGACTGGGACGGCACCGAGTGGAACCTGGTGGCCAGCCCGAATGCCTCCCCAGGCAGCAACATCCTGTACGGTGTGGACGACGTCTCGAGCACTGATGCCTGGGCGGTCGGCTACTACACCTCGACAGGCAACTTCGACCAAACGCTGATCGAGCGTTGGAACGGTACTACCTGGAACATCGTACCCAGCCCCAACGTAACCAGCTCGCACAGCATCCTCAGCGGGGTGGACGCCATCTCCAGCACGCTCGCCTGGGCCGTCGGCGACTACTCGACCAACGTTACCGGTACGAATCGCACGTTGATCGAGCGCTGGAACGGCACGGTCTGGACTATCGACCCCAGCCCCGACGCCCCCGACGGGGAGAACTACCTTACCGAGGTAGAGGCGCTCTCCGCCAACGACGCCTGGGCGGTCGGCTACTACTACTCCTCCACAGTCGGTGCCTACCAGACGCTGATCGAGCGCTGGAACGGCACGGCCTGGACTATCGTGGCCAGTCCTAATGCACCTGGCGGGGAGAATAACTTCCTAGTAGATATTTCAGCGGCGAGCGCTAGCGATATATGGGCGATTGGCTACTCTGTGGATCCGTCTAACACCGATAGGATCCTCACCCTCTCCATGCGCTGGAATGGGACGACTTGGAGTATTGAGGAGACTATAGACGAGGCTGGCAGCAATAACCTGCTGGGGGTAGCGGCACTCCCTGGCAACGAGGCGTGGGCCGTGGGGTACAACTCCTCGATCGACCCGGTAGGTCCCAATCGGTTGGCGCCTCACCGGCAGAGGGCCAGGCAGGCGCGTGGCCTGCCGCTGAGTCCCCGTGGCGGCGAATTCGCAGACCCTATTATCCTCCACTGGATCGGCGGAAAGTGGGAAGCTGTGGCCGCCGCCACCAGTGGCAATAGCGCCTTTGACTACCTGGTCGACGTGGACGCCGTGTCTACAACCGACGTGTTGGCGGTGGGTTACACCCTGCCCGCGGGGGGCGGCGAGATGTTCCGTACCTTGGCCGAGCGCTACAATGAGCCCTGCGTGGCTACCTCTACATCTACCGCCACGACCGTTCCTTCAGCCACAAACACAACCGTGCCCAGTGCAACTAACACCACTGGGCCCTCGTCCACCAGCACAAGCACGGCTACAACAGTACCAACAGCAACAAGCACCAACACCCCCGTGCCGTCGAGCACTAATACTATGGAACCATCCAGCACAAGCACACGCACCGCTACGACCCTACCCACGAGCACCCGCACGAGCACCACGGTACCAAGCGCCACATCGACAGCATGCCCGATCCAGTTTGCTGATGTGCCTCCCACAGGAGAAGGTTCTACCTTCTACGAGTTCATACGCTGCTTAGCCTGTAGAGGCATAGTGGGTGGGTACCCGTGCGGAGGACCCGGGGAGAACTGCAACGGGAACAACGATCCTTACTACAGGCCGGGCGCTAACGTCACACGCGGCCAGCTCTCCAAGATCATCGCAAACTCCGCGGGCCTGGATAACGTACCTCCTCCCGGCCAGCAGCAGTTCGCGGACGTCGAGCCGGGCGACCCCTTCTATCTGTTCGTAGAGAGGTTGGCCGAAACGGGAGCCATAGGGGGTTACCCCTGCGGAAGCCCAGGAGATGTAGAGCCCTGCGATGCAGAGAACAGGCCTTTCTTCCGCCCCAGCAATCCGGCTACACGCGGGCAGATCTCCAAGATCGTGTCTATAGCAGCCGGGTTTGACGAGCAGGTACCTGCTGGGCAGCAGACGTTCACGGATGTACCGAGTGACAGCCCCTTCTGGGTGTACATAGAGCGGCTCTCCTCAAGGGGCGTCATCTCCGGCTACGGAGAGGCTTCCAAGTGCCCAACAGGTACACCGTGCTTCCGCTATAACGACCTGACCACACGTGGGCAGATGGCGAAGATCGCGGCCAACGCTTTCTTCCCCAACTGCCAGACTCCTGCGAGAAGGTAGATAGGGTGGTTACAACTCTTGGCCGGTACCAGGAGTCCCAATACTCTCATACGCGAGAGGGGCCGGAAATTTCGTCCGATCCCTCTTGCTTATGAGAGTATTGATAGGGAGTGACGATTTCTAGTAAGCCTATCCAGTCGCTCGTCTGGGCCCGTTTCGGCATTCCAATATTGTCCGATACGGCTGCTTGAGCACAACTCCCTACCATGTATTATTGCGCTTCCAAGTGCACGCAAAACGTTGTGGGGTAGTTTTTGTGGTGTATTTGGCGCGAAAGTTGCTTGGCATCGGCATGGCCTTTTAGGTAACATAATGTTGTTCGAAGTGGGGCAATAGAGGAATGCCGTACAAAAGTGCTTGAGGCACCGGCCTCCGCTATTACTCACCGCCAACGAGCACGGTGTCGCGGTGTCGCAGGTAGCACAGGTCAATGACGCCATGCTGCACGTTAGAGACCCGACTGCAAGCCCCGCATCGTCAGCAGCTTGTCAGCAATGTTAGACTAACCCGTTACCATTACGGGACCACTCTAAACGTCTCTTCGTTGCATAACATCTTGGCTAGAGCACGAGAAAGAGCACTAGCTTCATGACCCGCAGGTTTGGACCCGTAAAGGTAGCTCCTGAGCGTCAAGTAGATATCCCCTCTTACGGCGTCCGAGTACAGGATAGTTGTGCGCTCGTGGTCACACCATGTTTGCGTTTTGGCCTATGGTCTCGGCAAGCACTATCGACCGGCTCAATCGCAGGTCACACCAAGGGTTCGTGCAAAGGTACAGGGTTCCGGGCTCGGCTTTGATGCTGGCCTTCTTTGCGTTGTACATAAGCTAGTACGTCGTAGCTCCCGCTCCTACTGGCCTCTTAGTAGCTCTCAACTATCGTCAGTCCTCCTGACGAGTGGCGGAGCATATCCACAAGTTCTAGGTCAGTCTGCAAGCGAAGCCTACGATCACGTCTGGAGATAGCCCAAACATGAACACAAAAGTCCAGTTACTTGCTAAGCTCCAATCTAAAGAAGCTCGCGTAGGCATCATCGGCCTCGGATATGTGGGGCTGCCTCTTGCCCTAGTGTTCGCTGAAGCGGGCTACCGCGTAATAGGTGTAGATGTTGATCCCACGAAGATTGCCTTTATCAACACCGGTCAGTCCTACATTGAGGACGTTAAGTCGGAGAGCTTGGCCAAGGCGGTAGCCTCCGGGCGCCTGCGTGCGACCACAGACTTCGCCGCTCTATACGAGTGTGATGCGGTCTCGATCTGCGTGCCCACTCCCCTGCGCAAGACCGGCGACCCGGATATTTCATACATCGTGTCGGCGACCAATCAGATAGCCAAATATCTGCACCCAGGTATGGTGATAGTGCTGGAATCGACTACTTACCCTGGCACCACCACCGAGGTACTTCTGCCACAACTCTCTAGTAACGGGCAGCACCTCAAGGTAGGCGAGGACTTCTTCCTGGCCTTCTCACCGGAGCGCGTGGACCCAGGCCGCACCGATTGGACCACCCGTACGACTCCCAAGGTCCTGGGTGGTGTAACCCCAGCTTGCCTGGAAATGGCGCTGGCATACTACGGCGGGGCCATAGAGAGGCTAGTGCCTGTCTCCTCTACCGAAGCAGCGGAGATGGTGAAGCTGCTGGAGAACACCTTTCGTGCGGTGAATATCGGCCTGGTGAACGAAGTGCTCCTCATGTGTGACAAGCTGGGCCTCGATGCGTGGGAGGTAATTGATGCCGCTGCCACCAAGCCGTTCGGCTTCATGAAGTTCACCCCCGGTCCTGGACTCGGCGGGCACTGCATCCCCATCGACCCGCTGTATCTCTCCTGGAAGCTAAAGACACTCAACTACAACGCCCGTTTCATCGAGCTTGCCTCGGAGATAAACACGGAGATGCCCGTCTACTGGGTGCAGAAGGTGCAGGACGCCCTCAACGACGAAGCCAAGTCGGTGAGAGGCTCCAAGGTGCTGGTGCTGGGTGTCGCCTACAAGAAAGACGTGTCGGACATCCGTGAATCGCCCGCCCTGGACATTATCCATCTACTAGAGGGTAAGGGCGCACAGGTGAGCTACCATGACCCACAAGTACCTGCTTTCAACCACGATGCTTTGGAGATGGTGGGAGTACAAGATCTGGACTCTGCTCTTTCTATTAGTGATTGCGTGGTTATTGCTACTGACCACTCAAGCTATGATTGGAACCGAATTCAACAACTTGCTAGGCTCGTCGTGGATACGCGACGTGCCCTCCACCATGTCTCTGACTTGGTGAATGCGTAACATATGACGTTTACGCAATATATCCTACAGTGGCAGGAGTAGAAGATAGCTTATGTAAGAATGACGTGCTCCACTACCGGTAGATCCGTGAACACGGGCATACGAGTAGAGCACGAACATTTCTTGAATTCTCGTCTTGAGAACAACGTTCTCCACTGCCCGCTCTGTCGCAGACCACATGTTTGGAACAGAGACCGAGTAAACCTCGAAGCGGAGACGCCCGTTGAGGCAGAGAAATTACGCAGCATACGGGCACATATCTTGGAACCACGCCACACAACCAAGGTGAGTAGCTAGGGTCAATCTGCAAACTGAGGTAAGTTGGTAAACTAGGCTCATGACACCTCAACCAAGAAGACATGAGCTAACAGATGAACAATGGGAGAAGCTCGAACCACTGCTCCCGCCGCAGAAGCCTCACACGGGGAGGCCAAACAAAGACCATCGAACGATTATCAACGGCCTCCTGTGGATCATGAAGACAGGTGCCCAATGGGAGGACTTGCCAGAGCGATACGGCTCTCCTAAGACGGTTTCCTCACGGCTGTACCGCTGGCGCAAAGCAGGCATCTGGGACCAGGTGCTTGCTGAGCTACAACGTCAAGGTGACACCCTTGGCGAGGTCCAATGGACAATTCACTACGTAGATGGCACCAGTGTTCGTGCTCACCAGAGCGCAGCCGGTGCAAAAGAGCGCAGCCGGTGCAAAAAAGGGGATCCGGAAAGTGAAGCGTTAGGTAGGAGTCGTGGAGGGTTCGGTACCAAGATACACGTGAGATGCGAAGGCAAAGGCAAACCTGTCTGTTTTGTGCTCACTCCCGGCCAGCAGAACGAGTCCACCGTGTTCGAGCAGTTGATGGAATTAGGCAGCATCAAACGAGCAGGAAGAGGTAGACCCAGGAGGTTGCCAGGGCGAATTGTAGGGGATAAAGGATACTCGTCCAACAAGATACGCCTCTACCTTCGCCGTAAGGGCATCAACTATACGATACCAAGGAAATCTAACCAGACCCGACCAGACCAGACCAGACCAGGACAGGACAGGACAGGACAGGACAGGACAGGACCATTCAACAAGGCTATCTACCGTCAGCGCAACCGTGTGGAGCGCCTGATCAATCGTCTGAAGCACTACCGAAGGATAGCTACCAGATATGAGAAGCG